>JBGUZS010000101.1:0-23623 GCA_045223835.1 Oscillospiraceae bacterium | reverse complement strand
GGGCGCAGCTTAGAGGGCGAATAGAATATAACTGCGCCGTAAAGCGCAATTAAACTGCCGCTGAAAGCGGGAATATCACTTGAACAGGATTTACCGATGACAAACAGGTCTGAGGGGTTGACGATGGCTGACAGCATTCTCCGTGAAAGATCCAAGGATTTTGCCAAACAAATTGTGATTCTTTGCAGAAATATCAAGCAGGAACACCGAGAGTCCGTTCTGACAAACCAACTGCTCAGAAGCGGCACCTCTATCGGCGCGAATATCCATGAGGCGCAGTATGCGCAGGGGACAAGAGACTTTATTTCCAAATTTGAAATATCTCTCAAGGAAGTTTATGAGACGGAGTACTGGCTTGAATTGTTGTTTGAAACGGGATATCTGGATGAACAAACATACAAGCCTTTGAAAAACAGCTGCGGCGCAATAAGACGAATGCTGATCGCTTCCATCAAAACACTTAAGGGAGGCGCTGAATAATCATCAAAAAAGCACCCCTCCCCTCCGCCGGTGCAGCCGTCATCGGCCCGGCGCGCGGGGTCTGCCCGGCGATCGACGGCGCAGGAATTGCCTGTAACGCCAGGAAACCGACTGCCGGCTCTCCCGATCGGGGAAGGCCGGCAGAAATTTTTTTGGCACGGCCTTTCGCCGTTTCAACGCAGAAAGCCCGCAAGGGATTTCTGCGGGTGCGCCCGGATATTCCCGCAGCGGATGAATTCCCTGTGGAAATCCGGGCCGACTCATATTATACTGGGAGAAAAAATCGGGAGTATCGGGCGTTTGCCCTCATCCGGGCCGGATATCGCCCTTCGCGGACCGGCTAGGCGTACCGGATGATCCATGCTGGGAGAGAGGAACGCATGAGCAAAAACAGATCCTTGGGCAGAAAGATCCTCCGGGCGATGATCGCGGCGGTGATCGGGATGCTGCTGGTCGCCGGGATCATTTTCTTCCTGACGATGAAGAAATCCTCGAATGCGCTGGCCGCTTCCAACCGCAGCCTCAGCGAGACCATCGGGGACAAATCCTCGGCCTATATGACCGAGCAGTCCCAGCGCCGGATGATGGAGCTGGCCGAGAACAAGGCGGAAATCGCGGACGAGCTCTTTTTTGAGTTTGAACGGGGAGTCCGCGTCGCGGCTTCCGTCGCCGGGCAGATCTACAGCCATCCGGAGCAGTATGCCCCGCGGCCCGTGCCCCTGCCCGACCCCGAAAAGGACGGAGCGCTGACGATCCAGGTCCTGTATTCCGCGAAAACGGATCCGTCAGATCCGGAGATCCGGGAGGAGCTGGAGCTGATCGGCAACGTTCAGGATGTGCTCATGGCCGTGAACGCCAGCCAGGAGAATATGGCCTCCATCTATGTGGCGACGGAATCGGGCTTCATGGTTCAGGCGGACTTCATCCCCGCCAAAAAGTATGATGAGTCGGGAAGCCTGATGCCCATGGAGGCGAAGGAGCGTCCCTGGTACGAAGGCGCGGCCAGGACCGGGGAGCCCTTCTTCACCCCGGTCACCAAGGATGCCCACACTCCGCGCCTGGCGATCATGTGCGGCGTGCCGGTCTTCCTCGGGGAGCGGCTCATGGGGGTCGCCGGCGCGGGCATGTACCTGGACGACCTGGAGACCCTGGTCAAAAGCGTGGATCTGGGGGAAAGCGGCAACGCCTGCATCCTGAACCGCAGGGGGCAGGTCCTGTTCTCCACCTACGAGGAGGGGACCCTTGCCGCGGTCACCGACGCACAGGACCTTCGCCTTTCGGAGGACGAGGCCCTGGCGGAGATGACCCGCAACGCGGTCGCCGGGAAGCCCGGAGTGACGCTGCTCACCCTGGACGGAGTCCCCAGCTATGCGGCCTTCGCCCCCATGAAGAGCGTCGGCTGGTCCATGATCGTCTTTCTCTCCCAGGAGGCGGTGGAGGCCCCCACCAACCAGCTCCTGGTCAATATCGACCAGATGACGGAAAAATCCTTTCAGGAATCCAACCGGTATATCCGGAGCGCCAATATCCTGCTGCTGATCCTGCTGGGCTTGTCGGTGTACATCGCCCTGGTCGTTTCCGTGGCGCTTTCCAACCGGATCGTCAAGCCGATCCGGCTGCTCACCGAGAAGGTCGGCTCCATGCAGGGGGACAATCTGGACTTCACCTGGGACCTGGATACCGGCGACGAGACCCAGACGCTGGCGAATTCCTTCCAATCCCTGACGCTGCGGATGAAGGAATACCTCCGGGAGAACGAGGCCATCACCGCAGAGAGAGAACGCATCAGCACCGAGCTGGGCCTGGCCACCCGGATCCAGGCGGCGATGCTGCCCAATATCTTCCCGCCCTTTCCCGACCGCTCGGAATTCGACATCTACGCCCTCATGGACCCCGCCCGGGAGGTGGGGGGAGATTTTTACGATTTCTTCCTGATCGACGAGGATCATCTGGGCATGGTGATCGCCGACGTCTCCGGCAAGGGGGTCCCCGCGGCGCTGTTTATGATGGCCTCCAAGATCATCCTGCAGAGCTATGCCGCCATGGGCAAGTCTCCTGCGGAGATCCTTACCCGGACGAATGACGCGATCTGCGCCAACAACCAGGAGGAGATGTTCGTCACGGCCTGGGTGGGGATCCTGGAGCTGTCCACCGGCAGGCTGACCGCCGCCAACGCGGGGCACGAATACCCCACCGTCCGGAAGCCGGACGGGCAGTTTGAGCTGCTGAAGGACAAGCACGGATTCGTCATGGGCGGCATGGGCGGAATGGTTTACCGGGAATACGAGCTTCAGCTGGAGCCGGGATCGAAGGTGTTCGTCTATACGGACGGCGTGCCGGAGGCCATGGGGGGAGAGGCCGCCCGGGAGATGTTCGGGACCGGCCGCATGCTGGAGGCGCTGAACGAGTCCCCGGAGGCGTCCCCGAAGCAGATCATCACCCAGGTCCGCCGGGCGATGGAGGCCTTCGTGAAGGACGCCGAGCAGTTTGACGATATCACGATGCTCTGCATCGAATATAAGGAAAAGGCGGAGCCGGGGGCATGAGGGCCCGGAGGGCCGGCGCCAAACCAAGGGAGGAGAGCGGCATGGAGATCAGACAGACGGCGGAACTGTACGTCCTGTATCCGGAGCCCCAGGAGGGGATCCGGGAGGATTCCCCGGAGCTTCTGCTGATGCGGCATATCGCCGCGGGGGAGTATGACCGGGCGGCGGCCCTGTTCCGGGAACGGAAGCAGTTTACGGAGGCCCTGCCCGTGGTGGACGCCCCCTACGGGCGGTTCGAGGGGAGGGAGGAGATCCTTGCCTTCGCCCGGGGGTTCGCGGGCCGGTTCGGCGCGGAGGGGCTGGAGGTCCTGCCCCGGTTCCAGACCCGGAGCGGGGGCCGCTCCGTGACGGAGGTGGTCCTGAACTTCACCGTGGACGGGATGATCGACCAGGTGCCCATGTTCGTGGTGGGGGACCTGGGCAGCCGGGGGACCCTGGAGGAGGTGCGGCTCTACTGCCACAGCAGCTTCGTGCCGGGTCTGACCCCCTACAGGAGGCCGCTTTTTCCCTCCGCCCATCTGGAGATGGGGGATCCGGGCCTGCTCACCGGGGCGGTGAAGGAATACTACGTCGCCCTGCACCATATGCCCGGCGTGGATGTGGACCGGATCCTGGCCTGCATGCACCCGGACTGCGTTTTCGGCGGCTACGGCCGGTACGAGGGCAAGGCTCCGGAAAAGGGGCCGGAGGCCATGCGCCGGATCTATACCAATATGGCTTCCTATATCCCGGCCGGGGTGGGCATGCGCTACGAGACCCTCATCGACGACGGGGTGACCGGCGTCATCGAATGGGTCCACGTGGTCACGGACAAGGGCCATGAGGAGCTGGGCCGGATCGCCATGTCCGGCATCGCCGCCTACATGCGGGGAGAGGACGGGCGGCTCATCAGCATCCGCATCAGCGACTATGCCTGGATGGAGAAGGACATCCGGTGGGAAGAGACCGGGACCACCAGGGAGGAGGCCGGAAAGGTCAACCGGGTGCCCGAATTTCCCGCAGGGGTGGGGCGGAAGCCCCAGGAGACCCTGTAGCCTGCCGCCCGGCTGCCGGAAAACGGAAATCCCCTTCTGTGGTATTTGTTGCTGCAGGCATACCCCTTTTTTCCGGTGAAGCTGCAAATACCCATTGGCCTATGAGGTTATGCGCCACTCACAGGCAAAGCAAAAGGCAGCCCCCAATGTGGGGCTGCCATAAATATGGAGATGCCTCTGATGTAACCCGTTTAATACTTATATCCGTCCTTTGAGTCCTTCAGGCTCCGGATATATTCCATATCGGCTTCCGAGAGCGTGGCCATATAGAATTCCACATTCACCTGCTCGGTTTCCGGGTCCATGGAAATGATCTGATAGAAGATGGTATTGTCAGTATAGGAGAACCAGTAAAGTCGTTCGGCATCCGATAAGCCGAATGCACCATCAACGTACAGTTCTTCCCTCTCGGTGGTGTCGGCACTCCAGCTGTCGATGCCATGAAGGATGCTTGCGATCCTGTCAATCTCATCAACACATGCGGCTCGTTTGCGGTCAAAGACGATGTTTGTCTGGTTGATGTCTGCCTCTTCCTGTGCCAAAACGTTCACCGGTTCCGTGAAGAAGATGACCGTTGCGGATTGGATCTCCGATCCCTGCGCGGCATTTTCCTGCGGTGCGGTTGCTTGCGGAGCAGCAGGTTCCTTGTCGGCACAGCCAGCCAGAACGATTGCCAAAACCAGAAGCAAGCCTGCAAGGATAATCCTCTTTTTCATGTTGAAAACCTCCTTTTGCATGTCAAACACCTCGGATTTCGGCTCGAGCATACAATTTGACGTCGCGTCAATGTCAATAGGTATTGTTCGGTTCTCTGTATTGCACAAAACCAGCATAATAATATTGTACATTTTGACCAGCTCATTTCGGGGAACATGGGAATGCAGCCATTCCGCAAATAGCCATGTCACATGATACATATTTAGCTCTCTTGACAGGCTGTTGGCAAAATCAATGGAGAATTAACCAGCAGCATTATCCGAAACAGGACGAACGGAAATCCCCTTTGACTTCCGCGGGAATACCCGATATAATAAAAGTTAAGATTTTGTGCCCGACAGGGCACGGCCAATATGCATGAAAGGAGCGTGCTGCTATGTATACGTTCAGACCCTATACCGAGCGCGTGGCGAGGCTGCGGGACGCGGTCCGGGACCGGCTCATCGTATCGGATGCGGAGAAGGCGCGGATCCAGCTGGATGCGAAGAAAAAGTACATCAAGTACCCGCCCATGCTGCAGAAGCCCTATATCTCCCTATACGTGCTGGAACGGATGCCCCTGAACCTCCATGAGGACGAGTACTTCTTCGGCGGTCTGGGGAACAAGGGCTGGGGCGGCGCCGGCGGCTCCGGCTGGCTGATGGTGGATATTGAGAACACCTGGCCCATCGGACCGGACGGACTGCACCACTGCCCGGATGAGGATCCCCTCTATTCCCACCAGAAGCTGGCCATCGCCCCGGAGGACGTGAAGAAGCTGCGGGAGATCTCCAAGGAGCGGATGCAGCTGGAAGGCGGCTTCGGCGCCCAGGACTGGCTGCCCGACGGGGTGCAGGACCTCTTCGTCCTGCAGGCGAACCCCTCCGGAAAGATCGGCGGCTGGCCCATCTATCTCCCCCCAGGACATCTGACCCCCGGCTACCAGAACATCCTGCGCCAGGGCTACGGCGCCATCCGGAAGAAGGCCCAGGACTGGCTGGATGAGCACGAAGGCAACATCATGGGCAACGACATCGGCAAGTATATGTTCTACAAGGCCGCCACCGTTGCCTGCGACGGCGCCATCACCCTCACCCGCCGGTATGCCGACCTCTCCCGTCAGCTGGCCGCGGAGGCGACGGATCCCGCCAAGAAGGCGGAGTTCGAGAGCCGGGCCCAGAGCCTGGACCACATCGCCACCGAGACCCCCAGGACCTTCTGGGAGGCCTGCCAGATGGCCCTGCTGTACGACGTGTTCCTGAAGTCGGACAACGACCCCGGCGTTATCAGCCTGGGCCGCTTCGACCAGTACACCTGGCCCTACCTGAAGAAGGAACTGGAGGAGGGCACCATCACCCTGGACGAGGCCCAGGAGCTGGTGGACGGCTTCTTCCTGAAAATCAACACCTTCTATGGCGGCAGCTTCGGCAAGACCGCCCAGACCGCCGGCATCGGCGTTTCCTTCCAGCACACCACCATCGGCGGCACCGACCCCAAGACCGGGGAGGACGCGGTGAACCCGGTATCCTATATGGTGCTGGAGACCCTGGCCCGGCTGGACCTGCATGACCCCACCATCTCTCTCCGGGTCACCAAGAACACCCCCAAGGAGATGTGGGACTGCGCCATGGCGGCCTCCTGCCGCGTGGGCGGACTGCCTCTGCTGCAGAACGACGACGTGATCATCCCCGCCCTCATGAAGGAGGTGGGCTTCTCCCTGGAGGACGCCCGGAACTTCGCCTTCATCGGCTGCCAGGAGATCACCGGCTTCGGCAACGATTACCCCGCCCCCAACGGCTCCGCCATGGGCCATAACGGCATCTTCTGGGCCATCGCCCTGGTGATGGCCATCAACAACGGCATCAACCCCATCAACGGCGCCCAGTGCCCCGAGAAGGTCCGCTCCGGCTACCTGTACGACATGGAGACCATGGACGACGTCAAGGCCGCCTTCGAGAAGATCTGCAGATGGATGCTCACCTGGTCCGCCACCCTGAACAACCTGACGGAGCACGAATATCCCCGGCTCTTCCCCTTCCCGAACCTCTCCATCTCCACGGAAGGCTGCATGGAGTCCGGCAAGGACGTATCCGAGGGCGGCGCGAAGTACAACAGCTACGGCGGCACCGCCACCGGCCTCGCCACCACGGCGGACAGCCTCACCGCGCTGAAGTACATCGTCTACGATAAGAAGATCGCCACCCGGGAGGAATTCCTCCAGGCGATCCTGGATAACTGGGAGGGCCACGAGGAGCTACGCCAGCGGGTCCTGCACCAGGTCCCCCACTACGGCAACAACGACCCCTACGCGGATATGGAAATGAAGTACGTCATGGACCTGTACTACAACATCACCCGCGCCTTCTCCACCTGCCGCTGCACCACCTACAAATGCGGCACCTTCGGCGCCTCCGACCACGTGGTGCAGGGGGAGATCACCTGGGCCACGCCGGACGGACGGAAGACCGGCGAGCCCATCGCGGACGCCTGCAGCCCCGGCCAGGGCAGAGACGTGTGCGGGCCCACCGGCGTGTTCAACTCCGCGGTGAACTTTGAGCACGGCCACTACCTGGACGGCATGGCCCTGAACCTGAAGATCCATCCCACCTCCCTGCGGGCGGACGACGGCATCACCAAGCTGGAGGACATGACCCGGACCTACTTCAATAACGGCGGCATGGAGATCCAGTACAACGTGGTGGACGCGGAGACCCTGCGGAAGGCCCAGGCCCATCCGGAGAACTACCACAACCTGGTGGTCCGCATCGCCGGCTTCTCCGCCTACTTCGTGGATATGACCGAAGCCATGCAGAACGACATCATCTCCCGGGCGGAGCACAAAGTCTGATATCCTGCGAAGCAAACAAACAACGAGATCCCGCGGACCATCCGGTCCGCGGGATCCTTATATCCAAAAGCTGTTTTCGATGGATCCGCTTTTGCGGCAGCTCAGCCCGCCGCAGCCGTCATGAAGCAGATAGGACCGCCCGGTCAGCCATCTGCGCGTAAAACTGCATTTTGCTCGGCATGAACCTACCTCCTTCAAAAAGAATAAGCCGGCTGGATGATCCAACCGGCTATGTATTATTTGTAGATCAGAATCTGTTCCTGTTAGTATATTCCATCATCTGGTATCGGTTCCGTCTTGATAGGATTGTATATAACATATGGATAAATATAGCTTCTTAAATACAAGCCGTTATTGTCTACAAGAACAGATCTGATATTATTACCAAAATAATCTGGCATTTCATCTGAAAGTAAGCAAGAAAACGCAGCAAGCTCAAAATGAGTCAATGCCCTGTTACCGCCACGATATATTGTTGCGCTATAATCTACATACGACCCTCCATCTTGCCTCCATTTTTCACCATTAAATGTCTCAATCTCAAAACAATTATCATTACTTATTTTAAACTGAATAGCGTTTTCATAAGTAAATCTTAGCCCGTCAAATACTACTCCATCAAAAAGAAATCGCTCAAAAGCACTTCTCAATCCACTATATAGCCTTGAATTTCTAAGTTTTTCATACTCTGGCCTGTGGCGAGCATGCTCGCGAATCTGTCCTTGAAATTGCTTAATTCCACCTAAGTCGATTCTGAAATCATTGGTTAATGAGTTTGTTCTCCGTAATTTCCTCCTAGAATGCAGTTCATTGGGATGGTCATATAACTGTTTTCCCTCAGTATCTTCTATAAGGAGCCCCAGATTTAGTGTATTAATGGTATTCTGTCCATCCGCAAAAGTCGTAATTGTTTCTCGGTTATACTTGCGTTCTAATGCTTCATATAACTGATTTATTTCTGCACAATGATAAACACTGGCGAAATCGTAGTCTATTCTCACAGTCTCTCGAACATCTTGATCCTTATATACAGGCACCCCAGCTTTGCTATATGCGTAGACCTGTCGGTTTTCATATATGTACATTTCCTTCACTCGATTTTTGCCAAAGAGTCGCATACCTCTGCCTCCCTCATATGACATTTCCAGCATTTTGTTTCATTATCATTCTGAATTATTATATTGAATTCACTTGCCTTTTTCAATGCAAAAGAACACCCACGGGGTCATATTCACCCTGTGTTTTCGAGGGAAAGTTGAATCCCATTTCTTCGCTCGGTGTTATAGTTCCGAATCCGTCTCTCCGCTTGCCTTTGTTCGTCCGCGAGTACACAACACTTTGTTGGCCCATGGACGCACAGGATTTAGGGGGTATTGTACCCCATGAGGCTTATTATGTGCCTCTGCTCTATAATGTCATGAGAAAGAATATGTAAGGAAAGCACTCCAGAGAATGCTGGATGAAGGGCTTGTTTCGCAACATCTTCAACGAGTCGATTTTAACCATAAAGTAAAGGTTTTACGTGCGGAATGGGACAAACTCCATGCCATCGGTCTATGGGATTATGATAGTTGATAATTAACCGAGCAGAGGCAGCAATGTAAGAATGGTGAGCGAGGCTGTGAAACATCATGCACAGCCTCGCTCATTCTCATTTCAATCGTCGAAGTCCGGGTACAGGTCGAGGGATTCAAACTCGTCGTCGCTGATGCTTTCCAGCTTTCTCAGAACGCTGACTGTCAGCTCCGCAATGATATGCTGCAATTATGGCTTCTGCGCGTTATCGGTTTCTATGGGAGTATTTCTGGGATCAACTTCTTGTTCAATCCCATCGATTGTCACGTATGCAGGAAAATTCTTCGCTTTTCTCATACCCGAAATGCCCCAACACACCCATATAATCCTGAGGATAATTGATAATACGATAACAAACGCAAGGATCTTTATCACGCGTTTGGATTGTCTGTCCTTTTGTGCGAGCTTCTCATTGATTTGAGCGAGTTCGTTTGCAAGTCGAGCTTTTTCCTCCGGGCTTTCCGCTGTGGTGCCCAACAACTCATCAACGGATACGTCCAGCGCGCAAGCAAGCCTTGTCAGCATTTCCGCGTCAGGTATGGAATAGCCTCTCTCCCATTTTGAAATGGTCTGCCGTACTACATGGAGCTGAGCGGCAAGCTCTTCCTGAGACAGGCCCTTCTTTTTGCGCAGCAGCTTGACCCTTTCGTATAGAACAATGGATTACTCCCTTCGCTTATTGCTTTATATCATACACAGCGATCAGTCAAAAGAGCAAGCAATGCAAATTAACATTTAACAGGGATAAAGGACCCGCAGACCAACCGGCCCGCGGGATCTTTATATCCAAAAGCTGTTTTCGATGAGGGGATCCGCTTTTGCGGCGGGTCAGCCCTCCCCGGCGGCCGGGAGGGCCGCCGCCCGCTGGAGGATCACCGCCAGGGTGCCCCGGGTCACGGGGCCCTGGGGACTCAGCATCCCGCCGCCGGTGCCGTTGATCAGACCGGCGCGCACCGCCCAGCCCATGGCGGAGTAGGCCCAGTCGGAGACCTCCGCGCTGTCGGCATACCCCGCGAGGCCCATGGCGCCGCCCTGGTCCTCCTTGACCATGGCGCGGAAGAACATCACCGCCAGCTGCTCCCGGGTCAGGGTCCCCTCCGGCATGAAGGCGCTGCGGTCATCGCCCAGGACAATGCCCTGTTCCTTGGCCCAGCAGACCGCCTTTTCATAGGAGGCTCCGCTCTCCACATCGATGAAGCCCGAGGAAGCCGCCTCCGGCTCCGGCCTTCCGGCGGCGCGCCAGAGGGCTTCCACCGTCTGGGCCCGGGTGGCCGTTTCCTCCGGGCGGAAATCCCCGTTCTCCAAGGGGTCCATCAGACCCTTTTCCAGGCACCAGTCCACCCCATCCTGATACCAGGCGCGGGCAGGAGCGGGGAAGAAGGGGCTTTCCTCTCCCGCCGGGAGATAAGTCCAGGGGATATGGATATGGTTGATGGCCTGGAGCCAGGTGAGGCCATTGCCCCGCTTGATGTTCAGATCGTTGATCTGCACCGTGCGGGACCGCTGACGATTGCCGCTGTAGGGGCTCATCATGCTGCTGACGGTGCTCATGCAGAAATATTCTCCGTCCACCTTGCCCAGGTACATCATCTGGTGGCCGGGGAAATCCAGGAGGGTGCCGAAGGGCAGCCCATCCAGCAGCGCTTCCTTTTCCTCCGCGGGCATATCCTCCACATCCATCTTGGGCATGGAAAGCGGCCACTGCCAGTTGCCGTTCCGGGGCAGGTCCAGGCCGAAGCAGGAGAAGATGTTCCGGTTCAGACTGGTGCAGTCCTCGTTATTGAGGGTGGCGCCCCAGCCGTAGGCGTCTCCCAGGGAGGCCAGGGCGACCCGGGCCAGGTTCCCGCCGGTGAGGGGGAGAAAGTCTTCGCTGAGCTTTTCCCGGGCATTCAGAAGGGCGGGGGTCTTGCCGTAGCTGCCGTCCTCATTCCGCACCGGGAGATACACGGCGTAGTTATGTACGGGGAGGCGGTTGATGACCAGGGCGTCCGGATCGTTCACCGGGATGCGCTCCAGCACCGTGCCCATGGTGATCAGGCGTCCGGCGGTCTCCGGGGCGCTGCGGGAATAGTCCGTGTAGAGCTTGTCCCCCCAGAACACCAGCCGCTTTTCCGCGGGGAGATCCCAGGCGGAGAGCCATTCCTCCCGGCTGGAGCAGAAGGCGATATCTTCCACCCGAACCCAGCCGGAGCAGCAGGAGGTGAATACCTGATAGTACCTGCCGTCCGCGGATTTGGTAAAGGCGGCGACGGGCTCGTTCACCCGGATGCCCACCAGGCCCTGATAGTCGAAATCCGGGTCCGTGGGATCATCCAGGATCTGCCCGTCATAGGGGAAGACCATGAGCAGGGCGCGGTTCACCGCAACACCGAAGCGGACCGGCATGCGCTCCGAGGCGTTGGGGTCGGCGCAGTTGGCGATGATCGTTTCAAAGGCCTCCCATTCAAGCGCCTTGCCGGTCTCGTCGTAGGTCCAGCCAAGATAATATTCCGCGTCCGCCTTCGCCCCCTCTGCCAGGGACTCGCACCGGGCGACGCCGTCAAAGAAATCGGGCAGGCTCCGGAGATCGTGCATGTTGGTCCCCTCGGTGGTCAGAGCCGCGGCGTTGATCCGGGCGATCTCCTCCGGGGTGCTGAGGAGCGCCTCCGGGTCCGCCATGCGTTCCGCCCAGAAGGCGGGGTCCGTCATCTCCTCCGTCACGCCGGGGAGATAGGCGACGGCGGCGGCGACGGGCAGGGCGGCGGAAAGAAAGCCGCCGGCGATGCACAGGGTCAGGAAAAGCGCAAATACTCTTCGTTTCATCAGGATTCCTCATTTCTGATTCGGATTGCTGTATTCGGAATGTGATAAGCGGGAACGGGGCGGGTCTATCCCAGGTATACCCGGGGGACCCGGGGGGAGACGGCGCAGCAGAGCTCATAGGTGATGGTCCCCGCCAGGGCGGCGGTCTCGTCGATGGGCCTGCCGTCCCCAAAGACCGTGGCCTCATCCCCCACCCGGACCTCCGGCAGATCCGTGATATCCACCATGCACAGGTCCATGCAGATGCGTCCCAGCTGGGGGGCGAGACGGCCCCGGATCAGGACCCGGAGCTTGTTGGAAAGGGACCGGTGGAGACCGTCGGCATAGCCGATGGGGAGCACCGCCAGACGGGTGGGACGGGTGAGGGTGAAGGTGCGGCCATAGCCCACCGTATCCCCGGCGGCATGCTCCGTAACGGCCGCCACCCGGGTCTTGAGGTTCATGGCGGGGAGGAGGGGAAGGCCCCCCGTATCCTCGCCGGGATACATGCCGTACAGGGCGAGGCCGGGCCGGGTCAGCTCATGGGCCAGGTCCCGCCGGGTGAGCACCGCCCCGGAGTTGGCGCAGTGATGCAGGAGGAAGGGTTTCCCCGCCTCCGCCTCCGCCGCGGCATAGCAGGCGGTGAAGCGGTCGTGCTGCTCCTGGGTAAACGCCTCCCCGCCCCGCTCGTCGGATACGGCGAAATGGGTGAAGGTCCCCTCGCATACCAGGTTGGGCAGGACCATGGCCGCCGCCAGGTCCCCGGGCCGGGACCAGGGAAAGCCGGTGCGGCTCATCCCCGTATCGATCTTCAGATGCACCTTCAGGGGCCGGGTCAGGGCCGCAGAATAGGCCTTCGCCTCCTCCAGGCTCCCCAGCGCCTGGGTCAGGTCAAGGGAAGCCAGGGTATCCCCCCAGCGCGCCGGGGTGGGGCCCAGCAGCAGAATGGGGGCTTTGATTCCCGCCCCCCGGAGCTTGGCCCCCTCATCCAGGCAGGCCACCGCCAGATAGGCGCAGCCCAGCTCCTCCAGCCGCCGGGCCACCTCCACGTCCCCATGGCCGTAGGCGTCCGCCTTCACCACCCCCAGGCACCGGGACCCCGCCGGAAGGGCGGCCTCCAGGGTCCGGAAGTTGTGCTCGATCCGGTCCAGGCGGATCTCCGCCCAGGTGCGGCGGGTGGGGTCGGCCAGGATCAGGGCCTCCGGTTCCTGCCCGGGGAGGCGCTCCAGGGGGATCTCCTCCGCCAGGGCGCGATTGGTGTACCGGGGATCGTCCGTTACCTCCCGAAGGACCTGCACCCAGTCCGGCAGGTCGGGGACGGGCTCCGGGCCGGTGAACTCGATCTCCAGAAAGGCCCGGTCCCTCCAGAAGGGGAAGCAGTCCACCTCCAGGGTGAAGCCCGCCCAGGGGATGCACCACCGGGTCTTTTCGATCACCCGGAGGGCGGGATCCGCCCGGTCCAGGAGGGTCCGGTAGATCCGGGGAGAGACGGTCTCCTCCCGCTCCTCCCGGGTCAGGGCCGTGAGGCGGCGCTTCACCGTATGGGTGTATTCCGCCTTCTCCCCGCAGCCCCGGAGCCGGACCCGCTCCGTCGTCCCCGCCTCCCGGGGGAGGAGATAGGTCTGGCGGATGTAGTCCCGGCGGTCGGCCAGCCGGTCCAGCAGGAGCCTGTCCGGCATGCGGATCAGGTATTTCCGTTCGATCTCCAGCGGTATATCGTTCATGGGTATCCGTCCTTTCGGGGATTTCCCGCCGCCGCCCTTGCGCGGAACGGCGGGGCGTAGTATAATAACTGAATCTATGCGGCAAAACCAGAATAAGAATCCGGAGTCAAAAGGCATTATGGCAAAATCGATCATTCAGGATCTCACCGTGGGCAGCGTGCCGAAAAAGCTCGTCCGCTTCGCCCTGCCCTTCATGTTCTCCACCCTGCTCCAGACGGCCTACAGCATGGTGGATATGATGGTCGTGGGGCAGTTCGTGGGGAGCAAGGGGCTCAGCGCCGTGAGCATCGCCTCCCAGCTCATGTGGCTCACCACCGCCCTGTGCATGGGCTTCACCAACGCGGGGCAGATCATCATCTCCCAGATCATCGGCGCGGGACGGCGGCAGGATCTGAAAAAGACCATCGGCACCGTCACCACCACCATCATCATCGCGGCGGTCTTCATCATGACCCTGGGCCTGTGTCTCACGGTGCCCATCCTCCGGGCCCTGAGCACGCCGGAGGAATCCTTCGGGGAGGCGGTCCGGTATCTCCGCATCGCCTTCCTGGGCACGATCTTCACCTTTGGCTATAACCTGGTGTCCGCCGTGCTCCGGGGCATGGGGGATTCCCGGCATCCCCTGATCTTCGTAGCCATCTCCGCCGGGGCCAACCTGATCCTGGACCTCATCGCCGTGGCCCTGCTCCACTGGGGCGCCGCCGGGGCGGCGCTGGCCACCGTCCTGGGCCAGGGCATCAGCCTGGTGATCTCCCTGCGCTATCTCTACGGCCGCCGGGAGGAGATCGGCTTCGACTTCAAGCTGGCCAGCCTGAAGCCGGACGGAGCTACCCTGCGGAAGCTGATCCGGCTGGGGATCCCCTTCGCCCTCCAGCACGCGGCCATCTCCATCTCCATGCTCTTCGTCACCCGCTTCATCAACACCTACGGCCTCACCGCCTCCTCCACCTTCGGCACCGGCACGAAGATCGAGCAGATCCCCTGGATCGTGGTGAACGGGGTGATGGTGGCCTGCGCCACCATGGTGGGCCAGAACATGGGCGCGGGGAAGCAGGACCGGATGAAGCAGACGGTGCGGATCTCCGCCTTCATCTGCGCGGGTACGGCGGTGGTGTTCGTCGCCCTCTTCCTCCTGATCCCCAGGGAGCTGTACTCCTTCTTCACCTCGGATCCGGATGTGCTGGATATGGCCCCCATGTTCATGCTGGCTCTGGCCATTTCCACCCCGGCCACCACCATGATGTGTCCCTATCAGGCCTTTATCGAGGGCATCGGCAACGCCGCACTCACCATGGTCATCGCCCTGCTGGACGGCTTCGTGAGCCGCATCGCCATCAGCCTCTTCCTGGCCTACGTCTGCCGGCTGGGCCTCATGGGCTGGTTCCTGGGCTACGGGCTGGCGGCCTATGTGAACACCATCCTGTCCGTGATCTACTATTACGGCGGCTTCTGGAAGAAGCGGGTGAGCCTAGCCTCAGTATAAACCCCTGAAGGTCGGGGCACAAGAGAGGGCAACCCCCAGGGAAGGATTTCCCTCAGGAAAGGGAACCTTTTCCCCCATCCATCGTCAGAATATAGTACCGAATACCCGCGACAGGCGGCAAAAGGAGGATAAACATGAAACAGCTGAAGCGCTTTCTGGCCCTGCTCCTGGCTCTGGTCCTGGCTCTGAGTCTTCTGGGCTGCAGCAAAAAGGAAAACGAGGACCCCACCCCCGGCGGCCAGACCGCGGCGCCGGAGGACGCGCAGAAGGAACTGGAAAAGAAGCTCAAGGGCGTGGAAAAGATGAAGCTGGACCACGTCTACAGCGTGGAATATCTGAAGACCGCCCTGGAGGGGGACACCTATATCCAGAATGTGATGGAGGTGAACGGGGAGATCTACCTCACCGTCAGCTTCAACCGGCAGATCCCCTCTGAGCAGAATCCCGAAGAGACGGAGTACATCTGGGGCATCGAGCTGTACCGCATGGCGAAGGACGGCGAACTGACGAAGCTCCTCACCTTCACCCAGGAATCCGAGTACGACGAGGAGAACAGCCGCAGCCGGGAAAGCTATGTGAACAGCATCAGCATCGCCCCGGACGGGACCCTCTGGTATTTGAAGGAGCAGTATCTGAACGACTGGTCCGACCCGGAGAACTATATCTGGGAGCAGGAGAGCAGCCTTGTCCACGCGGACCTGGAGGGGAATGAGCTCCTGAGCATCCCCACCGCAAGCCTGAAGGATCCCGCCCGGGAGGACGACTATTTCTATCTCGGACAGATGATCTTTGCCGGAAACGGCAATATCCTGGGGATGACCGGGGATGGCTTCATCGGCCTGGATCAGACCGGGAAGGTACTCTTCCGGAGCAGTGGGGAGAGCAGCAACACCTATATCCAGAGCCTCTGCGCCACCGGCAGCGGCAGGATCATTGCCACCGTCTACAAGTATAATCCTGGGGACTACTCCAGCTCCTTCGGCCTGGTGGAGGTGGATCCCACCAGCGGCCAGCTCACGGAGCTGGCAGACATGGGGTCGGAGATGTACAACATGGGCAACCTCTACGGCGGCCCGGGGGATACCCTCATCATGGGCAGCACCACGGGGATCGACAGCTATGACCTCGCCACCAACACCCGCAGCGAGATCCTGAACTGGCTGAACTGCGACATGAACGCCAACTATGTGCAGAACGTGGTGCCGCTCTCCGACGGCCGCTTCCTCATCACGGAGCGGAACTGGCGGCGGGACAACAGCATGAAGCTGGCCTACATGACTCCCGTGGGGGAGAGCGTGGAAAAATACATCATCCACTTCGCCGCCCTGTATCTGGACGAAAACCTGACCAACTCCATCATCAGCTACAACAAGCAGAACGACCTGTTCCGCATCGTCTTCGACAACTATTCCGTGTACAATACGGAGGACGACTATGAGGCGGGCCTGAAGCAGCTGAACCAGGAGATCATCTCCGGCAAGATCCCGGATATCTTCTCCATGGACGGTCTGCCCTATGACGTATACGCCAGCAAGGGCCTGCTCCTGGACCTGAAGCCCCGGCTGGAGAAGGATCCGGATATCCGCATGGAGGATTATCTGGAGAACGTATTCAAGGCCGTGGAGCGGGACGGGAAGATCTACAGCATCATCCCCGCCTTCACCCTGGAGACCCTGGCGGCCAAGGAGAGCCTGGTGGGCAAGATCCCCGGCTGGACCATGGCGGACCTCCAGAGGATCATCCAGGCCCATCCTGAGATGGCGGTCTTCTCCGATACCACCCGGGAGAACGCCCTCCGGATCCTGCTGGAGGAGAACATGGACGCCTTCATCGACCCGGAGACCGGCGCCTGCACCTTCAACAGCCCCGAATTCATCCAGATCCTGGAGCTGGTGAAGACCTTCCCGGAGACCATCGACTGGGAGAAGCTCTATAACGACGACCCCACATACTGGGAACGGCAGGACAGCCAGTACCGGGAGGGACGCACGCTTCTGCTCAATTACTACCTCAACAGCTATACCAGCATCCGGGATCTGTACTACCAGTTCGATTCGGACTGCACCTTCATCGGTTTCCCCGGCGCCAAGGGCAGCGGGGCGATCATCCGGCCCAATATGGAGGTCGCCATCTCCGGCCGCACCAAGCTGGACGACCAGTGCTGGGATTTCCTGCGGTATGTGCTCAGCGAGGAATACCAGGCGGATCTGGGAGACTGGTGCTTCCCTGTACGGGTTGACGCCCTGAACGCGCTGGCCAAGCGGGCGATGGAAGAGCAGCAGGGAGGCTACATCATGTATTCCACCGGCTCCGGCGGCGGCGTGGTGGAGTATGCCCCGTCCGTTGAGACCGAGGCGAATGAGCCCGCCGAGGAGGGCGAGGCGGAGGGCGAAGCCACCGCCGATGTTCTGATCCCGGAGGAAAGCGCCTCTCCCGGAGACCTGGAGCCGGAGACGCCCGGCGGGGCCGTGCCCGAGCCCATGCCCGAGCCCGGATACGACGACTGGTGGTCCAAGCCCATCACCCAGGATATGGCGGATAAGATCACCGATGCGGTGAAGGGCGCGGTACAGATCTACCGGCAGCAGACGGAGGTCATGGCCATCATCCAGGAGGAGGCGGGGGCCTTCTTCTCGGGCCAGAAGACCGCCCAGGCCGTGGCGGACACTATCCAGAGCCGGGTATACCTGTATGTGATGGAATCGCGCTGACGCGCTTCGAGCCGGAGCCCTGCAAAGCGGCTCCGGCTCGAGTTGGATTACGCTCCGCTGCAGATCCCGCAAGCTTTGCTTCCGCGGCAGGGAACGAGGCGGGATTATTCCTGACGTGAGTGAACTGCACCATAAAGTCCGGGCGGACGCTGCAAAACGCGTCCGCCCGGTTTTCCTCTATGCTTTTTATCCCACTGTGACCGCGTCTTTCCAGGCGGCGAAGGGGCCGGGGAGGGGAGAGGCGCCCCGGGCATTTCCCAGGTAATCCCGGTCGAAGGCGATGGGGGAGCCGTCCGGCGCCTCAAAGGGCTGCTCCGGCTCAAAGGCGGGCTCCAGACTTGCGGTAGTCACCGGCTTTGCGGCGAACCCGGCCAGGGCCCCGCCCAGGTCGGATTCCAGCAGGAGCTGCCCGTCCCGTTCCGTGAGCCGGAAGCTGTAGGTTCCTGCCGGCGCGGCGGGGGCGGACTCCTTCCCCCAGGGCCGGGCTCCGTTCAGGTAGATGTTCCCCTCGGCCCAGACGGGCAGAGGGATATAGTACCGGTCCTTCGGGGGGGAGCCCATGCCGCAGTAGCCCTGGAACTCCCGGAGCCATTCCTCCTGCGTCGGGCAGAAGTCGAAGACATGGAGGCCGCTCACCACGTTCCCCTCATCCCAGGGGTCGTCCTTCAGCTTCTCCATGGCCTTCTCCAGGAAGGGCGGAACCTCCTGCTGGAGGAAGACGTTGTTCACGAAGCGCATATCCCCGTGGAGAATGGTCATGAAGCCCGCCACATCCGTGCTGTGGGGCACATGATAGGGGGTGTACCGGGGAGAGGGGCGGGTGAGGGAGCCGTTATCCACCCCCCGGCCCACGGCGGAGATGGACCCGGCGATGAGGTTATGCACAAATGCGCAGCCCTGGGTGGCCAGGCGCAGGGAGCGGAGGGAGAGCATCAGATTGTCGTCCACCAGGGTGGGACCATGGGAGACCTCGATGAACAGGTCCTCCCCATAGCCCTGGAGGGCTTCGTCGTTCATCAGGCAGGGGAAGGGCAGGGCGTTATCGTGGAACAGGTTCCCGGTGACCCGGGCGCCCTGGGCCTGCCAGTCCAGCCAGATGCCCCGGGTGCAGTGGTGGATATGGTTCCGGCGGAAGACCACGTCGATGGCGGCATGCATCTTGATGCCCCCGATCTCCGCCCCCGCCAGGTTCTGCTTATTGTTGATATGGTGGATATGGTTGTCCTCGATCACCGAGAACACGCCCCCCAGGTGGCCCACGATGCCGGTCTGCCCGCAGTCATGGATATTGCAGCGGCGGACGACGTGGGAGCCCACGTTCTCCTTCCGCCAGCCCTCCCGCCAGGCCTGGAGGATGCAGTCCCGCTCCGTCTGGGTGCCGTCCTTCAGCTTCCGCAGGAGCCATTTGTTGTCGTTTTCCGGCTGACGGTATTTCCCCAGGGAGATGCCGCTGCACTTGGATTCCGCGATCTCGCAGTCCTCGATGATCCAGCCCCTGGACCAATGGGGGCCCACCATCCCCTCCTGATAGGCGGTGGGCGGCGCCCACTGGGTGGCGGCCTGGCGCACGACGAAGCCGGAGAGGGTGATATACCCCGCCCCGGTGCGGGAGGGATAGAAGCCGTGCTTCCGCACGCTGATCTCCACGTTTTCCCGGTTGGGGTCACGGCCCTGGAAATTGGCCCAGATCAGGGTGGCGTCCTGCTCGGTATCCTGCTCCGTATACCAGACGTACCGGGAGAACTCCGGGTCCCAGGAGGCCTTGGAGGGCGCGGGGGACTTCACCGCCTCCCGGCTCAGGACCTCATACATGGACTTCCCCTCCAGGAACACATCCCCCAGGTGGGCCACATGGGAGGCCATGAACCAGTCCCCCTGCACCAGGGTGGTGAAGGGATGCCGGTCGGGGAAGCGGGAATTGGGGATGCGGACGGACCAGACGCCGTCCCCCTCGTCCTTCCAGCCCCGGAGGGGTTCGGCTCCGGTGATCACCGCCCCCAGGGGGACGGCGCTGCGGTAGGTGATCCGGGCGGCGGGGGTGCCCCCGTTCTTCGGGTCCACCCATTCCCGGTAGACGCCGGGCTGCACCAGGACCGTGTCCCCGGGCAGGGCCAGGTCCGCCGCCTGCTGAATGGCGGCAAAGGGGCGGCTTTCGCTCCCATCGCCCCCCGGGGCGGCGGAGGCGGAAACATGGTAGATCATGGCAAATACCTCCATATCGTATTATCCCTGCCGTCAGTATACAATACCTTGAGGCCTTCTGAAAAGCCCGGAATTTTGCAAAATAAAGCTTGCATTGGGGAAGAAAGCATGATAATATGATTATCGCCGTCTTCGGGCGGTCCTGTATATTACGGAAAGGGTGTTGTTTCCCATGTCTGCCTGGATGATTATTCTGACCATTATACAGCTTCTCTCCGCCCTGGCCGTGGTGGCCGTGGTGCTGTTCCAGTCCGGCAAGAGCGCCGGCCTCTCCGGGGCCATCGGCGGCGTTGCCGATACCTTCCTGGCCAAGAACAAGGCCAAGGATGTGGATGCCAAGCTGGCCCGGATGACCAAGTGGATCGCCATCGCCTTCGTGGTGCTGACCCTCCTGCTGAACATCCTTGCCTGAGTAAGAGAGAAAGACCTGCCGGGTGCGCTGCTGCGCACCCGGCATTTTTGCCCCCTGGGACGGATGGACCGGGGGGCCGCGCATTTCGGAAAAAACCGGATCACGCCGTTTCCTCAACCAGGGCGCTCCGGAGGGACAGAGCATAGCCCTTCTCCGTCCAGGGGGTGGAGAGAATCAGGTCCTTCCCCTGCGCATCCGCGCCTTCTCCCGGCGCCGCTGCGCGGCGTTGGGAGAGCAGATCGTTGTCCGCCAGGGCGGCGGTCAGGACGGGAAGATAGAAGGGGTCGTTCAGGCTCAGGTGGGTCAGGTCGAACCAGCCGTTGTTCCAGAGGATGGGACGGGCGCCGGCGTCCTCCGGGGCGGCTGCCGGGTCGCCGTCCAGAAACAGGAGATAGACGCAGCCTTTCATCATGGGCCAGGATACCTGCCGGGCCAGCAGGCCCTCCTCCGTGAGCACGCAGGTATCCAGCACCCACACCGAATCCCCGACCTCCGTGTTTTTTCCCTTGATGACCTGCAGCACCTTCACCCGGCGGGGGTGCGGGGCTTCCAGTAGCGGCGGACATCCCGCTCATTGTACTTATTCCCCCGGGAATAGCCCGCTCCCGCTTCCACGGTCATGTCGTCCTCCGCCCGGACCACCAGGATCGCCCTTGCCTTTTCCCGGAGCAGCGGATAATCGTAATTCATCACATCCACGTTTGGGCTCACGTCCCGCTGGCGGGCGTACCGGCGGGCGTATAACTCCTCAAAGGATGCGGCGGCGGGCCGGGGGCACAGGGTCAGGACCACGGCCAGGACCAGGACCAGCCCCGGAAGGGGCAGCAAGAAACGCAGTTTACGCATGGGAATACCTCCTTCCCGGGGTCAGGATACAATTTGACGCCGCGTCAATGTCAAGAGAAATATGAAAAAAAGGCGGAAATCCCGGCGGCGGATAGGATACTTAACAAAAGATAGGATTGAATAATGCTCCGACAATTACTACAATAGGGATGATCGACGGTAAGGCTTTCCCCGGGAAGACCGGAGGGCGGATCGCCCGAAAGCCGAATAGAAAAGACAAGGAGGAAAAGAATGAAAAAGAGACGAGTGCTGGCCCTGGTTTTTGCCGCGGCGCTTATCCTGGCGCTGTTCAGCGGCTGCGGCGGGACCACGAACCCCCCGGAGACCACAAAGGCCCCCGGCGGCGACGCCCCTGCCCAGACCCCCGCGGCCACAGACGGCGGGGCCGCTCCCACCGATGCTCCCGCGACGGCAGCTCCCGCCACGGAGGAGCCCGAGGAAGGCGGGGTTTTCTACCATTACGCCAAGGGAAACAACCCCAATGTGGACGCGGCGGGCCTGCCCACCGGACCCTACAACTATGAGCTGCCCCTGACCAACAGCGACGAGATCCTCACCATGTGGACCACCTGCTGGATCCCATTCGTCCTGGACGAGGGCGGCTATCCCGAATCCCCCTTCCCCGTGGAGATGGAGCGGCAGACCGGCGTTCATGTGGAGTATGACATCGTTCCCGGCGAATCCCGGAGCGAGAACTTCTCCGTGCTCCTGGCGGCGGACAATCTGGACGATATCATGAGCAACGCAAACTTCTTCTATACCAGCGGCAGCTTCAAGAAGGCCGTGGTGGAGGAAGAATTCTTCATCAATATCTACGACTACCGGGAATACTGCCCCAACTACATCTGGCAGGCCCTCTGCGACCCCACGGATGAGGCCACCTACAACTCCGTCTTCACGGAGGACGACCTGATCACCACCTTCTATTTCCTCTGGGACCAGGGCCTGATCCAGATGGACTACTTCTTCCGGGGCGACTGGCTGGAGAAGCTGGGCATGACGAACGACGACATCCAGACCTTCGACGATCTTCATGACGCCCTTGCTGCCTGCCAGAGCCAGTTTGACAAGTGCACCTACCCCATGACCTATTACTCCACCCTGGAGATGTCCGGCACCTATGCCTGGACCGCCTACGATACCTATTTCTGCGCCAGCCGCTTCGGCCTGGTTTACGTTCAGGACGGTCAGGTCAAGCACGCCAACATGAACGACAATGACCGCGCCCTTATGACCATGGCCAACCAGTGGTACAACGATGGCCTGATCGATCCCAACTGGGCCAGCTTCAGCTCAGACGAGGATTTCAACGATAAGATCGACGGCCAGCTGGCCTACGTCATGCTCTCCGCCAACGGCGCCTCCGAGCATCCGGGCTGCATCGATCCGGACGCCAGCGTGGGCTGGGTGCCGGTCCGCCGTCCCCTGCTGTACGAAGGACAGACGCTGCATCTGGGCGGCGATACCACCCGCACCCATTACGGCAGCGCCGCCATCAGCGCCACCTGCGAGAACATCCCCCTCGCCGTCACCTGGGTCGACTGGCGGTACAGCGAGGAGGGCGCCATGTTCTGCACCTGGGGCGTGGAGGGCCTGACCTGGGAGTATAACGATCAGGGCGAGCGGGAATACACCCCCTTCTATTACGCGCCCGAGCTCACCAGCATGACCATGCTGGCCACCGTCTATCTCTCCAACGAGCTGACGGACCCCGGCATGCACTACCACCTCCAGCGGTACTCCTTCCCCGGCGGCGAAGGGGCGGTTTATGCCCACACTTACTGGGCGAATTACGATTATGACGCGGCCTACCGCTGGCCCACCGCCATTACCTTCACCGATGAACAGCGGGAACGGATCAACCAGTATTCCAGCGACATCGGCACCTATATTTCGGAAAACTACATCGCCTTTGTGGACAACTCCAAGTCCCTGAACGAATGGGATTCCTACGTGGCGGGCCTGGAGGCCATCGGCATGAACGAAGCCCTGGCTGTGTATCAGGAGGCCTACGACGCCTATCTTGCGGAAAAGGCCGCCTGATGAAAAAGCTGCCGGCCTTCGGCGCAGACCGAAGGCCGGCAGGCGGACAGAATGAAAAAGGGGGACGCCCGGCAGGGCGTCCCCTCAGCGTGTCGACAAACCCAGTTTTGTCATCGCGAGGAGCAAAGCGACGTGGCGATCTGCTCTCTCGTCCCCTTGGTCATGTTAAAAATAAAAGGACGAGAGTTACGGATTGCCACAACCGGTGACATCGGTCACCGGTTTCGCAATGACCATTTTCG
>JBGUZS010000100.1:0-4385 GCA_045223835.1 Oscillospiraceae bacterium | reverse complement strand
GCCGGAAAGGACGATCCGCATGAGATTTCGCCAATGGCTGACCGGTGTGATGGCGGGAAGAAACGGCACGGACCAGCTCTGCCGATTCCTCTCCGTTTCCACCATGGTCTTTCTGCTGCTCTCCCTGCTCATCCGGGGCACGGGGCTGAGCAGCGTATTCTGGGTCCTGGGTCTGCTCTGCTTCTTCTGGGGCGTTTTCCGGAGCTTTTCCCGGAGCCTGACCCGAAGGCAGGCGGAAAACCAGACCTATCTTCGCCTCACCCGCAATCTGCGGGAAGGATTCGGCGGAGCCCTCAGCCGTTTCCGCCAGCGGAAGGAATACCGCTTCTACCGCTGTCCCTCCTGCCGGACCTGGCTGCGGGTGCCCCGGCATAAGGGCCGGGTGCAGATCACCTGCCGCCAGTGCGGCGAGCGGTTCACCCGCAATACCTGAGCGAGCGAAGATGACCGAAAGGAACCCGGAACGATGAACGACCCCTATCAGGTGCTGGGCGTATCCCGGTCGGCCAGCGACGAGGAGATCAAGGCCGCCTATCGGAAGCTGGCGCAGCAGTACCATCCGGATCTGCATCCCGGAGACGCCGCCGCTGCCCAGCGGATGAAGGAGATCAATGCGGCCTACGATCAGATCAAGAATCCCGAGGCCTGGCAGAATACCGCCGGAACGGCAAGCCAGACTCAGCAGCAGGCCTATCGGGACCCCTTCAGCGGATGGAGCTACAATACCTATGCCTATGGCAGCAGAAGGACCGATCCCGGCGTGGAGACCGACCCCCGGCTCCGCTCCGCCCGGGCCTTCAACCAGAGCCGTCAGTTCCATGAGACCATTCGGGTGCTGGAACAGATCGACCCCGCCCTCCGGGGCGCGGAGTGGTTTTATCTGGCGGCAGTTGCTCATTACGGTCTGAATAACCAGATCACCGCCCTGCGCTATGCCCGTACGGCGGTGCAGATGGATCCCTATAATGCGGAGTATCGGCAGCTCCTGGATCGCCTCCAGTGGGCGGATCAGCGATACCGCAGCGTCAGCCATGCCCCCGCCCTCTCCGGCATCGGGCGGCTCGTGGCGGGCATCTGCGCCTTCAATCTCCTGATCCGCTTCTGCCGGTGCCTGTGCTGATGCCAGAGGAGGAACAACCATGAAGATTACGGACAGCATCCTGTGGGCGGGGGTGCACGACCACGATATCGATCTCTTTGAAGGGCAGTACGCCGTGCCCCGGGGCATGAGCTACAACTCCTATGTGATCCTGGACGAAAAATGCACGGTGATGGATACGGTGGACGCCCGCTTCGCGGGGGAATGGCTGGAAAAGGTTTCCGCCGCCCTGGGGGGCCGGGAGCCGGACTATCTGATCATCCAGCATGTGGAGCCGGACCATTCCGGCAGCATCCTGCGCTTCCTGGAGAAATACCCCGGGGTCACCCTGGCGGCGACCCCGAAGGCCTTCCCCATGCTGAAGAATTTCTACGGCGTCGATCCGGAGGCCCGGGCGGAGCTTAAGGCGGATACCGTCCTGGAGCTGGGGAGCCGCAGTCTGCGCTTCATCCCCGCCCCCATGGTCCACTGGCCCGAGGTCACCCTCACCTATGACGACCGGGACAAGGTCCTGTTCTCCGCGGACGCCTTCGGGAAGTTCGGCGCCTGGGATGAGGAGGAGCCCTGGACCGACGAAGCCCGGCGGTATTACATCGGCATCGTGGGCAAGTTCGGCGCTCCGGTGCAGGCCCTGCTGAAAAAGGCGGCAGGGCTGGAGATCGCCGCCGTCTGCCCCCTCCATGGCCCGGTGCTGAAGGAGGACCTGGGGCGGTATCTGGCCCTGTATGATACCTGGAGCGCTTATCGTCCGGAGGAGAAGGGCGTCCTCATCGCCTTCACCTCCGTTTACGGCCATACCCGGGCGGCGGCGGAGCTCCTGAGGGACAAGCTCGCGGCGAAGGGACAGCAGGTCCGGCTCATGGACCTGGCCCGGTCTGACCTGGCGGAGGCGGTGGCGGAGGCCTTCCGGTACGACCGTCTGGTCCTGGCCGGCACCAGCTATAACGGCGGCGTGTTTCCCCGGATGCGGCAGTTTGCGGAGGAGCTGTCGGAGCACGGCTTCCAGAACCGAAGGGTGGGGATCATCGAAAACGGCAGCTGGGCCCCCTGCGCGGCCAAGACCCTCCGGGAAAAGCTGGAGGGCTGCAAAAACCTGACCTGGGCGGAGCCCCAGGTGACCCTTCGCTCCGCGTTGGACGGGGAGAGCCGGGAGGCCCTGGAGGCCCTGGCAGCGTCCCTGGCGGAATGAGACGGCCCTCCGCCGGTCCGGATCGGGGATCGGCGGTTTGCCTTAAGGACGAGGATTTGTCGGAACGGCGAAGATGTGCTATACTGAATTGAAACGAACAACGGATCTGACCGTATTCCAAGAGCAGAGGGACCGGACGCGGGACGCCCGGCTCCGGAAAGGAAAGAAAATGAAAACAGCAACGAGAGGGCAGAGACTGCTGAGTCTCTGTCTGGCCCTGGTGCTGGTCCTGGCCCTGCTGCCCCTTGATGTTTCGGCGGCGACCGGCGGCGGAGGCAAATGCGGTCCAAATCTCACTTGGGTCCTGAACGAGGAGGGGTTCTTGTACATTCAAGGCAGCGGGGGAATGGACGACTACACCGCGTTCTCCCATGCGCCTTGGTACACCCAGCGAGTGAATATCAAGAACGTGAAGATCGAGAACGGAGTGACGAGCATAGGCGACTATGCATTTTGGGACTGCACGAATCTGATGCATGCGGAGCTCTCGTCTGATTTGGAGCGGATCGGCAGCTATGCCTTTTCCGGCTGTACCAATTTGCCAAAGATCGTGCAGAAGGGCGACACCAATGTGAAGATCAACCTTCCGGATTCGATCACCTTCATTGGAAGCTATGCTTTTGAAGACTGCGTTAATCTGACGGGCATTTTCGGCGTTCCCACCGGGGTGAGGGTGCTCAGCGACGGGGTGTTCAAGGGCTGCACCGGCCTTTCAAATATCAGCCTTCCGTCGGGGCTGACCACGATCGGGGTCGAAGCTTTTCGGAACTGCACTTTCTCCACCCTGACGATTCCGGCGAGCGTGACAGCTATCGGCAGCCGGGCGTTTCAGGACTGCGGAATGCTGACCGATCTTTCCATTCCCGGTGGGGTGAAAAAGCTTGATGATTATCTCTTCACCGGCTGCAGCAGGTTGACTAATCTGACGATCCCGGCGGGCGTGACCTCCATTGGGAATTACACCTTCAACGGCTGCAGCGCCTTAGAAGCCTTGACAATCCCGGCAGGGGTCGCAACCATAGGCAGCAGTGCTTTTTCCGGCTGTACCCGGCTGACGGAGATGACGTTACCTTCAAGCTTGACCGCTATTGGCGCTTATTCCTTTGAAAACTGTTACAGTCTTAAGCAGGTGAAAATCCCGGAGGGAGTGCAGACTATCCCAGCGTATGCCTTCAGCGGCTGCGGCGCCATGGAAACCATCTATCTCCCTGTGAGCCTGACCACTGTGGAATACTACGCCTTTGCCGGCTGCAGCAAGCTTGCCAGCCTCTATTACTCCGGAACGCACGAAGACTGGGCGAAGATTCAGATCAGAGACGGCAACACGGCTTTGAATGGCGCGGTTCATCATACCGGGGACGACCCTGTCCTGCCGGAGATCCCGGTTATGCTTGGGGCAGAGGCGAAGCCAGGTAAGGTGATCGTGACTTGGGAGCCCTCGGCTGACGCGATACAGTATTATGTCCTGCGCAAGTCCGGCAGCGGGGGCTGGCAGACCCTGACACAGACGAAAAAGTGTGAATTTACGGACTATAATACGACTGGCGGCGTGGTCTATACCTATACGGTCCGGCCCTATACGCAAACCGGTTTGGGCAATTTCGACCAGGTAGGGATTAAGGCCACGGGAATCACGCTGATCCCCCTGTCCCTGCAGAGCATCACGGCCGATAAATCCACCGCTGCCGTGGGAGAAGCCATCACCTGGACGGTTCAGGCCAAGGGCAACAACGGGTCCATTGAGTATCAGTTCATTGTTTTCAATGGGAACGGCACCGTAGTCCAGCGCACCAACGCATACAGCACCGCGAATACCTATACCTATGTTCCCACGGAAACCGGGTCCTACTCTGCCCGGGTCTATGTGCGGATGAGCGAGGATTCCGCCGCTGAACCAAAGAATCTGTTGAGCTCTGCGGTGACGGTCACGAATACGGCCCCCGCCGTTCCGGTGCTGGTAAGCGCTACCGCCGCACCTGGGCAGATCACGGTGAAATGGAATCAGGTGAGCGGGGCGACGAAGTACGCCGTATACCGGAAGGCTGCCGGAGCGACCAGCTGGACCCGCCTCACCAATACCGCCACCGCTACTTCCTA
>JBGUZS010000099.1:0-4264 GCA_045223835.1 Oscillospiraceae bacterium | reverse complement strand
TTCTTCCTCAAATTCAATCCCATAATCTACGTCTTATTATTTCGAGGAATGTGTCACCCATCATTGACGACTCTACATGGGACGCGGGTTTTTGTTGTGCGCTTTCGTTGACTGAAACGCAAAAAACGCGTATACTAAAGGATACAGAAGAAATAAGGGGGGATGAGCTTGCGTTCTCTGCAGATCGACAAAAACGGCCTGCGGTTCAACCTGAACGAGATCCGGGCCAGAGCGGGCAGCGCGGACATCGTGGCGGATCTCAGCGGCGACGGCCAGGGGGTCGGCCTCCTGCGCATGGCCCGCTTCCTCCAAGAGGAGGGACTGGGCAGCTTCGCCGTGAGCGAGCCCCAGGATGCGGCGCTTCTCCGCCGCAGCGGCTTTTCCGAGGAACGGATCCTGATGCTCCGCAGCATCACCAACCAGGGGCAGATCAGCGAGCTTCTGGACGCGGGCGTGACCTTTACCCTGGGCTCCTATGAGGCGGGGATCGCACTGAACGCCCTGGCGGGGGAGCGGCGCACGGTGGCGGAGGCCCGGATCCGCATCGACTCCGGCCTGGGCCAGTACGGCTTCCTTCCCCGGGAGACGGATAAGATGCTCACCCTGTACCGGCAGATGCCGAATATCGCCATCACCGGCCTGTACACCCTGCCTGCCTCCACCAACATCCTCTCCGAGACCCAGAAGCAGGTTGAGGATTTCATGACCGCCGCCCGGACCCTCCAGAACCAGGGGGTGAATACCGGCATCCTGATGGCGCTGGATTCCGCCGCCCTGTTCCGGGGAGAATTCGGGGAGCAGAGCGCCGTCTGCGTCGGCCCCGCCCTGATCGGCAGGATCCCGGTAAAGGCTGGCTCCGGGCTCGCCAAGGTCGGGGTGCTGGAGGCCTCCCTGGAGGAACTGAACTGGCTGGACAAGGGCACCAAGATCGGCGCGGGCAAGGGCGTCACCCTGAAGAAGACCACCCGGGTCGCGGTGCTGGACGTGGGCTGGTTCAACGGCGTCGGCACCCTTCGGCCCGACGACCGGGTGGAGCCCATCCTGCTGGGCAGGGTGAAGGCCGGCCTGGCCAGGAAGACCGCCTTCTCCCCCATATTCCGGGTGAACGGGAAAAGAGCCCGGGTCCTGGGGCAGGTGGGCATGACCGGCCTGGTCCTGGACGTGACCCGATGCAACCCCGTCCCCGGGGACGTGGCCACCCTGGAAGTGGACCCCCGGTATATCCGGGGGGTGCCCGTAAAGATGAGTGAAGGCGAATGAATATCATCCACAAGCTTGATCCCCATGTGGCGGATCTGATCGCCGCCGGAGAGGTGGTGGAGCGCCCCGCCTCCGTGGTGAAGGAGCTGCTGGAAAACAGCTTCGACGCGGGAGCCACCCAGGTGACGGTGGAGATCCAGCGGGGAGGCATGGGCCTCATCCGGGTGACGGACAACGGCTGCGGCATGAGTCCGGAGGACGCGGGCACCGCCTTCCTCCGCCATGCCACCAGCAAGCTCCGGGACGCCCGGGGCCTGGAGGCCATCGGCACCCTGGGCTTCCGGGGAGAGGCGCTGGCGGCCATCGCCGCCGTCTCCCGGATCCAGCTCCTCACCCGGGAGCGGGGCGCCCAGGAGGGCACCGTTCTCACCCTGGAGGCGGGAGAGGAGATCTCCCGCTCCCCCGCCGGCTGCCCGGAGGGGACCACCATCCTGGTTCGGGACCTGTTTTACAATACCCCCGCCCGGCTGAAATTCATGCGGAAGGATTCCGCCGAGGGGGCCGGCGTCACCGCCGCCGCCCTGAGCTGCGCCATGTGCCATCCCCACGTGGCGGTGCGGTATCTCCGGGAGGGGAAGGAGGAATTCCATACCCCGGGCAACGGCCGGCTGGACGCCGTCATCTATTCCCTCCTGGGGCGCGACTTTGCCAAAACCATGCTCCCCGCCCAGGGCTCCGGGGAGGGGATCACGGTGGAGGGGTACATCTGTCCCCCCGCAAACGCCCGGGGCAACCGGAAGCAGCAGTTTTTCTTCGTCAACGGAAGATATGTGAAATCCATTCTGCTCCAGACCGCTCTGGAGCAGGCCTATAAGAACCAGCTCTTTACCGGGCGCTTCCCCGCCTGCGTCCTGTTCCTGGAGCTCCGGCGCAGCGCCGTGGACGTAAACGTTCACCCCGCCAAAACCGAGGTCCGCTTCCTGCAGGAGCGGCAGGTCTTCGACGCGGTGTACCGCAGCGTTCAGGCCGCCCTACGGGGGGAGGCCGCCCAGCCGGAGCTGCATCTGCCGAAGCCGGAGGAGCCTGAGCCGGGAGCGGAGGCGGAGGTGCGGGAGGAATCCGCCCCGGCCCCGAGGCCGAAGGCGGCGGTGCCCGTCTCCGGACGGGTCTACAGCCGGGAGAGCGTACCCAAGGCGCCTCCGGCGGATATGCCGAAGATCGTGGAGCAGCTGGTGTTCCGCCAGCCCGCTGCGGAATACGGCCGGGAGGAGCCCCCCCGGGAGGAGGTCCCGGTGCACCGGGTGGATCTGACGGAGCCCCCCGCCCCGTCCAGGCCGCCGGAGCCCGCGCCGGCTCCGGAGAAGGAACCGGAGAAGGCGCCGGAGCCGCCTCGGGAAAAGCCCCTGCCCCCCTACCGCATCCTGGGAGAGGCCTTCCGGGAATACGCGGTGGTGGAGACGGAGGAGGGACTCCTGCTCATCGACAAGCATGCCGCCCATGAGCGCATCCTCTTCGACCGGCTGAAGGCCGGGGAACGGGGTCCCATGAGCCAGCTGCTTCTGGAGCCTCAGGTGGTCAAGCCCGGGGCGGAGGACGCCGCCCTGCTTCTGGACCACCTCCCCCTGCTGGAGGAGCTGGGGCTGGAGGCGGAGGATTTCGGCGGCGGAGCATTGCTGGTGCGCCGTATGCCGGAGGGCGTCAGCCCGGAGGACTGCGCCGCCCTGCTGGAGGATACGGCGGAGGCCCTGCGCCTGGGCAGGCGGCCCGGCAGCCTGGGCCAGCGGGACGAGGTCCTGGCCTCCATGGCCTGCAAGGCGGCGGTGAAGGCGGGGATGGACGGGGACCTGCGGGAGCTGATCCCCGTGGTGGAAGCCGTCCTCTCCGGGCGGGTGAAATACTGTCCCCACGGCAGACCCGTCTCCATGCTCCTCACCAGGGCGCAGCTGGACAGGAATTTCAAGCGCACCGGCGGCTAAGGCCGGGATATCTTACCGAAGCAGGTGATCGAATTGATGATGGACGACAGCTTCTTCTGGTTCAGGCGGAACCGGATCGCCATCCCCGGGGTGCGGGGAGAGCATCTTTTCCTGCATATCACGGATACCCATATCAACGCAGCGGACGAAGAGAGTTCTCCCGAGGAGCGGGCGGAATCGGAAAAGCAGGAGACCATGTGGGCCTCCTTCAAGGAGAAATTCGCCCGGGGGCAGCTGCCCTTCTCCGTGGGGAACGACGAGCCCTACGGGGATCCCCAGCGGATCACCACCCTGGAGGCCTTTGAGAAACAGCTCGCCCTGGCGGAGGAGCTGAAGCCGGAGGCCCTGCTCCTCTCCGGGGACAACCTGGAGCGCATGCACGGCGCCGGGGAGCGGTACCTGAGGCGGAAGCTCGCCGCCTACAGCGGGAAATACCTCTGCGTTCCCGGGAACCATGAGGCGCCGGCCTGCGAAGGGTGCTGGTCGACGGGGGTTCGCACCCTGGATTTCGACGGCTTCCGGATCGCCGCAGTGGACAACAGCCGGAAAACCGTCTCCCGGGAGGACCTGGACGCCCTCCATGCTCTCTGCGATGAGGGCACGCCCCTGATCATCCTCTGCCATGTGCCCATCTGCACCCCCTGCTGCAAGGAGGAGCTCCATCGGGTGATGGACTATTTCTACATCGACGAGGAAACGGCGGACGAGAACGGGAAGGAATTCGTGGAACTCTGCGAAAAGAACGACACCGTCAAGGCCGTGCTCTGCGGCCATGTTCACGGGTATCACGCCACGGAGCTGGTCCCCGGCAAACCCCAGATCATCGGGTCCCAGGGGATGGCCGGAGCCGTACATCTCTTTACGGTGGCCGGAGAATAGGCCCGGAATCGATTTGGGGGGTGGAGCCGTTTGGCTCCACCCCCTGGTTTATCCTTCGCTCATTCTGCCGCAAGTTCTCCGTCTTTCATGCGCAGCACCAGGTCTGCCGCCTCTGCCACCTCCGGGTCGTGGGTCACCACGATGACGCAGCGGCCCTCCTCATGGGCCAGGCGGCGGAGGATCTCCATGACGATCTTCGTATTCTCCCC
>JBGUZS010000098.1:0-6400 GCA_045223835.1 Oscillospiraceae bacterium | reverse complement strand
GATCGACGTATTCATCCCCAACCCGGAGAAGGGCAAGCCCCCCATCATCCTCCATCCGGAGGAATGCTGGTACTGCGGCTGCTGCGCCACGGACTGCCCCACCCCCGGGGCCATGCAGTTCAACTGGCCCCTGCCCCTGAAGCCCAGGTGGCGGAACAAGGAGACCGGAGAGGTGCATCAGCTCACCTGATTCCCCTGTATGTACATCTGCGCCCGTCTGCTTCTGCAGGCGGGCGTCTTTCTGCGCAGCGCAGGTGAGCGCCGACGCGATACTCCGGGGGGTATGACAGCCGGGCGGTTTTATGGATTATGGCCAATTCCGCGGGGCTTTTCGCCGATTATTGGGTGATTCCCCTAATTGATTCCTGCGGGCAAAATGAATTATTATACAAGGGATAGCAGGCAAAACACAAAGCCAAACAACTGAATCAAACGGATCGAGTGTCCGGCAGCACCGCTGCCGGGAAAGAGGGAATCAGGTGCGAATCCTGAGCGAACCGGTCAATGTAACGGGTATTCCGTCCTCAAGGAGCCATTGTGGGAGACCATGAGAAGGCGAGGACGGGAGCTTGATCCCGAAGCCATGAAACCTGCTCCGTCCGGATGCTTGAGTACAAGCCTCCGCGTTAGGCTGTCTGAAGATGAAGCGACGTTCTGTGTGAACGGCCCCCGGCCGGTCACGCTCGGTCTGTTGTATCTGAGGCTCCTTCTTTTCCGTTTGATTGGGAAATGAAAGGAGTTTTTTTCATGAAAAAGATCCTGGCTCTGGTCCTTGCCCTCCTTCTCTGCATCGGGCTCTTTGCCGGCTGCGCGGGAGACGCGAAGGAGAATCCCACCCCGACCCCCGGCGGTCAGGCCACCCCGGTGCCCACCCAGAAGCCCGCCTCCGGCGGCGAGGAGGCCACCCCCGCCCCCACGGAAGCGCCTGCGCCGGCCGGACCCAAGCACGTGGCCAACCTGATCGTGGGCACCACGGCGGCCAACAACACCTTCAACATGACCGGGCAGAAGGACGCCTTTGGCCGCATGAATTACAACGGCCTGACCCAGGGCAACTTCGTGTACCGGGATGAAAACGGCGACCTGCAGCCCTATTTCTTCGAGAGCTACCAGATCTCCCCGGACGGCACCGTGCTGGACTTCACCTGGCATGAGGGCGCGGTCTGGCATGACGGGCAGCCCGTCACCGCGGAGGACATCGTCTTTTCCTTCGAGTACATGCGGGACGTGAAAAAGGTCGGCAGCCTTTCCAACCTCACCGACATCGAGATCCTGGGGGACAATACCGGCCGGCTCACCTTCTCCCATCCCGACGTGTATTACTGGATGAACACCTCCGCGATGAACACCTCCTGCGTCTATGCCAAGCATATCTGGGAGGGCGTGACGGACTATTCCAACGTCACCGGCCCTGAGGCCGCCATCGGCTGCGGCCCCTTCAAGCTGGTCTCCTACGACCTGGATTCCCAGACCTCCGTTTACGAGGCCGTGCCCGAGAACGCCTTCCTGGGCGAGATCACCGTGGACAAGGTCACCGTTCAGTCCTACGCGGACCAGGCCTCCCTGATGATGGCCATGGCCAACGGGGAATGTGACGCCTACTACACCTACGCCAGCCCCATCGACGCCACTCTGATCGACTCCTTCACCGGGATGGCCGATCTGGACCTGGGAGAGAGCCCCTTCGCCGGCAGCTATCAGATGCTCTTCGGCTGCAGCCGCGCCCCCGGCGACGACGTGGATTTCCGCCAGGCCATCGCCTATGCCATCGACTATCCCACCGCCGCCGCGACCATCAACGGCGAATACGGCAAGCCCTCCAACCGGGGCGTGCTGAACCCCTCCATCAAGGGCTTCGACTCCTCCATCGGCATGCTGGAGTATAACCCCGATACCGCCAAGGCCATGCTTGAGGCCGCCGGGTACAAGGATACCGACGGCGACGGCTGGCGGGAGGCCCCGGACGGCAGCGCCATCGACCTTTCCGTCATCCCCCAGTACAGCTCCAACATGGAGGTCCGCTCCCGCCTGGGAGAGACGGTGGTCGCCTCCCTGAAGGGCGTGGGGATCAACTGCCACATCGACGAGGAGGCCATCTCCAACAGCGAGATCTGGGAGGACAAGGTCACCAGGGAGGACTACGACATCTCCATCACCTTCTGCACCTCCGGCATGTCCTATTCCACCCCCTTCCGCTATATGCTGGCTGAGCTGCGGGAGGGCGACAGCGGCTGGCACTGGGGCTCCTACCACAGCCAGGAGCTGAAGGACTGGTACTACGCCATGACCGAGGCCATCAACGACGAGGCCTACCTGGAGAACAGCAGGAAGCTGCAGCACCTGGCGGACGAGGAGATGTTCGCCCTGACCTTCGCCTGGCAAACCTCCTTCTTCCCCTTCCGCACCGACAAGATCGAAAACTGGGGCAACTGGAAGAGCTGGGGCGTCATCAATTCCGAAACCTGGTTCCGCATCACCGCGAAATAATGCAATCGACGGACAGCCCGGTGAAAAACCGGGCTGTCCGCAAACCCGGATGGAGGTAGCTGCCTTGCTTCTGCATGTGATCAAAAAAGTGCTGATCGCCGTCCTCACCATCTGGCTGATCATCACCATCAGCTTCGTGCTGGTCCATACCATGCCGGGAGACCCCATCGTCTTCCTCATCGGGGAAGAGGAGTATTACTACCTGATGGACAACGATCCGGCTTATCTGGAGATGCTCATCGAGAAATACGGGCTGAACGACAACATGGGCACCCAATACGCCCGTTACATGAAAAACGTACTGACCCTGGATTTCGGGGAGTCCTATTCCAACCACAAGCCGGTCCTGGAGAACTTCGCCTCCGCCGCCCTGTGGACCCTGCGCCTTTCCGTCCCCACCCTGCTGGTCGCCTGCTTCCTGGGGGCCGTGCTGGGGATCTACGCGGGCATCCATCCCGGCGGCCGCTTCGACCGGATCACCACACCCGTCTTCCTGGTGCTGAACACCATCCCCTCCAACTGCCTCAGCCTGCTGCTGCTGATCCTGCTGGCCTATAAGCTGAAATGGGTCCCCATCAACGGGATGGTCTCCCCGGGGCTGACCGGGGCGGCGAGGACCGCCAGCATCCTGCACCATATGGCCCTTCCTCTGTTCATCCTCATCGTCTTCCGCACCTCCGGGGACTTCATGCTGATGAAGAGCACCGTTTCCCAGATCCGGTCGGAGGAATACGTGCTCACCGCCCGCTCCAAGGGCATCGGGCGGAAGAAGGTGCTGTTCCGCCATGTGCTGAAAAACGCCCTGGTCCCCTACTCCACCTCCCTGTGCATGCAGCTGGGCAGCCTGCTCTCCGGCTCCATGATCGTGGAAGTGGTCTTCGGCTGGAAGGGGATGGGACAGATGATGTATACCGCCGTCTCCAACCGGGATTTTGCCACGGCCCAGTTCTGCTTCCTCCTGTCGGCGGTGTGCGTGGTGCTGAGCAATCTGCTGGGGGATATCGTCAACGCCGCCATAGATCCCCGGATCAGAAGGGAGGCGGGCGCGAATGACTAAGCTCCGGCAGAACAAGGCCATGCTGGCCGGTCTCATCATCATCCTCTTCTTCGTCCTGGTGGCCCTGCTGGCGGACCTGATCTCCCCCTATGATCCCTCCGCCCTGGGCGTCGCCTACCAGAAGCCCAGCCGGGAGCACCTTCTGGGCACCAACGACCTGGGACAGGATATTTTCAGCGAAATGATCTACGGAGTGCGGGTCTCCCTTTTCCTGGGGATCTTCTCCGCCCTGATCGTCACCTTCGTCGGCTCGGTCCTCGCCCTGATCGCCGGGTATTACGGCGGCGCGGCGGACCGGATTATCTGCGCCGTTACCGATATCGCCATGGCCGTTCCCTCCCTGCCCCTGACGCTGCTCCTGATCGCCTATCTGAAAAGCGGCGTGTTCAGCCTGGTGCTGGCCATCAGCATCACCGCCTGGACCGGCACCGCCCGGATCCTGCGCTCCCGGGTGCGGCAGATCTGCCGGCTGCCCTATATCCAGATCGAAAAGACCCTGGGGGTAAAGACGCCGGTGATCCTTTTCCGCCATGTGCTGCCCAATCTGAAGGATATCCTCCTGACCCGCATGGCCCTTTCGGTCTCCGGCGCCATGATGACGGAGTCGGGCCTGAGCTTTCTGGGCCTGGGTACCTACGGGCAGAAGAGCTGGGGCAACATCCTGCATTTTGCCTTTTTCCGGAACAGCATCCTCCGGGGCCAGGTCTGGTGGTATCTGCCGCCGATCATCTGCATCTGCATCGCGGTGATGGGCTTCATGCTCGTGGGGTACTACGGGCAGCAGAAAAAAGACTAGGAGGGCGGCTATGGACGATATGCGCGAAACCCTTCTGCGGGTGGAGGACCTCTCCGTCAGCTTTGAAGGGAAGAACTTTGTTCAGGCCGTGGAGCATGTCTCCCTGGAGGTGCGTTCCGGGGATCGGCTCTGCATCATCGGGGAGACCGGCAGCGGAAAAAGCATCCTGCTGCTGGCCATCCTGCGGCTGCTGAGCCCCACGGCCAAGGTCACGGGGGGCGTATCCTACCGGGGCAGGGACCTGTTCGCCATGACGGAGAAGCAGCTTGACGCCATCCGGGGCGGCCGGATCTCCTATGTGCCCCAGGGCTCCGGAAACGGGATGAATCCCCTGCTGAAGGTGGGCTTCCAGGTGGCGGAGCCGATGATCGCCCACCGGGGAATGAAGCGAAAGGCGGCGGAGGAAAGGGCGGTGGAGCTGCTGAAGCGCTTCCACCTGGGCAAAGAGGAGACCATCGCAAGGCAGTATCCCTTCACCTACAGCGGCGGGATGCGGCAGCGGGCCCTGATCGCCATGGGCATCAGCGCCGGAGCGGAGCTGCTCTTTGCGGACGAGCCCACCAAGGGCCTGGACGAGACCCGGGTGAAGCTGACGGCGGAGGCCTTCAACACCCTGGAGGGGCAGACCCTGGTGTGCGTGACCCACGACCTGAGCTTTGCCCGCAGCGTCTCCAGCCGCGTCTGCGTCATGTACGCGGCCAACCAGGTGGAGGAGGCGGAGACGGAGGAGCTTTTCCGAAATCCGCTGCACCCCTACACCCGGGATATGCTGGCCGCCATGCCGGAAAACGGCCTCCGCTTCCGCCCGGGCTACGCCCCCGCCCACAACGACGCGGGGACGGCGGGCTGCAAATACCGGCTGCGCTGCGACCGGTGCAGCGAAAAATGCAGGGAAATGCCCCCCCTATTCCGGATCGGCGGGCATCAGGTGAGGTGTTGGCAGTATGAATGAAGCGATCCTGGAGGCGCGCGGCCTCACCAAACGCTTCCGCAGCAAGGAGGAGGGGAAGCGGAGCTTCACCGCCGTGAAGAAGGCCTCCCTCTCCCTCTTCCCCGGGGAGACGCTGGGTCTCCTGGGGGAAAGCGGCAGCGGAAAATCCACCCTGGGGCAGATGCTGGTGGGACTGATCCGTCCCGACGAGGGGACCATCCTCTTCCGGGGACAGCCCCTCGCCTATCCCTTCAAGGGCGTCCCCCGGGAGAAGATCCAGATCCTGTTTCAGCATCCCGAGGTATCCTTCAATCCCCAGCTGACCCTGCGGCAGAGCCTTTCGGAGCCCTTCCGACTCCGGGGCCTCTCCCTCTCCGACGGGGTCCTGGCGGAGTGCATCAGCCGCTTCGGCCTATACCCGGAGCATCTGGAGCGGAGGCCCGGTGCCCTCTCCGGCGGCGAGCTGCAGCGGGCCGCCCTGGCCCGCATCCTGGTCATGGAGCCGGAGGTCATCCTCCTGGATGAGCCCACCAGCATGCTGGACGTGATCACCCAGGCGCAGATCGTGGATTTCCTCCGGCGGTATCAGGAGGAGCGGGGAACAAGCTATCTCTTCATCACCCACAGCACGAGCCTGGCCCGGCAGGTCTGCCATCGGATCGTGCGCATCCGTGAGGGAGAGCTGCAGGAAGAAGAAAAGGAGTTGGTCCCATGAAAAAGATCGCCATTCTCTCATGCCTGAATTCCAACAAGGTCTGCGCCGGCTGCGCCTGCCTCACCGCTTTCAACCGGCGCATCCGTTCCTTTGCCCCCTATGAGGGGGAGGAGCTGGAGCTGACCGCCTTCATGCGCTGCTCCAGCTGCGTCAAGGAGGGGGATCCCATGGAGGACCCCGGGTTCCGGGAGAAGCTGGACCGGTTGGTGCAGGAGGGCACCGAGATCCTGCATATCGGCATCTGCGCCGGGAAAACCGAGGAGGAGGGCTGCGCCGGCATGCGGAAAATGGTCTCGGCCTTCCGGGAAAAAGGCGTTCAGGTCGTCTGGGGCACCCACGGGAAATAAGGGGTCCGGGGACGCATCCCCAAACGGCCGGAAAGGAACAAACCGGGGCGCGCTGCAGGTTTCTTTT
>JBGUZS010000097.1:0-6289 GCA_045223835.1 Oscillospiraceae bacterium | reverse complement strand
CGGTCACCGGTTTCGCAATGACCGTTTTCGATGGTCTGGTACTTTGTCTGCAGTATGATGCCCCGGCAGATTTGCGCCGGGGTATTGCGGTTTTCCAGCAGGTTTGGTATACTGCGAAAACCACAAAAAAGGAGGCGTCTCTATGGATACCGTCTGGTCCCGGTATGTCCAGGGCTGTATGACCCTGTATTCCTCCCGCCGCCTGCGCTTTCATGATCGCTTTCGGGAGCGGTATGTCCGGCTGTTTGACCTGGAGGACCGCCCGCTGCGCATCCTGGAGGTGGGCTGCGGTCCCGGCGCTTTGGCCGGCGCCCTGCACCGCTGGTATCCGAAGGCGGAGATCATCGGCCTGGATCGGGACAGGGAATTCATCCGCTTTGCCCGGGTGCATGAACCCGGCGTCCTCTTTCGGGAGGGGGACGCCGCGGCGCTGCCCTTTCCGGCGGATCAGTTTGATGTTGCGATCTCCAACACGGTCCAGGAGCATGTGGAGCCCTCCGCGTTTTTCGGCGAGCAGCTGCGGGTCCTGCGGCCCGGCGGCGTATGCCTCGTGCTCTCTTCCCGCAGGGGACTGCATGCCGCCGCCCCCTGTCTGAGCTGGAACGAAGAGGAGAAGGCCTTCTGGGAGAGGATCATGGAGCTGGATGATTCCACGGAGAAGTACGGGATCTGCAAGTATCCCATGAGCGAGGCGGAGCTTCCGGCGGCCATGGAGCGATACGGCTTCCGGGATGTGCAGACCGGATATGCGCTGGCAGATCTGACGCCGGATGACCCCTCCGTTCCCCCGGAGCTGGCCCGGGAGATGATCCTCTCGGGAAAGTACAACGACCTGGAGGCGCTGGATTCCGCCGTTCTCACCCTGGGCGAGGGGATCAGCCCGGAGGACCGGGAGCGGATACGCCGGAGGATCGATGAGAAATACGCCCTGCGCCTTGCGCAGTATACCCGGGGAGAGAAGCAGTGGGATACCTCCGTCTCGGTGATCATGGCGGTCCGGGGCGTGAAATGAGGAAGGGGCCCGTTTCGCCCTTGAAGGCAGAGTGATACTTGCGATTTTTCGGAGAACTTGCTAGAATAGAGAAAAAGCAGAGAAAAGGAGGAGATGGAATGGCAGAGGAGTATGTCCTGCCGCAGCCGGAAACCCTTTCCATCAGCCTCCATGATGCGGATAAGCTCATTTCAGCCGGCAGCGGAGACGCTGCCTTGCTTTATCTCTACATCCTCCGCAGGCACGGAAACCTCGACCGGGAAACAGCCCGGGCGGAGCTGGGGATGGGGGATAAGCTGGATGCCGCCATGGGAACGCTGCAGAAGCTGGGGCTGGTGCGCCAGCCGGGAGGCAGCGCCGCTCTCCGGATCCAGGATCCCCAAAAGCTTGCGCCGGGCAGCTCGCCGGATATCCCGGTGTATACCGTGTCGGATGCGCAGCGGGCGGCGGAGGACGCAGAGGGCTTCCGCAGCCTGCTGGATGAGGCGGCGAAGCGCCTGGGGCGCATCCTTTCCGGCAATGATATGATGGTCCTGTTCGGGCTTTACGACTATCTCGGCCTCCCGCCGGAGGTGATCCTGGTGATCATCAACTGGTGTACCCAGGAGCTGGAGCGGCGCTATGGCCCCGGGAAACGGCCTACCATGCGGCAGATCGAGAAGGAAGCCTATATCTGGCAGGAGAGGGGGATCCTCACCCTGGAGCTGGCGGAGAAGCATGTGCAGGAGCTGCTGGACCGGCGGAAGGAGAGCAGCAGGATCCAGCGCAGCTTGGGCATCCGGGATCGGCTTCTCTCCCCCTCGGAGGAGAAGTATATCCAGGGCTGGATAGATATGGGGTTTTCCCCGGAAGCCGTTTTGGAGGCCTATGACCGGACTATCCTGAAAAAGAAGGAGCTGGTCTGGCCGTATATGAACCGCATCCTGGAAAACTGGCATAAGCGGGAGCTCCATGAGCGGGAGGCGATCCTGAAGGCGGATCCCCGGGAGCGGGGTCCTGCCCGGGGGAAAACCGCGGGGGAAGCGGCATCCGCGGGCCCGGCTGCAGAGGAATACCGGCGCATGCAGCGTTATTTGGAGAAGATGAACGGAGGCGGCGGCAATGATGCTTGACGGAAGGCTTCTTCGCCGGGCGTTGGACCGGCTGGAGGAGGACCGGCGCAGGCGGGAGATCCGTACGGCGGAGCTGCGGCAGCGGCTCTATGACCTGGATCCGGCGCTGGCGGAGCTGGATTCCGGGATCCGGGGCGCCGCAGCCGGCGCGATGGAGCTGGCCCTGCGCAGCGGCGAAGACCCGGTAGCGGCAATGGAGCGGCTGCAGGAGAGAAGCCTTCAGCTGCAGAAGGAACGGAGCGCGCGCATCCTCCGGCTGGGCTACCCGGAGCACTGCCTCGATGATCTCCCGGCCTGTATGCGCTGCGGCGACCGGGGCTATGTGGGGCGGGAGCCCTGCGAATGCCTGCTGCGCCTGTACCGGGAAGAACAGCGCAAAGAGCTTTCCAAGCTGCTGGACCTGAACGGGGAGCGATTCTCCTCCTTCCAGCTGAAATACTATGACGATCAGAAGGATCCGGATACCGGGATCAGCCCGAGACAGCATATGGAGCTGGTCTTCATGGCCTGCCGACGGTATGCGGAGACCTTCGACGGGAAGGGCTCGAATCTCTTCCTCAGCGGGGGACCCGGCCTGGGCAAAACCTTCCTTTCCGCCTGCATCGCCGCGGCGGTGTCCGATCAGGGCTGGTCCGTGGTCTATGAAACCGCGGTCAACCTGTGCTCCCGCTATGAGGCGATCCGGTTTGCGAATCGGGGTGATCCGGAGGAAGCGGAGCTGGATATCCGCCGGTACCTCCAATGCGATCTGCTGATCCTGGATGATCTGGGCATGGAGAGGGACAATGCCTTCACGGAGGGCGTGATCTATGAGATCATCAATGCCCGCCTGCGCAGCGGAAAGAGTACGGTCATCTCCTCGAATCTGTCCGTGGAGGAGATCTCCGACCGATATAATCCCCAGGTCGCCTCCCGGCTGGCCGGGGAATACGAGAATCTGAAGTTTTACGGCAGGGATATCCGAAAGCTGAAGAAGGAAGAATAAGGAAGATAGGACACAGGCGCGGCCGGATCGGCCACGCCTGTGTTGATTCATTCTGTTTCCACCGGGTGGAAGCGGACATTTGCCGAATAATAGTCGTATACGTTTCTCACCCGTTGACGGAGAGCGTCGTCAAACATAACTTCAGGATTGGCCTGCAGCCATTGTTTCGTATGCGCCTCCAGGTCGGAATAGATGAGGCTGTGCACCTCATAGCAGATATAGTCGTCGTTCTCCCAGACCTTGCAATCCTCCAGCTCCCGGAAGGACAGAACTTGTCCGTACAGGAAGACGCAGGCCTCCTCTGCCACCGCAGCCTTCTCATACATGAAGTAATACAGGATCGGCAGTTCTCGGAAAATATCCGGATAATCCCGAAGGGGCAGCATCACCGAGAGGATTTGGGCGCTTTCCCCCTCCGCCGCCAGGAGCCGAAAATCCCAGTCGACCGGATGGACATGCAAGCCGGTCAACACCCGTTGAGGCTCGTCGGTAAAGCCGGGATCAAATACCGCGTCCTCTGCCGGGTCTTCCAGCACCAGAGCGGGGGAGACGGAGGAGACCACCCTTTCCTCCTGCCCGGCCAGCAGCTCCCGGACCTGTTGGATATATGCTCCGTTCTTCGAATCCCTCAATTCAGGACCGCCGTTCCCTTCAAAATACCAGGCCAGTTTTTCCTCCGGACCCCGTCCTTCTTCAGATGGCGTAATTTGGAAAACACTCGGCTCGGAAATTGCGGTGGACTGAGGAGCGGGAGAGATGGGCAGGGAAAAGTTCACCGAGCAGATCCAGTCCTGTCCGAATAAGAAACCCCCGTTCGTCAGCACAAAATAGTACCAGTCCCCGATGGGTTCCTCCAAAAGGGCCATATTATAGGCTTTGGACAGGTCTATGGTCATGATCCCCTGGGAATGGGGGGCATACTCTCTGTTCGTCATCAGGATATCGCCGGTTTGGAGCGCTTCCTCCCCCGTGGACCAACGCAGCAGCTTCAGCTGGGGCTGAAACCGCAAAGCCTTATCGGAACGGTTTTCCACGGTGATGTTGACGACGCCTCCGCCGACGTAAGCCGCCGTCAGGGAAAGCTCATCTCCGGAGAGTGCAGTGAACTCCCGATAGGCGTAGGCCGTCACGGAAAGGCTGAGGAGCAGTACGGCGAAAAGAAGCGCCATGCGGATGGTTGGATGCGCTGCCGCGCTGCGGGGCAGGGTCACCCCTGTGCGCGTTTCAAAGATAATCTGTATGTTTCGCAGGTTTTCCCTTCGAAAAGTGTTCATCGTATCCCTCCGTTTTCATGCATCAATAGACTGCGCAGTTTTTCTTTGGCGAGGTACAGACGGTTTTTTACCTGCTTTACCGTCAGGCCCAGAGCAGCGGCAATATCCTTCGGCTTCTGCTCCCCGGCATATCTGCGCAGGAAGATACTCCGGTCCCGCTCCGGGAGAAGGGCTAGGGCTTTAATGAGACTGCCCCTGCTTTCTTCCAGGAGGAGATGGTCCTCCAGGTCCAGGGAGAGAGAAAGGATGTCCTCATTGATGGGCAGTTCTCCCCGGCGCTGGATTTCCCGATACCGATCCAGGGCACGGGATCGGACCACCATACAGAGCCACAGCTTCAGGCTTCCCCGGGCGGGATCAAACTTCTCCGGTTCCTGCCAGAGCTTGATGAAAGCGTCAGCTACGCATTCTTCCACGTCCTGGGGGGAGGCGACGTCTCGCAGGATCCCCGCCGCCACAGACCACAGGAGCTTTGTATATCTGCGCATGACCGCGTCGATGGCCTGTTCATCCCCATCCCGTATGCGGTCAACGATCCGTTCCTCTTTCAATGCATCATCTCCCATGCAGCGATTGACCGGTCGTCTATAGTACGGAGAAATGGAAAAAAGGACTCAAAAAAACAAAGAGGCCGGAGACAAAACTCACGACCCCTCAGTATGTCGGAAGAAAATGCGTTCAGATCTCTCCCCGGAGCTTCAGTCCTTCCAAGATCAGCGATACGCACTGCTCCCGGTCGAAGGCCTCCGTGTCCACCGTCAGGTGGAACCAGCGGGTATCGCCCCATTTTCGCCCGGTGAAATTCTGGTAGTACCGGGCCCTGGCGGCGTCCGTCCGCTCCAGCTCCTCCTCCGCCCTGGCAAGGGAAACTTGCTTCCGCTCCGCCAGCTGCTGTGCCCGCCACCGGGGCCGGGCATGGAGGAAGACCCGGAAGCTCCTGGGCTCCTGATACAGGATATAATCCGCGCAGCGGCCTACGATCACGCAGCCCCCGCCCTCCGCGGCGATCCTTCGGAGCACGCGGCACTGGGCGGCGAAAAGCTTCTCCAGAGGCGGCAGATCCTCGTTGTACATGGCGTAGCCGGAGGTGAGAAAGTCGTACAGCAGGTTCTGCCCCATGGTCTGCTCATGGGCCCGGATAAAGTTCTCGCTGAGGCCGCTTTCCTCCGCCTCCAGGGGGATGAGGGTTTCATCGTCATAGAAGGGGATCCCCAAGACCTTGGAAAGCGCCTCTGCCACCCATAGTCCGTCGGAGCCGGTCTCCCGGCTGATGGTGAGGATCAGGCCGCCCTTGCCGGTTTCCGGCAGGCCATCCTGCCGGATCGCCCGCTCCAGCTTCGTCTCCCGTTCCACGAAGCGGAGCAGGGGAGCCTGGCAGAAGCGCATCATACGCTTCATGAGGAAGCCTACGGTGAGGGCGGAGATCACCGTTCCCTCCCGGACCCCCACCAGGGCATGGAAGAAGAGCAGGGAGGTGAGGGCGGAAAGGGCAACCATGCAGCAGTCGGTAATGATCTTGCAGACGGCCACGGGCCTGCCGATCTTTGCGGAAACAGCCAGGCTCAACCCCTCCCCGGGGGTGGGGAGGATGGCCGGGGCCAGGTAGAGCATGACGCCGAAGGAGACCAGGGGGATGGAGATGAACAGATAGACAAGGCGCAGGGGATAGCTGCCCGGAGCGGGAAGAAAGCCCAGCAGCTCCGTAGCCGCGGATACCAGCAGACCAAAGAAGAAAGAAGCCAGGATCTGCAGCAGCATGCTTGCCTTGAAATCCTTCCGAAGGATCAGGACCTCCACCAGGATATAGAAGCAGTATGTCCCCGTGGTGCATATGCCCAGGGCGATCCCGGTGATCTGGTGCGTCACGTTGGCCAGACTGGTGACGGGACTGACGCCCAGGGAGGATTTTACGGAGAAGACCACCCCC
>JBGUZS010000096.1:0-9908 GCA_045223835.1 Oscillospiraceae bacterium | reverse complement strand
TGCTGACTCGGCGGCGTAGCTCAGTTGGCTAGAGCATTCGGTTCATACCCGAAGTGTCACCGGTTCAAATCCAGTCGCCGCTACCAGGCTGCTTCGCGCCGGGGCAGGTCCCCGGCGCGGGGCGCGAGCCCAGATAAATGGCCCGTTGGTCAAGTGGTTAAGACACCGCCCTTTCACGGCGGTAACATGGGTTCGAGTCCCGTACGGGTCACCACATTCGGAGGCTTAGCTCAGCTGGTTAGAGCGCATGCTTCACACGCATGAGGTCGATGGTTCGAGCCCATTAGTCTCCACCATGACAAAAGCCGCTTGCAGACGCAAGCGGCTTTTGTCATCACAATCATTTTATCCGTTGCTGCAGAACGGGAAAAACGGCAGCATAAGTATCATGACAAAAGAAGAGATGTGGGACAGGCTGAATACATACAAATTCCCGTCCATTCGACCGGATGACGTCCGGGAGTGGTTCAGCGAGAATCAGAATGATGAAAGCCTTGCTGAGTTATTGGCCCAGGTTTGCAATCGAACCGCCTGTCTGATGGCGGAGAGCTCCGAGTCAGACGATCCATGGTTGGAGGTCATCTTCTATGATTGGGATGAGCTGGAGGAGGAACTGGTGCAGGAGTGCTTGACCCGACTGAAGGGAAAGGGAGTACTCCCGGACGCGAAAGGCCGCTATGCGCAAATCGAGTCGTACATGGAGAAACACGGTTATCGTAACGGGAACGGTTGGTGGATCAAAAATGAGAAGAACCAGACCTGAGGACATATTTCTTCCGATAGGGGGAGAAGGCTGATGAAGGGGATCGGTGTCGCGTACAGGACAAAACGAAAATGGGCTCCTGCCTTTGCGGCTTTACTCCTGTTTGTTTCTGCTGCCTTTGCCGGCTGCGGAGTCATTATCCGTACCGCCCAGGAGGAGCCTGCAGCGACTGTGACGCAGCCGCAGACTAAGCCTGTGCCGACTGCAAATGCGGAAGAATCAAAGGTAGTCGGCGACTGGTCGGGGGTCTTTGGATACAATTCGGAAAAAGGCCTGATCAAGCAGGATGACGAGCTTTCGCTTGTTCTGAGACTGAACAACGATCTGTCCGGAGCTCTCACCGACGACGAGCAGAGCTATGGGTTTACCTGGAGCTATATCGGGACCAGCTCGGCAGAACATGACCCGTCCGTGCGTTATATGCATTATCTGGCGAAACTGCCGTCCGCTGCGGACATCCCCGGGGAGGTTTCTTTTGAGGAGTTCGGTTTTGACGTTGATACTGCTGACGAAAGCGCCATTTATCTGAATTTCGGAGAATGGTTGTACGTATGCAAGAAATAATTGGGAATATGTGCGTAAAAATGCACTTTCCCCGAAAAGTAGGAGTTTTAACCGATTACTCCAAAGCGAAAATCCTGTCGACGATAATCGGCGGGATTTTCGCTTTGTATTTTTCATTCTTAAGCTTTAAGTTTTCATTATTCATTAATCAGCGACAGGATTTTCTAATTGAATACTGAAGACTTAAGACTGAAGAAAGAATAATGGTTGCGGATCACACAATTTCCGATATAATACATGTGTCAATGGGGACGGTTCTAATTGACACAATACAGGGGAGTCAATGTGTCGATCAGAACCGTCCCCATTGACATAGGGATGCTACCGCAGTTCCCGTCCTTTTTTACGACTTCCAGAAGCCAGCACACAACGAAGTAACCCCCAAAGGTTTTCCGAACATCCTTTTCTAGGATGGAATACCTTTAGGGGTTTCTCTTGAAAATGCACTTACAATAGAAGCCATATAAATCAGAAGCTCGGTTGTTTGCTTGGCGTAAGTGTGTCATTATTCTAACAAGTTTTGAAAGTGACAGGAAGGTCGTAAATATATGAGAAGAGCTAAAGCAGGAACACTCTTTTTCGTAATCGTATTATCTTTTGTAGAAAATAGTAGCATGATTCAGCGTTATTGTCCATGTCCATATGTCCACCATCGAAACAGGCAGAGCCACTGCACATATAGCATGGTTTTCGATTGCCCATGTATTCCGGGTAAACCTGCATTTCTAAGGGCCATGTTCGCTTGGCGTAATGACAATAATGTCCTGCGACTACCAAAATAATGTTGAAGACAGGATCTGAGAAAGAACTCATAGGCCTTCCGTTGTTGTAATGCAATATCGGGTTTTTCTTTTCGTAAGAGGTGAAGCATTACAACGTCAACCCGAGGAGCCGGATGGAAGTCCTCTCTCTGGAAATAATAGCATATTTCGGTTTCAAAGAACGGCTTTATCAACAAAGACTGCAAACTTTCATGCGGCTTGCCACAAAATCTCTTTGCTGCGCCTTTCTCTACAATCAGCCAACAGTCTTTCGGCAGGGAATCACCGCAGGTCAACTTCTTTATAATCTCTGTAGTTCTGGAAAAGGGTATGTTTGCAAAAACTCGATACGGCCCACTAGGCAAGCGAGCTTGTAAAAAATCGCCACCGATTAGCGTAACATTTTCAAGGTTATTTCGCTTTAAGCTTACGTAAAGCCTTGGATCAACTTCATAGCTGATGACTTGTCTGCAAGTCTCCGCAAGGACCCGGGTGATGTGTCCCTTTCCTGCCCCGATTTCCAAAACAGTGTCGGAGCTGTCAAGCTTTGCAATTCTAATCAAGCGTTTTATGGTTTTCTTGCTGGTCAAATAATTCTGAGACACAGAATATGGTATATTCTGGCTGTTTTTGCGCATAAAAATACACCTCTTGCAATTCGATTGACGCAAAAAGGCGCAGTTACCCCATACTGAATTTGGGATGAACTGCGCTTATCTGCGACGACGAATAAATGCCATGAGGTGTAACGCTCCTTCTAAAAATTACAACATTATTAATACCACAATATCAGGTGGAATGTCAATGTATATTTGACTATTAATTGGCCGGATTTGTGTGTCAATAGGGACGGTTCTAATTGACACAATACAAGGGAGTCAATGTGCCGATCAGAAACGTCCCTATTTACAATCCTCTGCGGCTCAATGCCGATATACCTCTGCGTCACGGCGGCGGAGCTATGCTGCAAAAGATGCTGGACATAAACGGAGTCAGCGGGGACGGTCCCCGCTGACTCCTGACTTTTTCCCGCTGATTCTCCTGTATGCGCGGATTGGCTCCCCGGTGATTCCGGGCGTGTATCCCCTTACTCCAGATACCGCCGCCGGAGCTCCTCCCGCTCCGCGTCGCTGACGCCCAGCCCTTCCCGGAGAAAGGCGTCGAAGCTGCCATACTTTGCTTCCGCTTCTTCGTAGACGGTAAGGGGATATCTCTCGTGGGCGCCCATCAGGACGAACATGCCCTTTCTGGCTTCCTCGTCCATGCCGCCGCTGCGTTCCGCCGCCTTATCGACAAATTCCCGGATCTCGTCCTTCAGGTATTCGTTGGTCATCAGGTAGTCGGCAATGATGTCCTCCCGGTCCACGCCAAGCAGCTCCAGGAGGAAGAGCGCGCCGGTGCCGGTCCTGTCCTTGCCGGCGGAGCAGTGCCAGAGGATCCCCTTCTCCCGGGGCGCAAAAAACAGCCGGATGAACCGACGGTACTGATAGAGGCAGAACTCGTCGTTCACAAAACGGGCGTATACCGAAGACATGCTTTTTATCGCCGTCTCTATGTTCGGCACGGTCATCCGCCTGTCGGACTCCTTGTCCCGGGAGACGCCTGCGGCCAGCATCTCGAAGATCGGCAGATGCAGATAATCCACCCCCGGGATCTGGGGATCCGGGCTCTCGACGATCTCCCGGGAAGACCGCATATCCACCACCAGGGATACGTTCCGGGTGAACCAGTCCTTATCCTCCAGCTTGCCGAGCTTCGAGCTCCGGTAGAGCAGGTTCGGCTTGATCGCGCGTCCGTCCTTCGTGCGCATTCCCCCAAGGTCGCGGGTGTTGTTCATCCCCGGAATATCAATATACTTGCTGGTGATTCTGGTCATCCTGCTTCCTTCCTCCGTTATGATCGGTTTTGCCGACCTTTTTTCGATTTGGGAACAGCTGTATGAATGCTCCCGTCGATAGCCTGGAATTTCCTTTAGTATAAATGATGAAAGCACAGAATACAAGGCAGCAGGGAAACGATTGGGAACGGAGGTAGACCGAAGTTGGATTTCCTTGAAGAGGAAATCCGGATATCCGTTTCTTTCCCCTCCCTGTCCCCCGTAACCGCGGTTCGTCCGCGGTTCCCGTTTTTTTGCCTGCCGAATTCCGGAAAAAACGCCGGGAATTCCATTCTCCCTCTGGCCCTTGGGGAAAAATGATGCTACAATAAGCGGGAAATCCTGAATGGGACGAGGAGAGGGGGAAGGCAAGATGCTGGAAGCGGACCGCCTGGTGATCTATGCGGCCTCGGAAGAGGAGATGAACGGCATCCTGGCCCGGGAGGCGGACGAGCACCTTCGGGAGGCCTATGGGGAAATGCTGCGGGGCAGCCTGGACCATCCGGAGGACTGGGGCTGGTATGCCCTCTGGCTGATCGTCCGGAAGGACGGCGCCTGCATCGGGAATCTGTCCTTCAAGGGCGTCCCGGAGGACGGGGTCGTGGAGCTGGGCTACGGGATCGCGGAGGAATACCGGGGCTTCGGCTATGCCACGGAGGCGGTGGAGACCATCCTGGCCTGGGCCTTCGACCAGCCCGGCGTGACCTCGGTGGCCGCGGAGACGGAGGCGGATAACGCGGCGTCCCGCCGCGTACTGGAGAAATGCGGCTTCGTTCCCGCCGGAGAAGGCCGGGAGGGCCCCCGCTTCGTGCGGGACTCCGACAGCTACGGCGATTTTGACGACTTCGGGGACGACCCGGATCCCTTCCTGTAAGCGGACGCCCGAAGCGGCAGAAAGAGGGAAAAGCATGGAAAAGAGAGACTGTCCCCAGGTCGAGCCGGAGGGGTTCTGCGTCCGCTTCCGGCGCTGCAGCAGCTCCCTGATCGAGGAGCCGGAATACTGCGAGGTCTGCCGGTTCTACCGGGACCGGGATTCCGTCTGCCGCTGGCCGGAGCTGGCGCAGGAATAACAGCCTAAAAGAGATACGGGGCCGATCCGTCCGCAGACGGGCCGGCCCGTTCTTTGCCGACAGCCGCCGTCAGCCCTCCAGCTTTTCCAGGGTCATATCGGCGACGTATTCCGCCTTGATCTCGTCCATCCTGGCCATGTGCGGCTGCCGGGCATGCCCGGCCAGGGCGTTGAAATCCCTCCATTTTTCGATCAGGAGCAGATCGCAGCCATTTGCCGCAGAGAAGAAATAATCGTACCCGAGATTCCCTTCTTCGCCGCGGCAGGCGGCGATGATCCCCTCTTCCGTGAGCTTCTCCAGAAAGGCTTCCCGCGTTCCCGGTCTGCATTTGAACGTGACGTGAAATACCAGCATGTTTTCCTCCCTGTCCCGGGCCGTGCGGACGGCCCGCCGGTTTTCTGCCATTATATCCTCGTGCCGGCCGCGGAGCAAGACCGGCGGGCAGGAAGGCCGTCCGAAGACAGGAAACGGCAAAGGACCCGTTGACGAATGGCCGTTTCATGGGGTAAACTGTGTCCATCTTGAAATCAAAGGGGATGTCAGCCATGCGCGTGGTCATTCAGGAAAACTACGAAAAAATGAGCCTCTGGGCCGCTCGATATATCGCCGGGAAGATCAATGCCCACAATGCCGGACCGGAGAAGGGGCGTCCCTTCGTCCTGGGTCTGCCCACCGGCTCCAGCCCCATCGGGGTGTACAAGGAGCTGGCCCGGATGAACCGGGCGGGGGAGCTGTCCTTTGCCAACGTGGTCACCTTCAATATGGATGAGTACCTGGGTCTGCCCCATGAGCACGACCAGTCCTACTGGTACTTCATGCATGAGAACTTCTTCGATCACCTGGCGGACATGAAGCCGGAGAATATCAATATCCTCAACGGCATGACCGAAGATCCGGAGGGGGAGTGCCGGCGGTACGAGGAAAAGATCGCCTCCTATGGCGGCATCGACCTGTTCATGGGCGGCATCGGCGTGGACGGGCATATCGCCTTCAATGAGCCCTATACCAGCCTTGCCTCCCGCACCGGCGTGCGGAACCTCACCACGGATACCCGCATCGTCAATTCCCGCTTCTTCGGCGGCGACCCGGAGAAGGTGCCCGCCCAGGCCCTGTCCGTGGGGGTGGGGACCGTGACGGATTCCAAAGAGGTGCTGATCCTCATCAACGGGCATAATAAGGCCCGGGCGCTGGCCGCCACCGTTGAGGGCGGCGTGAGCCACAAATGGACCTGCTCCGCCCTGCAGCTGCATAACGGCGCCATCATCGCCTGCGACGAGGCCGCCTGCGGCGAGCTCACCGTGGACACCTATAAATACTTCCTGGATATCGAGGGGAAGGAAAGACTGTAAAACGCTGCTTTAGCCCGAATAGACCGGAGAGACGGCTTCGTTTCCTGATCATGGAAACGGGCCGCCTTCTCCGGTATTTGCTTCGCAGGGCAAAGAACGCAGGAAAAGCAGCTCGGTCTTGATATGGCGTCCTCTGCATTTTTCGAGGGTTTCCCAATGCGGCTTTGCCATGCTGTGAACGTCATACCAGAGGCGTTAAAGGCATTTGACAATCCCCTTTCATGCGCGCAAAATAAAATTAAATCTGAATGCCAAGAGATATGATTGGAACACTCGAGAGCAAAGGAGGATTTTCATGATTGAGGTCAGACTGACAGACGATGAAAAGCGCATCCTTCAGGGAGAGCGGGGAAAGGTTGCCCGGGTATGCATGGAGTATTTGCTGGAGGCTTGCCGGATCTCCGGAGCCGAGTGTCTTGTGGATCTGGATGGCACCGGCGATTTCCATAGCCCAGGTCTCAGCCTTTCCATTTATTATGGCATCACGGTAGAGGATTTGGAGGAGATTGCCGCCGCCGGAGAGACGTTTGCCATCCCCTCCTATGCCAACAAAGCCCCGGCGCCGGAGTTCACGGCCTTGCACGGCTGGGAGAGCTGCAATATCTGCGCTTATGGCCGCAAGGAAAGCAGACACGATGATCCGGAGTACCACAAGCGCGCGCTTCATGAGCGGGAATTCAAGGCGCTGAAGAAAATGGGCTTAATGACCTCCTGTTCCTGCGCAAATTACCTGACCATGACCTATTGGCCCAGCATCGGGCAGCACTGCAGCTGGTTTGAGAGCAGTCAGATCCCTTACTGCAACGCGGTTCTGGGTGCACGAACGAATTTCGACGGATCCTTTGCCACCTGCTACCTGGGGAAAGCTCCTTACTATGGTATGCATATTACAGAGAATCGCTGGGGAACCGTGCTGGTGAAAACAGACCGCCTTATCCATACGGATATGGAATGGGATGTTTTCGGCTATGCGGTAGGAGCTGCGGTACAGTGTGAGATCCCGGTGCTGACGGGCACGGCGAGACCCACCACGACGCAGTACCAGAAGCTGAACTCCGCTATCCACACCGGCGGCGGTGTTCCCATGTACCATATTCCCGGCTCCACGCCCGAGGCGCCGACGTTGGAGTATGCCTTCGGCGGGAAGAAACCTGCCTGGGAAACGCTGGTGGGTGAAACGGAGCTGAAGAGAGCCTACGATTACCTGAATGCCCACAAAACCGACAAAGTTGACCTGGTCTATCTGGGCTGTCCTCACCTGAACATGGTGGACCTGATGAAGCTGGCGCGGAAGCTGGAGGGGAAAAAGTGCGTGATCCCCATGTGGATCATGACAGCGCCCTGGCTGTATACCGCCGCGTTGGAGCAGGGCTATGTGAAAATCTTTGCCGATGCGGGAGCCACGCTGATGTCCGGCGCCTGTCTGGCAGCCATGGGCGGCGTGCCGGAGGGAGTCGAATGCATCGCAGTGGATACCGCAAAGCAGGCGAATTATGTGACAGGCTGCTATCCAGATGAGGACAAGCAGCTGCAGGTATGCTACGGAACTACGGAGGAGTGCATTGACGCAGCGCTCACCGGATTCTGGCACGGAGAATGGAGGTAAGGCATGAGAAAGATCCGCATCAAGGGTCAGGTCATGTGGCCCGGCGTCGTGGAAGCTGAAGCGTTGGTTTCCCCAGCGCCGATGCAAGGCTTTACAAATGTCAATTCCCGGGGCGGTTATACCGTGGAGCGAGGCCATCCCCTGTTCAAGGTTCCCTATACGGGAAAGGTCCTGGTTTTCCCCTCTCCCCGAGGCTCAGGCGGATTTATGGCATACGGGCTTGGCGCAAAACCTGCGGCATTCATTCATACCCAGTTCAGCGCATTGAACGTATTGTGTACGCTTCAGTCCCACGTGCCCAGCATGACGAATTTCGAGATCGATCCCATGACGGTGATCGAGACCGGAGATATGGTTCTGGTCAATGCAGATGAGGGCTATATTGAAGTCACAAAGAAGGACTGATACCGGCAGGTTTGGCGGGAAGGGGGAGCCCCTTCCCGCCTCGTATGCGGCCTTTCGGCGGAGTCGCGATTGGATCCATGGATACTCCTGCAGATTGCCCCATGCTGCCGGACAAGACTACTCCGGATGAAAGAACGGACAGTTCCGGCATATTATATGGAAAGGAGAGAAGAATTTTGAACCGGAAAGACCTGCAGAGAATCATCAGCGCATTATCGCAGGAATCCCCCACCAATTATCTGCAGCCGCGGATCACGGAAGAGGAGGCCCAAAGACAGCTCCGGCAGGAGGATTCCAACGGATTCCGCAAGAATAACTATTTCGGAAAAGCGGATTTCGACCCGATGATCTATAACAAGGATAAAGAGGACAAGTATATCGGTCTGCGCTTCTTCGGAGATCCCATTTTTTCCGTCGGAGCAGCCGATGATCCGGGCTTTCTGGAGCTGCAGAGGGAAGATGTGGTAGGACCCTATCATCTTCTTCCGACGGATTTTCTTCCTGAAGCCAAAAGCGTGATCTCTATTTTCCTGCCCTATTCTGACCGGGTCCTGGAATCCAATTTGGAGGATCCGCTGCTCCCATCCATGGAATGGATGTTCACCCGGGTGGACGGGCAGAATCACCTGTTGGCCACTGGCCTCGCTGTGGCGGAGGCGCTTCGGAACGAAGGGTGGCAGGCGGTCGTCCCTCAGGCGGACAGCAGATTCCAGTTGATTACGATCGCGGAAAAAGACGCGGAAGATAAACATACGTTGACGTCAAACTGGTCGGAAAGACATGTGGGATATGTTGCGGGACTGGGGACTTTCGGCCTGAGCACCTGCCTGATTACCCGTGCAGGAAGCGCGGGCAGGCTGATCAGCGTAGTGACGGACTGGCCATGTGAACCGGATAAGAAGGATTATCAGGATTATCTCGGGTACTGCAGCAGGTGCGGCGCCTGCATAACCCGATGCCCGGCAGAAGCCATCCGTACGGATTGCAGCAAGGACAAGGGAAAATGCGGCACATATGTGAGAAAGGTCTCCGTCGATCACTCCCCCAGGTATGGATGCGGAAAGTGTCAGTCCGCTATTCCCTGTCAGCGAAGGTCCATGGCATAATGGCCCGTTTCACAATACAACCGAGGAGACCTTGATCAGCCTTGCAGCTGTCAAGCAAAAGTAGACAAACAAAAAGAAGAAGCTAAGAGAAGCCCAGTTCGGTCCTGTACTGAACTGGGCTTTTGTAGCCCAGAGCAGCATGACGGCGCCGGTAGTTGAAGTATGAAACATACTGATCAAGGAGCGCCGGCACATCCTGTGCATGGTCCAGGTCGAAGTCCAAATAGAGTTCTTCCTTCATCCAACCATTTAATGCCTCAATAATTGGATTATCTGTAGGGGTTCCCCCTCGCGACATGGAACGAAGTATGTTATACTGTGTATGGGCTTGGCAAAAAGCCTTGGAAGAGTAGACAGCTCCCTGGTCGGTGTGGAAGACTACCTGGGGCTTCTGCTCTTCCTTTTTTC
>JBGUZS010000095.1:0-49488 GCA_045223835.1 Oscillospiraceae bacterium | reverse complement strand
GAGTTACGGATTGCCACAACCGGTGACATCGGTCACCGGTTTCGCAATGACCATTTTCGTTGGTCTGGTACTTTGTCTACAGTCTGAAAGGACAGCCGTTTGGCTGTCCTTTTTCTGTCTCTGAGGGGGGTTATTCGTCCTTGAAGGAGTTCAGCAGCTCCCGCTTCACCAGCCAGAGCTTCTCCGAAAGATCCACATAGTAGTTGTGGGGGTTCTGGAACCGCTTCACTTCGTCCCAGAGCAGGTCGATCTGGGCGGCGCAGTAGCTGCGGATCTCCATCAGACCGGGCTTCTGGTAGACCAGCTTTCCCTCCTTGAAGATGGGCTTCAGCAGCTCCTTGGCGACGAAATTCGTCAGCTTCTTGGTCTTCCACACCGCCAGAGGGTCGAAGATGGTCAGGGGCTGGGTATCGTCGATCTCCTCGTCCCAGACGCAGATCTGGTCCGCCAGGGCCTTTCCCGTATCCCGGTCGAAGAGGCGATAGACCTTCTTGAAATGGGGATTTGTGATCTTGGCGGTGTTCTCGCTGATCTTGATCTTGGGGATGATGGTCCCGTCCTGCTCCTCCACCGCAGCCAGCTTGTATACCCCGCCGAAGACGGGGGCGCTGCTGGCGGTGATCATCCGCTCCCCGACGCCGAAGGAATCGATGCAGGCCCCCTGCATCAGCAGGTCGGAGATGAGCCGCTCATCCAGGGCGTTGGAGGCGGAGATGCGGCAGTTTTCCAGCCCCGCCTCATCCAGCATCTTCCGGGCCTGCTTGGAGAGGTAGGAGATGTCCCCGGAATCCAGACGGATGGCAAAATTGGTGATCCCCTTGGGCACCAGCTCTTCCTTGAACGCCCGGATTGCGTTGGGGACGCCGCTCTTCAGGGTATTATAGGTGTCCACCAGCAGCACCGCGTTATTGGGATAGATCCGGCAGTAGGCCTTGAAGGCCTCCAGCTCGCTGGGGAACATCTGCACCCAGGAGTGGGCCATGGTTCCCCCGGCGGGGACGCCGTAGAGCTGGTCGGAGATGGTGCAGGCGGTGCCCACGCACCCGCCGATGTAGGAGGCCCGGGCGCCCAGCATGGCCCCGTCTCCCCCCTGGGCCCGGCGGGAGCCGAACTCCATCACGGGCCTGCCCTGGGCGGCGCGCACCACCCGGCTTGCCTTGGTGGCGATGAGGGACTGGTGATTCAGCTGGAGAAGCAGGAACGTCTCCATGAGCTGCGCCTCCACCGCGGGGGCCCGGACGGTGAGGATGGGTTCATAGGGGAAGATGGGGGTGCCCTCGGGCACGGCCCAGATATCCCCGGTGAACCGGAAGTACCTCAGCCACCGGAGGAACTGTTCATCAAAGATCCCCTTGCTCCGGAGATATTCGATGTCCTTCCGGTCGAAATGCAGATTCTGCACATAGTCGATAATCTGCTCCAGACCGGCGGCGATGGCAAAGCCGCCTCCATCGGGCACCTGGCGGAAAAACACATCGAAATAACAGACCTGCTGATGCATCCCGCTGGCGAAATAGCCGTTGCCCATGGTCAGCTCATAGAAGTCGCAAAGCATGGTGTAGTTCAGGTTGTCCATGATCGTATATTCCTTTCCTAGCCTCTGTGGTAGAGCTTTTTGGACTGATAGACCGGGTCGCAGGTGAGATTTGCTCCCAGCTTCTTGAAGGTGGAGGCGTCCACCTGGGAGAGGATGACGGTGGAGTGGACCTCCGTATGCTTCAGGTTGGGGAGCTGGGCCATGGCCTGGGCGGCGTAGTCATCCGTATTGGAGCATACGGAGAGGGCGATGAGCACCTCGTCCGTATGGAGCCGGGGATTGCCGCCCCCCAGGAGCTCCACCTTCAGGGTCTGGATGGGGGCGATCACATCCGGAGAGATCAGGTGTACCTCGTCCGGGATGCCCGCCAGGGTCTTCAGGGCGTTCAGCAGCAGGGCGCTGGAGGCGCCCAGGAGCCTGGAGGTCTTGCCCGTGATCACCCGGCCGTCGCACAGCTCCATGGCGGCGGCGGGCTCGCCGGTCGTCTGGGCCTTCTCCCTGGCCGCCATGGCCACCTTCCGGTTCTCCGGCGTCAGCCCCGCCTGCTTCATGATGCTCTCGTTCTTCTGCACCATGGTCTTGTCGGCGTTGCCCTTTCGGTAGGCGCAGGCGGCGTCGAACCACCGGCGGATGATCTCCTTGTTGGCGGCATGGACCACCGCGTCATTGTCGATGATGCAGTTTCCCGCCATGTTCACCCCCATATCCGTAGGGGATTTGTAGGGGCAGTAGCCGTAGATGCTCTCAAAGATGGCCCGCAGCAGCGGATAGATCTCCACATCCCGGTTGTAGTTCACCGTGGTCTCCCCATAGGCCTCCAGGTGGAAGGGGTCGATCATATTCACGTCGTTCAGGTCCGTGGTGGCCGCCTCGTAGGCCAGGTTCACGGGATGCTTCAGGGGCAGGTTCCAGACGGGGAAGGTCTCAAACTTGGCGTAGCCCGCGCTCACGCCCCGCTGATGCTCATGGTAGAGCTGGCTCAGGCAGGTGGCCATCTTCCCGCTGCCGGGGCCGGGGGCGGTGACCACCACCAGCGGGCGGGTGGTCTCCACGAATTCGTTCCGGCCGAAGCCGGTCTCGCTCACGATCCCCTCCACGTCGAAGGGGTAGTTGGGGATGGTGTAGTGCCGGTAGACCCGCAGGCCCAGGCTCTCCAGATGCCGCTGAAAGGCCTCCGCCCCGGCATGCTGGTCGAAATGGGTGATGACCACGCTGCCCACGTACAGGCCGATGCCCCGGAAGGCGTCGATCAGCCGCAGCAGGTCCAGATCGTAGGTGATGCCCAGATCTCCCCGGACCTTGTTCTTCTCAATGTCCCCCGCGTTGATGACCATGACGATCTCCGCCTGGTCCTTCATGGTGAGGAGCATCTTCACCTTGCTGTCCGGCTCGAAGCCGGGGAGCACCCGGGCGGCGTGGTTGTCGTCGAAGAGCTTGCCCCCGAATTCCAGGTAGAGCTTGCCCCCGAACTGGCCGATCCGCTCCCGGATATGGGCGGACTGGGTCTCCAGGTACATCGCATTGTCAAAGCCGATCTCGTATCTCATGGCTCCGAGCACATCCCTTCCCGCTGTTCTTAGGCTCTCTGACTCAGGTATGCGTTGATAAAGCCGTCGATATCCCCGTCCATCACGGCGCCGATATTCCCGTTTTCAAAGCCGGTGCGGGTGTCCTTGGCCAGGGTATAGGGCATGAAGACGTAGGAGCGGATGGCGCTGCCGAAATCGATCTTCATCTGCACGCCCTTGATATCGCTGATCTTCTCCAGATGCTCCCGCTCCTTGATCTCCGCCAGCTTGGCCCGGAGCATCTCCCGGCAGTTCTCCAGGTTCTGGAAATGGCTCCGCTCCACCTGGCTGGAGACCACGATCCCCGTGGGGATATGGGTGAGACGGACGGCGGAGGAGGTCTTGTTGACCTTCTGGCCCCCGGCGCCGGAGGAGCGAAATACGTCCATCTTGATATCCTCGTCCCGCAGCTCGATCTCCCCGGTATCGGTGATCTCCGGCATGACCTCCACGGCGGCGAAGCTGGTCTGCCGCCGGCCGGAGGCGTCGAAGGGGGAGATGCGCACCAGCCGGTGCACCCCGTGCTCGCTCTTCAGATAGCCGTAGGCGTTCTCCCCCTCGATCTTGATGGAGGCGGACTTGATCCCCGCCTCTTCCCCGTCCAGCCAGTCCAGCAGCTTATAGGTGTACCCGTGGCGCTCCGCCCAGCGGGTGTACATGCGGTAGAGCATCCCTGCCCAGTCCATGGCCTCGGTGCCGCCGGCCCCGGGATGGAGGGTGAGGATGGCGTTGTTGGCGTCGTATTCCCCGCTGAGCAGGGTGCTCAGGTGCACCTCCTCCAGCTTGCTCTCGAAGCGGGCATAGTCCTCCTCCAGCTCCGGCAGCATACTGTCGTCGTTCTCCTCCAGCGCCATGTCGCAGAGGGTGAGAAGGTCCTCCCAGCTCCGGTTGAGCTGGTCGTAGCTCTCGCATTTGTGCTGCAGCCGCTTGATCTGCTGCTGCACCTTCTGGGCGTTCTGTACGTCGTTCCAGAAGCCGTCCTTCCCGGTCTCCGCCTCCAGCCTGCCGATCTCCTCCCGGGCGGCGTCCAGCTTCAGGGCGTCCCGGACCGTGTCCAGCTTGGGCCTCAGGGCGTTCAGTTTCGTTTTGTATGCGTCAAATTCGATCATCGGTAAAACCCTTTCGAAATATTGTACTTCAGAAAAGCCGAATGGTTTTCGGCGAATTCGCGCCCGCAGGCGCAGGCATAAGGAGGCGGTGCTCTATATCTTCCCGCCCTTGGTCCCGCCGGAGAAGCCCGCCAGGATACCGGTCTCGATCTCATGGTGGAAATCGTTCCGCCGGCGTTCCCGCTTCAGGGCCAGCTTCACCAGCTCATCCAGGAGCTGGGAATAGGGCAGGCCCACCGGTTCCCAAAGGTAAAAGGAGAGGGAACCGGGATTGGTGTTGATCTCGTTCACCCAGTACTGCCCGGTCTCCCCGTCCATGAGGAAGTCGATGCGGGCTACGCCGCAGCAGTCCAGCGCCTGGAAGGCGGCAACGGCCGCCTCCCGGATATTTTCCCGCAGTTCCGGGGAAACGGGGGCGGGGAGCAGGCGCTTCAGCCCCCGCATGCCCTTGGAGGCCCCGGTCTTGCCGCCCTTGCCGCCGCCGGAGCCGTATTTATCCTCATAGCTCAGGATCTCGTCCCCCATGACGGGCTCCTCCACCTCCGAGGCCCGGGCGTCCTCCCGGTCCCCCAGAACGGAACAGTTCAGCTCCCGCAGGTGCTGCACCGCCTGCTCCGTCAGCACCTCCGGCGCGAAGGAAAAGGCATAGTCCAACGCCTCCAGCAGGCCCGCCCGGTCATGGGCCAGACGGATGCCCACGCTGGAGCCCAGGTCCAGGGGCTTCACGATCATGGGATAGCTCAGCTGCTTCTCCGCCAGGTCGCAGAAGGCCTCCCGGTCCCCCTCCGCCCCCAGGCGCAGGGCGCTGAGCACAGGCAGACCGGCGGAGCGGTACAGGAGCTTCTGGGTATATTTATCCATCCCCACGGCGGAGGCCAGCACGTCGCAGCCCGCAAAGGGGATCCCCAGGGTGCGGAAAAAGCCCTGGAGGGCCCCATCCTCCACGTTGGTGCCGTGGACCACGGGGAAGGCCACGTCCAGCAGGGCATAGGGCTTCTTCTTCCAGCCGAAGGCCCCCTGCTCCAGGAGGGCGACCCGGTCCCCCAGGCGCACGGGAAAGACCTGGGTGCACTTGGCCATCAGGGCCCTGGGATCCTTGTATTCTTCAATATGACCGGCGGCCTCGCCGGTATAGAATTCGCTGTTCCGGCTGATGTAAATGGGCAGCACCGCGTACTTCTCCCGGTCGAACTGCCCGAAGGCCTGGAGGGCGGAGATGACGGAGACCTCATGCTCCACGCTGTTGCCCCCGAAGAAGAGACCGATCTGGATCTTCATGCAAAAGACCTCCTCAATAATTATCCGGCAGATCGTTTTCCAGCAGGATGACCCGCTCCCGCCCCGGCTCCAGGGCGTCCGCCGCGGCGACGGCTTCCTTCACCGTACCGCAGACCAGGATCCGTTCCTCCGGGAAACCGGCGGAGAGGAGACCCGCCCGAAGAGGCGGCGCCTGCTTCCGACCCACCAGCACGGCATAGTCGCATTTCTCCGCGGCCTGGGCGCCGAAGTCCCGGTTCAGGCTCTCCTGCTTCTCCCCCAGCTCCACCATGCCCGGGGTCACCAGGATCCGCAGGCCGGGAAAGGCGGAGAGGACCTCCAGTGCGGCCTTCGCCCCGGCGGGGTTGGCGTTGTAGGCGTCGTCGATGACGGTCCTGGCCCCGCCCCCCAGGAGCTGGAGCCGGTGAGGCACGCTCTCCAGCTGCTGCACCGGAAGCCGGAGCCTTTCCAGGGGCACCCCCAGGGTGTTGGCCACGGCGATGGCGGCGCAGATATTCTGCACGTTATGGGCCCCCAGGAGCCGGGTATGGAACTCCACCCCCTTGAGGGTGAAGCGGCTGCCCCGGGGGGAGACCGTCAGGTCCTCCGCCCGGTAGTCCCCCCGGGTCAGGCCGTAGCCCACGGTGGGGACGGCGGCCTTCCGGCCGCGGATATTCTCGTCGTCCAGGTTGGCAAAGAGGATCCCCTCCTCCGGAAGGGCGTCCGCCAGCTCAAACTTGGTCTTGATGATATTGTTCAGGCTGCCGAAGCTCTCCAGGTGCTGGGGGCCGATGGCGGTGATGACCCCATACTTCGGGTGCACCAGGTCGCAGATCTCTCGGATATCCCCCACGTTCCGGGCGCCCATCTCGCAGACGAAGAGCTGGTGCTGGGCCCGGAGCCGCTCCCGGATGGTGCGCACCACCCCCAGGGTGGTATTGTAATTCTCCGGCGTAACCAATACATTGTACTCTGCGCTCAGCAGCTTTTCAAGGAAAAACTTGACGCTGGTCTTGCCGTAGCTCCCGGTGACCCCGATGACCGTCAGATCCGGGCACTGACCCAGGATGCGCTTCGCATCCCGGATGTACCAGTTGTCGATGGCCCTCTCCAGGGGCCTGTTCAGGGTATCCGCCAGGAGCAGGAGCCAGGGGGCCCCGGCGAGGCAGAAGGAGCACAGGAGGGCGCCGAAGCCGCCCCCATCCGGCATGAACAGGAGGAAAACCAAGGCCAGGAGATGGAGGATAATATAGGTGATGAGCAGCCGCCATACCCGTTTCGTCATCACCAGGGGCTTCTTGGCAGGGGTCCGGGGCAGGCTCAGCCCCAGCACCAGCAGGAAGAGGACCGCCGCCAGGTACGTCCCGATCCGGCCCAGGCCCTGGACCAGGGGGGCAGCCCCCAGGGCCCAGATCCCCCGGAGCATGACGCTCTCGATATTGTCCCGCACCCAGCGCTCCTGCACCGGATGCTTATAGCCGTTCAGCTGAAAAATATGGGCGTACCGCCGGAAGAGGACGAAGCCCGCCCCGAGAAAGCACAGGCCCAAAACCATCAGGGCAAAAAACCGATGCATCTATTCCGCCGCCTCCCCGACTCCGAAATAGGAATCCAATACCCGGTACACGAAACCGGGCTGCTCCAGATAGGCATAGTGTCCCGCCCCGGGGACCTCCACCAGCCCCGCATCCGGGATCTTCTCCGCGAAGAGCTTCCCCATCCAAAGGGGGGTATCCGCATCCGCCGTGCCCCAGATCAGCAGACTGGGCTCCCGCACCAGGGGCATCAGCTCCCGCAGGTCCCGGTTCACCAGCTTCACCAGGGTCTGCCGCATCAGCGGACTGGCGGCCCGGTAGTCCGCCGAGCCGTGCCTCCTCCGGTATGCCTCCAGAACCTTCGGGAAGGGCTTCAGCAGAGTCCGGACGGCCTTGAACAAAGCCTGCTTCCGCTTCTGCTTCGCGGTCTTCTCCGGCACGATGCCCGCGGAGTCCAAGAAGACCAGCTTCCCCAGCTCCAGGCCGGGATGGGGGGAGGCGCTGAGGCAGAGGATGATCCTGCCCCCGTTGGAATGGCCCAGAAGATGGGTCTTCTCCACCCCCAGGACCCGGAGAAATTCCCGGGTGAAGGCGGCGTAATCCGCCGCCTCCCAGGGCTCCGGCGGCTCCGGCGTCTCCCCGAAGCCGGGCAGCTCCGGGATCAGCACCCGCATATACCGGGCCAGGTGCTCCCCCAGCGCCCGATACAGGTCCAGATTCGTCCCCCAGCCCTGGAGGATCACCGCCGTCTCCGGCCCGGAACCCAGGTCCAGGTAATTCACGGGGATCCCCGATACCTCTGCCCGCATACCGCCGCTCCCTTCCACACAACAATAATTCATTGTATTATATACCTTCCCCCGGCGGAATACAATTCCGGAGGCGGAAAAACCGGCGGTTTTCGTTTGCGGAAAAGGCATCCGCAGAGTTCCCGCCCGCCGCCGCGAAGCCATAGGGAGGCATTCCCGGCGGGAATGGGCTTCCGGGCCGGAATACGGCTCGCGGAACGGCCGGCGGGAGGAAAGCGAGTACGGGCAAGACGATATCTATTCCCTTGCAATCTCCCCCGCAAAGGTTTACTATAGGGCATATAATCAAGGAGTATATCCTGCGGACGGGGAGGCGGCAGAATGGCGGAATTCCAGCGGGTACACAGCCTGGGGATCCGGGGCGTACACGGTTACGCCGTCACGGTGGAATGCTATGCCGCCGGGGGCGTCCAGCCCAATTTCGACCTGGTGGGCCTGCCGGACGCGGCGGTACGGGAAGCCCGGGAACGGGTGCGCGCCGCGGTGAAGAGCGGCGGCTTCCGCTTTCCCCCGGGACGGGTCATCGTGAACCTGGCCCCGGCGGACACCCGCAAGGGGGGCACCCTGTACGATCTGCCCGTGTTTTTGGGGATCCTGGCCGCCACCGGGCAGCTGGAGCCCCTGCCGGAGGACTGGGGCTTTATCGGAGAGCTGAGCCTGGGGGGCGAGGTGCGCCCCATCTGCGGCGCCCTGTCCATGGCCCTGGCCGCCCGGGAGGCGGGGCTGAGCAAGCTCTTCGTCCCTGCGGCCAACGCTTCCGAGGCGGCTTACGCCAGCGAGGTGGAGGTCATCCCCGTCGCCAGCACTCAGGCCCTCATCCGCCATCTCCGGGGGGAGGAGCGCATTGCCCCCGCCGCGGTGCCGGAACCCGCTCCCGATGTGAACGGCCCGGATTTTTCCGAGGTGAAGGGGCAGGAGGAGGCCAAGCGGGCGCTGGAGATCGCCGTAGCCGGGGGCCACAATATCCTGCTCTCCGGCCCTCCCGGCTCCGGGAAGAGCATGCTCTCCCGCCGTCTCCCCTCCATTTTCCCCGCCATGACCAGGGAGGAGACGCTGGAGACCACCATGATCTGTTCCGTGGCGGGGCTGACGGACCGGCAGCATCCGGTGATCACCCATCGGCCCTACCGCTCCCCACACCATACCGTCTCCAGCGTGGGCCTGGCCGGCGGGGGGACGGACCTCCGTCCCGGGGAAATCAGCCTGGCTCATCACGGCGTCCTGTTTTTGGACGAGCTTCCGGAATTCAATCGCAGCACCCTGGAGGTGCTGCGTCAGCCCATGGAGGACGGGGAGGTGACCATCTCCCGGGTGAGCGGCAGCGTGAGCTATCCCAGCCGCTTCATGCTGGTGGCGGCCATGAATCCCTGCCGCTGCGGCTGGTACGGGGATCCCTCCGGCCGCTGCACCTGCTCCGAGAGCGCGGTGCGCAGCTACCAGCAGCGCATCTCCGGTCCCCTTCTGGACCGGATCGACCTGTTCGTCCAGCTCCGGGCCCTGGACTATGAGGAGCTGCATCGGCGGCAGCCCGGGGAGAGCTCCCAAACCGTCCGCCGCCGGGTGGAGGCCGCCCGGGAGCGGCAGCGCGCCCGCTGCGGCGCGGGACCCCAGGTGGAAAACGCCCGGCTGGGCGGCGATCTGCTCCGGGAGGTATGCCGCCTGGACCGGCAGGGAGAGGACCTGCTTCGGGCGGCCTATCAGCGCCTGGGCCTCACCGCCCGGAGCCACGATAAAGTCCTGCGGGTCGCCCGCACCATCGCGGACCTGGCAGGCAGCGAGAAGATCCAGCCCGGCCATCTGGCCGAGGCTCTCCAGTATCGCTCCCGCTTATGGGTGCTGTAGAGATTCCGGAAAGGAGTATATTCGCCATGAAACGAGGCCTGACCCTTCTGCTTGCCCTGCTGATGCTCGTCTCCCTCTGCGCCTGCAGCGGAGACAAGCCGGTCGTCCCCTCCGCGCCGGAGCTCACGGCTTCCCCGGCGCCCGCGCCGACGCCGGAGCCCACGGCCGCCCCCACCCCCTCCCCGATCCCGCAGATCGTCATGCCTCTTTCCGCAGAGGAATTTGCGGGATACCCTTATCAGGAAGCGGAAAAGAAGCTCAGGATCCTGGGCTTCACCTCCCTGGAGCTGAAGGAATACGCGGATCTGACCTCCCGGGAGGCAGCCAGGGACGAGACCGTCCGGGAGATCGCCATCGGCGGGTCTTCCGGGTTCGAGGTGGGAGACCGCTTCCCCGCCGACGCCCATGTGCTGGTGGAGTATCACACCCTGCGCATGGCGGCCGTTCCCCTCTCCCCCGCCGAGGTGGGCGCCGGCGAGCCGGAGGCGCTGGCGCAGGCCTTTGCGGACGCGGGCTTCATCAATGTCCGCACGGACGTGGTAGAGGATCTGGAGGAGGGCGGCCCCGCCGCGGTGACCGCCGTCGTGAACGGCAGCCGGGACTACGGCAAGGGGGATCAGATCCCCTTCGATGCGGAGATCCTCATCCTCACCCATATCCCCCGCCCCGCCCACGACCTGCCTGTTCTGACGGCGGAGCAGATCTATGCCGCCTGCTCTCCCTCCGTCTTCTACATCGAGATCTATGACGAAACCGGCTGGTGCACAAAGACCGGCAGCGGGTTTTTCCTGACGGAGGACGGGATCGCCGTCACCAATTACCATGTGATCTCCGGCGCCGCTTCCGCCGCCGTCACCGTCTCCGATACGGGGGAGACCTATGCGGTGCTGGGGATCTATGACTACAGCGCGGACGAGGACTGGGCGATCCTCCAGATCGAAGGAACCGACTTCCGCCCCCTGGAGGTGGGAAGCCCGGATTATAACGTGGGCGGAGCCACGGTCTACGCCATCGGCAGCCCTCTGGGCCTGCAGAACACCATCTCCGCGGGCATCATCTCCAATCCCCACCGCTGGGACGGCGGCGTGGATTACATCCAGATGAGCGCCGCCATCTCTTCGGGCAGCAGCGGGGGCGCCCTGCTGAACAAGTACGGCCAGGTCATCGCCATCACCTCCGCCACCTATACCGAGGGGCAAAACCTGAATCTGGCCATTCCCCTGACCTATCTGGAGGACGCGGAGGTGGAAAAATACACGCCCCTGGGCGGCGGTCATGCCGGACCCAGCGGCGTCCTCACCCTGTCGGATACCCAGGTACGGGTCTCCATCGGCGAAGCTTGGGACCTGGGCCTCACCGCCATTGAGCAGAACTGCACCGGCGTTTCCGTGCTCTACGCCATCGGCAGGGAGGACGTGGTCTCCTGCGCCTGGCTGGGCTGGCAGGGGGACGACAACACCCTCCGCATCACCGGCCTCTCCGCCGGGAGCACGGAGGTCACCATCTATTTCCTGATTTCGGAAACGGAGACCATACTGGATTCCAAGACCGTCCAGGTGACGGTGGCCCCGGAGGGGGAAGCGGGCGTCACAGGCGAGGACGTGGAGTTCTCGGTGGACGTGGAGCATCTGAGCCTCTCCCTCTTCGCCGGCGGCGAGATCCATGTGCATGCGGTCTATGAGCCGGATGACGAGCATACCTACATCAGCTGGTATGCGGAGGATCCCGGCCTGCTGAACTGCACATGGAGCGAATGGGACGAGAACAACGACACCATCCTGACCATCAGCCCCGTCAGCGCGGGCAGCACCGAGCTCACCCTGGCCTACTGCCATGACGACGGCACCCTGCTGGCCATGCAGTCCGTCACAGTAAACATCTTCTATGCCGCCCTGGAGGTATCCGAGGATGAGCTCGGCATCGCGGCGGAGGAGGACTATGAGATCACCGTGACCATCCGGTCGGATAATCCGGGCCTCCACACCCTGCGCTATGAGATCTACGGGGAGGACATCATCTCCTGCGCCTGGGGCGCCTGGAATGAGGACGGCGTCTCCTGCCCCCTCATCATCACCGGCCTCCAGCCCGGGGAAGCGGACGTGGAGATCAAGCTGCTGGACAAGGACACCAAGCAGTTCCTGTTCAGCATAAGCATCCCCGTATTCGTAGAATAAGACCGGAGGGAACGCCTCATGAAGATCGTGATCGCAGGCTGCGGCATGGTGGGCCGGGAGCTCACCCAGCGGCTCTCCCTGGAGGGCCACGATGTTACGGCCATTGATACTGACCCCCGGCGCATCGAGGAGGTCGGGAACCTCTACGACGTGATGGGCGTGGTGGGCAGCTGCGCCGCCCTGGGCGTTCAGACGGACGCCCAGGCGGATAAGGCGGATCTGCTTATCGCCACCACCGCCTCCGATGAGCAGAACCTGCTGGCCTGTCTCATTGCCCGGAAGCTGGGGGCAAAGCACACCATCGCCCGCGTACGGGATCCCAACTATACCCGGCGGCAGGACAAGAACGGCTCCCTGCTGGATTTCCTGTCGGATGAGCTGGGCCTGAGCATGTACCTGAATCCGGAGTTCGCCGCCGCCTCGGAGATCTCCCGCCTGCTTCGCTTTCCCACCGCCCACCGGGTGGATGTGTTCGCCGGAGGCCGGGCGGAGATCGTGGAGGTCACGGCGGAGGCTGACTCCGCCCTCCCCGGGCTCCTTCTCCGGGACCTGAGCCGGGAATTCGGCCGGGTGCTGGTCTGCGCCGTGCAGCGGGGAGAGGAAGCCCATATCCCCGGCGGCGATTTCCGCCTCCAGGCGGAGGACCGGATCAGCGTCACCGGGGAGCCCTCGGAGATCGCCCGGTTTCTGCGCCGCCTGGGCATCCAGAAGAAGAAGGCGGATCGGGTGCTCATCGTGGGCGGGGGACGGATCGCCTATTACCTGGCTGTGAGCCTGGCGGGAGCCGGGACCCGGGTCACCATTGTGGAAAAGGACGAGGGCCGGTGCAGCACCCTTTGCGAGCTGCTGCCCGACGCGGGGATCATTCACGGGGACGGGACGGACCATGAGCTCCTGGGCGAGCTGGGGGCGGAGGGCATGGACGCCATCGTGGCCCTCACGGATTCCGACCAGGTGAACATCATCCTGGGCCTGTATGCCGCTTCCCTGGGGGCGGGGAAAACCGTGGTGAAGGTGAACAGCGGCAATCTCATCGATCTGAGCGAGCGGTCCGGCCTGGGGAGCGTCATCTCCCCCAAGCACATCACCGCCAACATGATCCTCAGCTATGTGCGGGGCATGAACGCCGCCAGCGAGGACAGCAACGTGGAGGCCATCCACAGCCTCTGCGGCGGCAAGGTGGAGGCCCTGGAGTTTTCCGTGGGCCGGGAGGTGGAGGGCCTCTGCGGCGTTCCCCTGAAGGACCTGAACACCCGGTCCGGCCTGCTGGTGGCCTGCATCATCCGGGGCGGCAAGGCCCTGATCCCCGGCGGCCTGGACAGTCTCCACCGGGGGGACCATGTGATCGTGGTCACGGCGGAGCAGGGCCTGGACGATATCGGAGACATTCTGAAATAAGGAGCGGCTATGGAAACGAGCTTTGGATTCCACCCCGGCGGGGCGGACCTGACCCGGGAGGCGGCCCGGGCTGCCGGCTGGAAGGCCGGGGACCGGATACTGGACGTGGGCTGCGGCGACGGGACCTCCATGCGCCTGCTTCGGGATGAGCTGGGGGTCAAGCCCGTGGGCTGCGACCGGGATAAAGCCATTCTTGCCCGGGCGAAGGAGCTGGACGGCTCCCTGCAGCTGCGGCAGACGGACGGGCTCAGCCTGGATTTTCCCTCCCTGTATTTCGACGGGGCGCTGCTGGAATGCTCCTTCTCCCTGATGAACCGGCATGACGAGCTGCTCCATGAGCTGTACTGCGTCCTGAAGCCGGGGGCCAGCATCGCCGTCACGGACCTGTACTGCATCAATCCCGATGCGGACCGGGCGGGGGAAGCCTATTATGAGGCGAAACGCATCCTGAATACCCCCCGCCAGGAAAACGACTGCAAAACGGCGGACAGCATCCCCTCCCCCTATCTGCTGGACGGGATGTTCGTCATCGATAACCTGCTCCATGCCATCCGGGAAACCGGCTTTGAAATCACCCTCTTCCGGGACCGGACGAAGCAGCTGCAGGATTACTATGCGCAGCTTCTGTTCGACTACGGCAGCCTGGACGCCTATTGGGAGGCGGTGCTGCCCAAGGGCTGTCAGCCCTTCTGCCGGGCGGTGCCCGGGAAAAACTGCGGCTATTTCCTGCTCACCGCCCGGAAGGAAGCGAAATGATCGGGGCGGTGGTCCTGGCGGCGGGCCTGTCCAGCCGCATGGGGGCGTTCAAGCCCCTGCTGGAGGTGGCGGGGGTCCCTGCCCTCGCCCGGGCCATCCGCTGCCTGGCCGGCTCCGCGGAGGAGACGGCGGTGGTCACCGGCTACCGGGCCGGGGACCTGACGGAGCTGATCGCCCGGGAGGGGGCAAAGGCCCTGTATAATCCGGATTACGTCCGGGGGATGTTCACCTCTGTGGCTGCCGGCGTCCGGTACTTCGCGGACCGGGGGGCGGAGGGGCTCCTTCTCCTCCCCGGGGACTGCGCCGCCGTGCCCAGGCAGGCGGTGCGGGAGCTGACGGTGAACGCCGGGGACGGCTTCGCCGTACCGGGATACGGCGACAAGCGGGGACATCCCATGTGGATCCCCGCCCGATTTTTCGGGGAGATCCTGGCCCATGACGGGACAGAGGGCCTGAAGCCCATCCTGGCCCGCCGGGGGCGGAAGATCCTGCCCATGCCCTTCCCCGGCACCGCGGCGGACATGGACCTGCCGGAGGATCGGGAAGCCCTGGAGGCGCTTCTGAACCGCCCGGGCCTGCCGGAGCTGGTCCAGGGACGGCGGCTCTTCCTCCTGCGGCACGGAGCCACGGTCCCCCATGCGGGCAAGGTGATCATGGGCCGGTATGACGCGAAGCTCTCCCCGGAGGGGGCGGCGCAGATGGAGGCCGCCGGCCGCGCCCTGGCGGAATTGAAGCCGGAGGCCGCGCGGGTCTATACCAGCCCCCTGAGCCGCGCATGGGACAGCGCCGCCATCGTCGCCCGGCACCTGGGCCTGGAGGCAGAGGCGCGGGAGGACCTGCAGGAACTCTCCCTGGGCGCATGGGACGGCCTTCTCATCGAGGAGGTGCGCCGGCGCTGGCCGGAAGCCTATGAACGAAGGGGGCAGGAGCTCATGGCCTACCGTTTCGACGAAAACTGCGAGAGCTTCTATGACCTGGAATACCGGGCTGAGGAAGCCCTGCGGCGGATCCTGGCGGAGGACGACAGCCGGGACCTGATCCTGTTGACCCATGCCGGGGTGCTGAAATGCCTCTACGGCCGCCTGAACGGCCGGGATATCGACTGGGCCTTCTCCCGCTTCAATCCCATGAAGGGAGAAATGACCCACATCCGCGGGTAAAACGCGACTCTTCCGATGAAAAGGGCCGGTCTGCTGGTGCAGACCGGCCCGATTGTTCTGTTTGCCGGATCGTCAGTCGATCCCGATGCACAGGAGGCGCCCGGTGAAGTTATCCGCCACAAAGAGGCCCTCCTCCGCCGCCAGGAGCCCCACGGGATACAGGGGGCTGTTCAGGGGCGTATCCGCTTCGGCGCGGAGAAGGGTCGTTACCTGTCCCTCCGCGATGCAGCGCACCGCGCCGTTCACCGTATCCGCCACGAACACCCGGCCCAGCTTATCCACAGTGACCCCCATGGGCGAGGAGAAGCAGGCGGCAGCCGCCGCCCCGTCCAGGAACCCCTCCTCCCCGGAACCGGCCAATACCTCCACGGTGTCCCCGGTGATCTTCAGGATCCGGTGGGCTCCGGTCTCCGCCACATAGAGGCTGCCCGCATACCAGCAAAGGCCGGTGGGCTCATCCAGCCCGTCCGCAAGGGTGGAGGCGATGCCGTTGGGGGTGATGACCCGGATGGCCCCCGCGCCGGTATCCGACGCATAGAGGTTCCCCGCTTCGTCCACCGCCAGGCCGGTGGGGCGCTCATAGGTCACGCCGTAATCCCCGGAGGGAAGGCCCTCCTCCCCGGGAGCGGCGTTGACGGTCTGGACGCTCACCTCGTCCAGGAAGCGCAGGGCATTGTTCCGGGTATCGCTGATGGCCCAACCCTCCAGGAAGGGGACGATGGCCCAGGGCTGCCGGAAGCAGCTCTTCTCCGGCTCCGCGTCCACATAGCTGCCCATGGGCTCGTCGTACAGGTCCCCGGCGGTCTCCGCTCCGGCGATGCGGACGGCCTGACCGTCCTTCACCCGCCAGACGCATTTATGGTAGGTATCCGTCACCAGCAGGCTGCCGTCCTTATCCAGGGCAAGGCCGCAGGGCTTGGCGTTGGGAATGTTCAGACGAGAGACCAGGACCTTCTCGCTCAGCCTCATGAGGATGGCGGCCAGCTCCGCCCGGGTGGCGCCTTTTTTGGGGGCGAAGCTTCCGTCCCCCATGCCGTTCACGATCCCCGCGCCCCTGGCCCAGCGCACCGCCTCCAGGGCGTAAGCGCCGATCTCCGCCTCATCCGCAAAGGGTTCCCCGCCCAGCGCGGCGGGACTGCCCAGGCTGCGCCAGAGGAACACCGCCAGATCCTGACGGGTGATGGCCTCGTCCGGGGCGAAAAGCCCGTCCTCCCTGCCGGTGGTGACGCCCTCCAGGGCGGCCCAGGTCACGGGATCCGCATACCAGCTGTCCGCCGCCACATCCGGGAAGGTCTTCTCCGAGGTCCGGACCGGGCTGCCGGAGAGGCGGTAGAGCACCGTCACCACCATGGCCCGGGTGGTACCGCCGTTGGGGTCGAAGCTGTCCTCCGATACCCCGTTCATCAGGCCCTGGGCGGCGCAGTATTCCGCCGCCTGGGCAAACCAGGCGTCCTCCGGTACGTCCCGATAAGTCCCCTGCTCCCCCTCCGCCAGGACCGGCAGGGCCAGGATCAGGGCCAGGATCAGAAGCAGGGCCAAAGTCTTATTCCACTGTTTCATGTGTTTCCCTCCGTTCCGTTTTGTTCAGGGGGCTCAGGCGACAAGCTCAACCTGAATGGACAGGCCATCTGCCGGCATCACATAGGTGTATGTGCCGGTGGGTTCGGTCACTCTTACGGCGCCCTCGATCGCCGTGCCATTGGCAAATACCGAGAAGGTGCTGTACGCGTCGCCCCTCGTTACGGTGATCGTGATTGTCTCGCCCGCGAACGCCATCGTTTCCCCGTTCTGCTCTGTCAGAGTGAATTCCTCCACGCTGCTGCTGATGGTGACGAGGGCCGTCTCCGCGGTTCCGCCTTCATTCAGCGAGTAGGAGACGCCGATGATGAGGGCTTCTTCCAGTTCAACATTCAGGAAAACGTTATTCTCCGGCATGGTGAATTCATAGGTATTCTCCCCGGTCCTGGTCACCTCCACCTGGGTGTTTTCGTAGCTCACCGTGGGAAGTACGCCTTCGGGGATCCGGTATCCCCTATCCGGAATGATCGTCAGGGTCACCGTTTGGTTCTCTGGAACGTAGGTATAGAAATCCTCCACTGTCTCCCCGTTGATCTGGATGCTGGCGCCCATTTCCTCGAAGTAGATCTCAAAGAGCCTGGTCAGCTCGGCCGTGACGTCCACATCCCCCGCGGGCATGGTGAATTCATAGGTGCTGACGGTCCTATAGTCCGTGACCTCATCGCTCTTTCTGGTCAGGGTCTCCGTTCCGCCGGTCACGCCGTCCCAGGTGATCGTTACAGCGTCCAGTACGCTCATTTCATTATCCCAGGAAACGCGGATGGTCACCAGATCGCCGGTCCTGGCTTCAGTTGCGTCCTCCATGCCGTCGACCACCACCGTGGTTATGGCGTCGACCTCCTCCGGATCAAGAGCCCTGATGCTGAAAACCTGGCCCTCGAGCATGGCTTCCACCGTTACCGCCGCCGCGGGCATTTCAAAGGTATAGGTCCCGTTATCGCCCTCAAGGCGGCGTTCCTCGGACGCTCCCTCATATTCGTAGGAGATGAAGGCCTCCACGGCGTCATAGCCGGCCTCCGGTGTCAAGGTCACGGTCACGGCCTCGCCCTCCGCCGCGGTCTGAACGTCAGCCGTCAGGGTGCCGCCCTGGGGCTGGACCAGGCTGATGGCATAGATCGGCGTGCTGTCAAACCCGGCGGTATACTCGGCGTCCCCTTCTGCCGGGACGATCTCCGGCTCCCAGGTCCCGTTAAACGTATACCTGTATTCGTCATCCGCCTCTTTGGTGGGTTCGTCGCCGCCGTATTCCGGCATTTCGCCGTAGGGCACCTGCTCCTCATAAACCGGGTTCCCGTCCCCGTCCAGCCAGGTGATGGTGTACCTCAGCAGCTCCTCCTCAAACTCCGCCGTATAGGTCACGTCGCCGGTGACGACGGGCAGGATCTCGGGAGAATAGACGGCGCTGCCGTCGTTCCACCCGGTGAAGCGGTAGATAAATTGTTCAGTGGAATCCTTCTCCGGTATCTCGTGGGTCGGCCTGACGCCGTATTCGCAGCTCTCCTCCGTGCTTTCCCCGTCAATGACCCAGGTCACGGTATAGCTGCGGGGCTCTGCGCTGAATTCAGCCGTATAGGTCGCATCCCCGGTAACGGCAGGCAGCTCCTCCTCCGGACCATAGACGGCCGATCCGTCATACCAGCCCGTAAAGATGTAGATCAGATCCGCGGAGGGCTCCCGGGATGGGATCTCATGGCTCGGCGTCGTGCCGATCTCCAGTTCCTCCGTCTCCTCCACGCCGTTGATGCTCCAGGTGATGACGCCGGTCTCCGCCGCAGGATCGATCTCCTCAAATACCGCGGTGTACTCCGCGTCCGCCCAGGCTTCCGCTACGACCGGCTCCCAGCCGACGAAACGGCAGCCGTCCTTGGTCGGCTGATCCCCCGGGTAGCTGGGCCGTTCGCCCGGGGCCGCAGAGGAAACTTCCAGAATGTTTCCCTCGTCATCCAGCCAGGTGATGGTATAGAACTCTTCCACCGGCTGGATCTCCTCAAAGACCGCCGTGTAGCTGGCGTCTCCCGTAACTATGCTGATCTCGGGATCCCAGCCCAGGAAGGTATACCCGTTCTTCACCGGGATCTCATGGGTCGGGCGCACGCCTTCGGCATAGACGCTCTGGGAAACGACGCCGTCAATGATCCAGGTCACGGTATACTGGGTGATCTGAACGGGGTCGCCCCCCTCCACCGGCAGGAAGTTCGCCACATAGGTCGTATCTCCGACAGCTTCCGCCAGAGCGGGGGACCAGCCGGCAAAAACACATCCCTCCAATACGGGTTCGGCATGGAAGGGGACCTGGCCGGCCTTGCAGGCGGTGGTCTCCAGGTGCCCCCCGATGTTCCAGGTGATCGTATAGACGGCGGAATCGCCGCCCTGGCCGCCTTCCCACAGGGGATCCTTGGAGATGACCTCCTCTTCCTGCATTCCCTCGACCTCAGCCAGCTTCCGGCTGGTCTCGGCCTGTTTCTTCAGCAGGTTTTCCAGCGCTTCCGGCAGGGGGGTCCGGAGCGCCTCGGGCACCCGATCCCGCGCAGCGGCATCCCGGGCGATCTCCACCTGGACAAAGGGAGGAACGTCCTCGGCATTCAGGCCCAGGAGCCAGGCCTCCGCCCCATCCCCCGCCTGATCGGCGTCGTATACCCGGAAAACCCCCAGCTGTCCTTCCCGGACGGTGAGGGTGCGGGTCGTCCCGGTAATGGGATTGATCGCCGCGCCCTGGGCACGGCCCTCCAGGACCCCCAGGCGGGTCTCCTCATCGCTGATCTTCTGAATATAAACGATGGTGCCCCGGACGCCGGTGACCATGGTGGAGGTGCGGATATTCAGCTTTTCATCCTCTTTCAGGGGAGCGGTGACGTTGCAGTACATCTCGCCGCTCTTCAGCAGCAGCTCCAGCGTTTTTCCGCTGCGCCGGACCTCCAGGCTGCTGCATTCATCCAGCTTTACCGCCTTTTCGGAATCCAGGGTGATCCAGGCATAACTGGCGGCCTCGGTGGAGACCACGTAGCCGTTATACAGGCGCATATCCTCCCTGGTGCTGTAGGTCTTGCCGCCGGTGCCGGAGACATTTACCGTTCCCTCCGTCTTGAGCAGACGGATCTCGGTCCCGGTGTTGTCCGCCGCCAGGGCCGGAGCCGCCAGGCCCAGGCAGAGGCTGAGGCACAGAAGCCAGACGAAGCACCTTCTCAGGGTACCGCGGAAGATCATAGATTCAGCTCCCCTTTCCCATTTGTGTATTTTGATTCCATGATAAATCAGAATAACAAATTCCGGCAGGGATTGCAATGCAAACCACCGTTTTTCCCCATCTCCCGGAAACTTTTTTCTCCCCCCGCCGTCTAAAAGGCAGAAAGAACCGCTGTTTCGTAAGGAGGGAATATCCATGCCCCGTTATCTTGCGCTTATCCCCCTGCTGGCCCTGCTGCTGGCCCTCTGCGCCTGCGGCGAAAACCAATCGCCGAGCTCCCCGTCCCATACCGGCCCGGGGGAAACACAACAGGCGTCCGCCGCCTCTCCGGACGGCACGCCCGTCCCCGTTCCTACGGAGGATCCGGAAACCCCGGCGGCGAATGCCGCCTATGCCCCCCTGGCCCGGGCGGTATACCCGGAGATGGCCCCCTGTCCCGACTATGAGAATCTGAACACGCAGGAGGACTGGTCCGCCTGGCGGGAAAGCCTGGAAGCCCAGCGGAACCAGCCGGCGGGGTATGCCGACGGGCTGGAGCCCTGGCTCCGGGCCTGTCTGGGTGAATTCCTCTCCGGCGCCGGGAAGGAGAACCGGGTCTGCGCCCCCATGAACATCTATACGGCGCTGGCCATGCTGGCGGAGACGACGGATGGAGAGAGCCGGGCTCAGATCCTCACCCTCCTGGGGGAGAAGGATATCCGGGCCCTGCGCCGGCGGGCGAAGGCCCTGTGGAACGCCGGGTACCGGGAGGACGGGATGGTGTCCTGTCTGCCGGCCGCCTCCCTCTGGATGAGCGACCGGATCGGCTACGTGCAGGAAACCCTGGATATTCTGGCTGAGGACTACTACGCCTCCAGCTTCCGGGGGACCATGGGCTCCCCGGAATATGACCGGGCTCTGCGGGACTGGCTGAACGAGCAGACCGGGGATCTGCTGAAGGACCAGGTATCCGGCCTGAGCATGGACGCCCGCACGGTCCTGGCCCTTGCCGCGACCCTCTATTTCAAGGCTCCATGGCACGATAAGTTTTCCAAAGAACAGACTTTTCCCCAAACCTTCCATGCGCCGGGCGGAGAGCAGGAGACGGATTTCCTCCATCGCTCCTTCATCGGCGAGTACTGTTGGGGGGACGGGTTCTCCGCCGTATTCCTGAGGCTGGAGAACGACGGGGCCATGTGGTTCATCCTGCCGGATGAGGGGGTTTCTCCGGAGGAGCTCCTGGGCCGGGAGGAGGCGCTCTCCTTTATCCTGAGCCGAAGGAAATACGACTGGGCTCAGCAGAAGCGCCTGACCGTCCATTTCGCCGCGCCCCGCTTCGACGTATCCTCCGACCTGGATCTGATCGACGGGCTGAAGGCCCTTGGGGTACGGGATGTGTTCGATACGGACGTGTCCGACTTTACGCCCCTCACCACTGATGTGGAGGATCCCATCTTTGTCTCCCAGGCCAAGCACGCCGCGCGGGTGATGATCGACGAGGAGGGCTGCACCGGAGCCGCCTATACGGTGATCATGATGGCAGCCGGGGCTGCCATGCCTCCGGAGGAGAGCGTGGAATTCACCGCAGACCGCCCCTTCCTCTTTTTGGTCACCAACTTCGACGGCCTCCCCCTGTTCACGGGGATCGTCAACAGCCCGAAGTAAGCATCTGTTGTTCCCCAGTGCCAAAAACGCAGCGTCTGATATACCTTTCGGTTATATCAGACGCTGTTTTTGCGATGACCATGCCTCTGCGGCTTGTTATATAATTTCTCTGGAATGGTCCCGGCCTGCGGTCTTATGCCTCTTCCATGCCGGGAAACAGCTCCAACAGCCGTTCCGCCTCCGGGGAGATATCCCCTTCCCGCCAGATGGCGGTGATGGCGCTGGGGCTCAGGGGCGGCTTATCCGGGAAGGGCCGGAATACCAGGGCGTTTTCCGTGGCGGCCTCCGCGAAATGGCCGCAAAGGCTGATCCCTTTGCCCTGACTCAGGGCCCGGGTGAGGGTCTGGAAGTTGGGCACATACTCGGTTCGGGGCGCGAAGCCCCAGGCCTGCTCCAGGTTCGCCCGCTCCCCAGGCGCAGGCTCATAGCAAAAGACCTCCAGAAAGGTCTCCTCCCGCAGGTCCTCGGGCCGCAGCTCTTGCCGCTGCGCTTCATCGCTTGCCAAGGGATGGTCGTGGGCCATGGCGATGTACAGGTGGAAGAGGGCGATATCCCTGGATCGAGTGCCCTTGAGCTGGCTGGAAAGGACCTTCTGGCCAATGATGAGGTCGATCTCCCCATGCAGGAGCGCCTGGCGCAGGGGAACGAATTCAAAGAGATACTCCGAAACGTCCACCTGGGGATAGGCCTCGCGGTACCGCCGCACCGACGCGCGGATGCAGTCGAAATCCTCGTTGTAGTCGTAGGAGCTGGGGTATCCGATGCGCAGGCTGCGCTTGGCTTCCGCCCCGGATCGGGCAAACTCCCGCAGGGACTGCTCAACGGCGCGTACCGGCCCGTTCAGCTCCCTGTACAGCCTCTCCCCCGCCTCCGTCATCACCAGGCCCCGATTTGTGCGCCGGAACAGGGTGCGGCCCAGACGGCGCTCCAGCACCGCCAGGCTCTTGCTCAGGGCGGGCTGTGAGATATACAGCTCCTCCGCGGCCTCTGAGAGCTTCGGATGCTCCGCCAGGCGGAGGAAGAGCATGAGCTGCTGCAGGGTGATCCGGTCCATAACCGCCTCCTCGTCTCCATCCTCATATGCATATTGCTTATTATATTTTGATTATAACCAAAATAACCGACGGATGCAAGCCGCCGGAAGGAGCTGAATATACAATGGCCCATATCCTTGAATCTGCCAGAGAGATCCCCGTCATCGGAGAATATGAGGCGGTGGTAGCAGGCGGCGGCATCGCGGGTATCGCCGCGGCAGCCGCGGCGGCCCGGAACGGAGCCCGGGTCCTGCTCATTGAGCGGGAATACGCCTTGGGGGGCATGGCCACCCTGGGTCTGGTAACCATTTTTCTGCCCCTCTGCGACGGAAGGGGGAACCAGCTTGTGGCCGGGCTGGGGGAGGAGCTGCTGCGCCTATCCATCCTGCACGGGGCAGAGCTGCCGCCGCCGGAGGTCTGGACCCGGAGCGCCGGTCGGGAGGAGCGCAGCACCGCCCGGTATATCGCCCGCTTCAATCCCCACCTCTTTGCGCTGGAGGCGGAGCGGCTTCTCCTGGACCTGAAGGTGGAACTGCTCTATGGCACGACCATATGCTCCGCCGCTATGACAGGGGACCGCGTTGACGCCCTCATCCTGGAGAACAAGTCCGGCCGCTCCGCGGTAAGGGTCGGTCGAGTGGTGGACTGCACCGGAGACGCAGACATTGCCGCTCTGGCCGGGGCCCGTACCGCCCTGTACGGACGGGGAAACCGGCTTGCCTCTTGGTACTACTTCGCCCAGGGGGGACGGGTGGACCTGAAAATGTTCGGTCTGGCGGACCTGCCTGAGCAGTCCAGCGGCCGGGTCATCAACGACCACACGGATTACCGTGCGGAGGCCCGGGAGCTCAGCGGAGACCTGCGCTTCAGCGGCGTGGATGGGCCGGAGCTCAGCCGGGCGGTGACCGCCGCCCACGGGCAAATGTATGCGGATATCCTGGAAAAAAAGGCGGAGCAGCCGGACTTCTCCCCTGTCACCATATCCACCATCCCCCTGGTGCGCATGTCCCGCCGGCTGGTGGGCAGCGCAGAGCAGGGGGTGGACACGGATCACGTCTTCCTTCCGGACAGCATCGGCATGACCGGGGACTGGCGGCGCTCCGGTCCCGCCTTTGAGCTGAGCTACGGCGCCCTTTGGGGGAAGGAGGTGCGGAATCTGATCTGCGCCGGCCGCTGCATCTCCGTTACGGACGAGATGTGGGATGTGACCCGGGTCATTCCTCCCTGCGCCGTCACCGGCCAGGCCGCCGGGACCGCCGCCGCCATGACGGAGGACTTCTCCGCCCTGAAGGTGGACCGCCTGCAGGCGCGTCTCGCGGCACAGGGCGTCCTGCTTCACTGTCCCGAATAAAGGACGTCGGACCCCAGGCAAATAAAACAGATATTCCAAAAGAATCTGAATAGGAGGATCAACATGAAAAAGAAAGCCATTGCCCTGACCATCGCGCTGCTGCTGCTCCTGTCCCTGTTCGCCGGCTGCGGCGGCGGCGGGACGACGCCGGCCACACAGGCCCCGGCGACACAGGCGCCGGCAACAGAAGCTCCGGCGACACAGGCGCCCGCCACGCAAGCGCCTGCCACTGCGGAGCCCACTCCCGAGCCCACTCCCGAGCCCACCCCGGAACCCACCCCCGCATCTCCCTATAATTTCGCAGCGGGCAAGTTCGAGAAGGACGCTAACGGCTTCCCCACCGCACCCTATGAGTACGAGCTGCCCATCTCCACCACGGACGAGGTTCTCTCCTTCTGGACCTCCACCTTCATGAGCCAGTACATCCCCGAGGAGGGCTACGGCTCCATGCCGCTGCCCCAGGGAATGGATCAGCTCACCGGCATCCACATCGAGTACGAGGTAGTTCCCTGGGATACCCGCGGCACCAATTTTGCCACCCTGCTGGCGGCGGATGACCTGCCGGACATCATGGCCCAGGGCATCACCTTCTACAACGGCAGTTACTATGAGGCTGTGGAGGAAGGCTACTTCGTCAACATCCACGACTATATGGACTACTGCCCCAGCTACATCTACGAGGCCACCCACGACAAAAAGGACACCAAGACCTACGACTCCGTTTTCTATACGGACGACCTCATCATCGCGTTCTACAACATGTGGATGACGACCACCTATTCCACGAACAAGGTCATCCGGCAGGACTACGTGGAGAAGGTGGGCATGAAGGTGGAGGACATCCTCACCTGGGACGACTGGTTCAATGTGCTCAGCGCCATCAAGAGCCAGGTGGACAAGGTGGAATACCCCTGGCCGCTCACCTCAGCGATCGAGGTGAAGGGCTACTACGTCACCTCCCCCTCCTTCGATACCCTCAGCTACCTGAACTCCTCCGGCCTTCCCGACCGCTTCGTCAAGGACGACGTCGTCACCTTCGGCGATATGACGGAGGGCGATAAGGCCTTCATGCAGAAGATGAATGAGTTCTATGCCGCCGGGCTCATCGACCCCAACTGGGGCGGCTATGCCAGCAGCGCCTCCTTCACGGACAAGATCGCCCGGGGAGAGGTGGCCATCATGGATATGGCGGCGACGGAAATCAGCGGCTACAACAACAGCAGCATGGATGAGGACTGCGACTGGACCGGCCTCAAGCGGCCGGTACGCTACGAGGGGCAGGTGCTCCACTGCGGCGGGGATATGAACCGGGTGCAGGCGGGCTGCAGCTCCATCTCCGCCAAGTGCGAGAATATCGAGCTGGCGGTGTCCTGGTGCGACTTCCGCTACTCCCCCTATGGCTGCTTCTACAACTCCTACGGGCCCCAGGGCGTGGTATGGGACTACGACGCGGAGGGAAATATCCGGGCGACCGAGTGGGCCCTGACCCACGAGATGGGCTTCAGCTGGATCTGCTCCTTCTATGCCCTGAACAACATCTTCGAGCATGGTCTGGAGGATACGAACCGCAAGCTCATCTACGACGGGGGCGAGAAAATCCTGGCTGTCCGCGCTTTCTGGTGCGACTACGCCTACGACGCGGCCTATGAGTTCCCCGTGGGCTGCCGCATGACGGCGGAGGAGGAGAAGGAGATCAACGACCTCTCCGGCGATATCTCCACCTATATTCTGGAGAATTACGGCCTTTTCCTCACCGGGGACAAGAGCTTCGACGAGTGGGAAGCCTATGTTGACGCCATTTATGCCATGGGCATGCAGGACATCATCGATATCTATCAGAGCGCCTATGACCGCTACCGGGCGGCATAAGCCCGGCTTCTGCGGAACGGGAACCCCTTTGCCTTTGTTCCCGTTCCGCCCTGCCGGGTACGGCGTGCAAAAGACACAAGAATCTGATATGATGGGAGAAAAGCCCTTTGAATACGATTAAGCTGAAGGACGACGAAAAACGCCTGCTCCAGGGCGAGGGCGGCGAGGTCCGGCGGATCTGCATGGAGTACCTGGTGGAGCTGGCCCAGGTTGCCGGCGCGGAATGCCTGATCGACCTGGACGGCACGGGGGATATGCATACCCCCATGCTGGGCATGTCCCCCTATTACGCCATTACCTATGACCAGCTCAAGGAGCTGGCGGACTCCGGCGCGCAGTTCGCCATCCCCACCTTCGCGGATAAGTCTCCCTTTCCCGAGGAGGCCCCCATCCACGGCTGGGAGGGCTGCGGCATCTGCGCCTACCGCCGGGCAGAGGACCGGCACGATGACCCGAAGTTCCATGAGCAGGCTCTGCACGAGGACGTGATGAAGCTCTACCGGAAGATGGGGATGCTCACCTCCCACTCCTGCGCAAACTACCTCACCATGTCCTACTGGCCCACCATCGGCCAGCATTGCTCCTGGTTCGAGAGCTCCCAGATCCCCTACTGCAATGCGGTGCTGGGGGCCAGGACCAATTTCGACGGCACCTTTGCCACCTGCTTTCTGGGGAAGGCCCCCTACTACGGCATGCACATAACGGAAAACCGCTGGGGCACCGTTCTCATCAAAACGGACCGGCTTATCCACACGGACCTGGAATGGGACGTGTTCGGCTATGCCGTGGGTGCGGAGGTGGAATGCTCCGTGCCGGTGCTCACCGGCACCGCCAAGCCCACCACCACCCAGCTCCAGAAGCTGAACTCCGCTGTCCATACCGGCGGCGGCGTGGCCATGTACCACATTCCCGGCAGCACGCCGGAGGCGCCCACCCTGGAATATGCCTTCGGCGGCAGGAAGCCGGAGCGGGAGGCTCTGGTGGGAGAGGCCAAGCTGCGGGAGGCCTATGAGTACCTCAATTATCACACCACCGACGAGGTGGATATGGTCTATCTGGGCTGCCCTCACCTGAACATCGTGGACCTGATGCGGCTGGTGCATAAGCTGGAGGGCAAGCGGGTGCGCATCCCCATGTGGGTGATGACGAATCCCTGGCTCTACAGCGCCGCCCTGGGCATGGGCTATGTGAAAGCCCTGGAGGCCGCCGGGGTCACGCTCATGTCCGGCGCCTGCCTCGCCGCCATGGGCGCGGTGCCGGAGGGGGTGCGCTGCATAGCCGTAGATACGGCCAAGCAGGCGAATTACGTCACCGGCTGCTATCCCGAAGAAGACGGCAAGCTGCAGGTCTGCTACGGCTCCACGGACGAATGCATCGACGCCGCCCTCACCGGGCGTTGGCACGGCTGCTGGAGGTGACCATGAGAAAGATCAGAATCAAGGGCCGGGCGGAATGGCCCGGAAAGGTCGAGGCGGAGGCGCTGGTATCCCCCAAACCCCTGCAGGGCTTCACCAACTGCAGCCCCATGAACGGCTACACCACCGAGCGGGAGCATCCCCTATTCAGGGTGCCCTATACGGACAAGGTCCTGGTATTCCACTCCGCCAGGGGCTCCGGAGGCTTCATGTCCTACGGCGTGGGCCGAAAGCCCGCCGCCTTCGTGCATACGGTATCCAGCCCTCTGAATGTGCTCTGCACCATGCAGGCCCATGTCCCCTCCATGACCGATTTTGAGAAGGACCCCATGGAGTACATCGAGACCGGGGATCTGGTTCTGGTGAACGCGGACGAAGGCTATATCGAGATCACGAAAAAAGACTGAGTCATTTTGCAGAGGACAGGATCATGCTGACAGAAAAGGAAAACTTTCTCATGACGCTTCGGGGGGAGACGCCGGAATGGATCCCTACCTACAGCATTGTCGCGCCGCCCCCCGGCGGCCCTACCCCCACCTGCATCCAGGTTTCTCCGGGCTTTTTGCAGAACCACCGAAAGAACTTCGTGGGCGGCATTGACCCCTTCGGGGTGGAGTACGTCTACTCCGACGCCGTATACGGAGCCACCATGCCCAAGACCTCGGATTTCATCCTGAAGGATATCCGAAAATGGCGGGACGTGATCAAGGCTCCGGATATCTCCGGCTACGACTGGGCGCGCATCTGCCGGGAGGATATACGGCGTTCCGGCATCGACCGGAGCCAGACCGCCCTTGCCCTGGACCTGCACTTCGGGTATTTCCAGAACCTCATGGCCTTCATGGGGTTTACGGAGGGCCTCTGCGCCATCTATGAAGAGCCGGAGGAATGCCGGGCCCTGGCGGACTACCTCTGCGATTTCTACTGCTCCGTCTGCGAACACATTATTGAATACTACGACCCGGATGTGATCTCCATCAAGGACGATACCGCCGCATGGGGGGCGCCCTTCATGTCCCCGGAGGCCTACGCCGAGATCTTCCTGCCCCAGTACGATCGGCAGGCGAAGTTCGGCCGGGATCGGGGCCTGCCGATCACCTTCCACAACTGCGGAAAATGCGAGACCTATCTGGAGATGATGCGCTCCATCGGCACCACGCTCTGGGAGCCGTGCCAGACCTGCAACGATCTGCCCGCCATTAAGAAAAAATACGGCAACAGCCTGGTGCTGGGCGGAGGCTGGGACGCCCGGGGCCGCTTTATCGAGCCGGACTGCACGGATGAGGAGATCGTGGAATCCGTGCGCAGCACCATCCTCACCCTGGCGGAGGGGGGCGGCTACTGCTTCATGGGCGGCTATATGGGCATACCGGGGGACGAGCTTTCCATGCACCGCAGCCGTCTGGTGCGGCAGGTCTACGAGGAGCTCCGCTGCAGCATATACAGGCATTGATAACCCAGGCGGTGAAGAGCTCGAAAAATAGTCTCCGGGGCGCGGCGATGCAGCGCCCCGGATGGTTTTATCGTTTTACTCCCCGGCTTCTTCGCCGTCAGCTTCAGCGGTATTCTCCGCAGGCTCCTCCTCCGCGGGCTCTTCGGCGGTTTCCGCCCAGTGATACGGCCAGGGCACGTCCTCATGGGCCAGCTTCCAGAAATGATACTGCCCCTTCTTGGCCATTTCCAGCTCCGTATCGAAGATGTAGGGCACCCCGTCGAACTCGATCTCCACCCAGCCGTGGGGCCGAGGGTTCCAGTTCACGCCGCCGCTGACGGCCTCCGCGTCATAGCCCAGCTGCCGGGCCAGGAGGCAGAAGACGGCGGCATAGCTGTAGCAGTTGCCCCTGCCGGTGTTCAGCATGATGTTGGCTTCTTCCACCTCCCAGCCCGTCGCGCCCCATTCGTAGGACTCCGTCCGCCGGAGGTAGGCAAAGCTCTTCACGGTATAGTCGAAGGCGGCGCGGAGCAGCTCCTCCCGGGTGAGCAGCGAATCATACAGTCCGGCCAGGATCTCCTTGATGAGCCGATCCGTCTCCTCATCCCCGCAGGTATACCGGCCGTCCGGGCCGAAGTACAGATTCCCCACGGCGGTATCCCGGCAGATATATCCGTCCTCCCCGGCCCAGTAGACTTCGCCGTCTGCCGGCACCGGACCCGGCTCATAGCACAGCCGGGGATCCGTGACCTCCGTCCAGGTCTCCCATTCTCCCGCTCCGGCGGAGGTATGGCTCACTGCGGCCTCCAGCAGGGTCTCATAGGCCCAGTGGGAGGCGGGCAGATCGGTGAACAGGGGGATGACCAGATGGGCGTCCAACGCCTCCCGGTCCGCCCTGCGCCCCAGGACCCGGTTGATCACAGCGGCGGCCTCCGCCCGGGTGAGCGGGCCCATGGGGCGGAAGGTCCCGTCCTCATAGCCCTGGATCCAGCCCTGCCCGGTGGCCTTCGCCACCGCGCCGTACCAAGGGGTGTTGCCGGGCACATCGGGGTAGCTGCAGCTTCCCTCCTCCAGCTCCGGGAAGAAGCGGGTGAGCATGAGGATGAACTGGCCCCGGCTCATGGCCGCATCCGGCAGGATATTTCCGTCCCGCTGGAGGTCCAGGATGCCCCTGGAGGCCAGGAGGGACATGGCGTCATAGTACCACATGCCCTTCTCCACCCCCGGGATCTCCGCCCGATCCTCGGGCCGGTACCGGAGAAGGCCGTAGATCAGCTGGCAGCCCTCCGCCATGGTCAGGTAGGTATCGGGCCGGATGGTGCCGTCCCCATACCCCCGGAGATAGGGGGTATGCTGCTCCATGCCGGTCTGGAGCATCAGGGGGATCCACTCTTCCTGCTCCTCCTCGTCTTCGTCGGCAAGGGCGGAAGAGATCCCGCTCAGGAGCGTCAGGCAAAGGAACAGAGCGATCAGGCGCTTACTCCACATAGCTCACGGTCTCCTCCCCGTCTTCCCGGTAGGTATATACCGTGAAGCCATCGTAATACAGGTTCCCGTCCTCCCCGTCTCCCAGGCAGCTGGGCGCATAGTCCGAGCTCTGGGGATGACCGATGGCCTTGAACAGCTCCTCCACCGGCTCGTCGATATACCCCTCCGCGATGGCCTTGAGCTCCTCGGGGCTCCTTGTGGGCTCCGTTGTGGGCTCCGGCGTAGGATCCGGCGTGGGTTCCGGCGTCGGTTCCGGCGTGGGTTCCGGCGTCGGTTCCGGCGTGGGCTCCGGCGTCGGTTCCGGCGTGGGCTCCGTTGTGGGAACCGCCGTCGGCTCCGGGGTCTCCGCAGGCACGGGGGCGGGGGTGGCTTCCGGCGCGGGAGCCGCCGAGGGAACGGCGGTAGCCGCCGGAGCAGCCGGCGACGAGCAGGCCCACAGGAGGGCCAGCAGAATGCAGAATACCGGGATAAGCAGTTTCTTCATGGTGTATCTCCGTCTATCATGAAATCTTCGGATCAGTCCGTAATCGTTCCCACCGGGGCGGACAGGAGCTTGTCTCCCAGGCGGTAAAGCACCCGTTCCGGGGTCTCCCCCTCCGGCAGCCAGGCGAAAAAACCGCCGTCCATCCGGCGGAAGGCCTCGTAACACCCTCCGGCGCACTGCAGGTATGCCCTTCCGGCGGCGGGATCCAGCGCGCCGGAATAACCGATGCAGCCCTCCGGTCCGTCTCCCTTGCTCCGGACCAGCTCCACCGCGCCGCCGGTCTCCTCCCCGCCGGTGAGCGCCCGCCGCGGCGCGGGCATCCTGGGCACATAGGTCAGCAGGTAGGGCAGGTTGCGCTCCACCAGCTCCACCAGCACCGTATCCGCTCCCAGTTTTTCCGCGGCGGTCAGGTCGTATACCGTACTGCGGGAAAACCGGGCGGAGGCAAAGCTGTCCGCCAGGAAGGGATACAGGTCGTTGCCAAAGGAGTCCCGGTAGGCCAGCAGGCCGCCGGTCCCCTCCCCCTCGGTGTTGATGGTGATGCTGTCCGGCCGGGTATCCGCCCCCTCCCGGGTGTACCGGAAGGTCCCCCCGTATATCGGGCCCGTCTCCGGATCCCGGGCGGCGGGGTACAGCATCTCGTACAGGTCCCCGTCATGCCGCTGCTCCCCGGAGAAGTCTGCGGCGAAATACCGGCTCTCCCGGCCCAGAGCGGCGTTGATCCCGTCCGCCGCCAGGGCGGCGCCCTTCACGGTCCAGTGGGAATCATGGGCGTAATACAGGGTCTCCTCCCGGGCGGCGAAAAGGGGGTACAGGTCCGCGAAGGGGACCCCCTCCCCGGGAAGCAGGGCCAGAAGGCGCTGCAGATCCCGCTCCTCTCCGGGGGTATAGCCGGGCATATGCTCCGGGTACAGGGTGTTTTTGTTGGGCACGGGGACAAAGAGGAAGGTCAGCCCCCGGTCCCGGCAGTATTCCGCCATGAGGCCCAGGTTCGCCGCGGCAGAGGCCAGGTCCCCGTCAGACAGGGCGGCGGCGCCGGTATAGTCCCCCAGGGTGGGGGCATAGTACAGCCAGCCCTCCCGGCCCAGGATCACGTCCTCCACGGGGCTGGAGCCGGTGAGGCCCGCCAGCCCGTTCCGGGCGGTGATCAGCTCCTGCCGGAGCCAGAAATGGTCCCCGATCCAGTCCGCCAGTTGGGAGAGGCAGGCCCAGTTCGGCTTTCCCTTGTTGCTGAGCTTCGGCTTTTGAGCCAGCCGTTCATTGGCTCCCGCTCCCGCAGGGCCGAAGGCCAGCATCCCCAGGCTGAGGACGGCGCAGAGAAGCAGGCAGCACAGGCTAAAGCAGACGGCGGAGCGTTTTCCCCTCTTCACGGCGTCACCCCCCTAAAACTGCGTGTAAATAAACGGGGCAAAGCCCCCGGCGGCCAGCTCCGTGAGGCACAGGGCCAGGAGCAGGAAGCAAAGGACGAAGGACAGGGGCCGCAGCCTCCCTTCCCCCAGGCTCTCCCCCAGCCGGGGGAACAGTCTGCCCAGGGGCAGACACACCGCCGCCCCCGCCAGAAGCAGCAGAAGATCCCGGGTGTTCCCCGCCAGGTGCAGGGCCGCCGCCGCGGCGGGCGTCATGGCGGCGGGAGTGAACATCGCGGCGATCACTCCCCAGGCGGCGGCAAGGCTCTCCCCCCGGAAGAGGACGAAGCCCAGGCATACCGCCAGCAGGGTATAGATATGGCCCAGCACCCGGCCCGGCCGGGTCCCGGTCAGCCGCCGGGGATCCGGCAGGCCCAGGGTCTCCAGAGCGGAGAGCACGCCATGCCACAGGCCCCAGAGGACAAAGGTCCAGGCGGCCCCGTGCCAGAGGCCGCAGAGGGCGAAGACGACGAGCTTGTTCAGGGCGGCCCGGGCCCTTCCCCTCCGGTTTCCGCCCAGGGGGATATACACATAGTCCCGGAACCAGCGGGAGAGGGAAATATGCCAGCGCCGCCAGAAATCCGTGACGGAGACGGCGATATAGGGATAGTCAAAGTTCTCCGGGGTCCGGAAGCCGAACATACGGCCCAGGCCGATGGCCATGTCGCTGTACCCGGAGAAGTCCAGGTAGATCTGCAGCAGATAGCCCACGGCGCCCAGCCAGGCCAGGGGCAGGGACAGAGCCGCTCCCTCCCGGAAGGCGGCGTCCGCCAGACGGGCGCAGGCGGAGGCCAGGATGAGCTTCTTCCCCAGGCCCAGGATGAAGCGCCGGAGCCCCAGGGCCAGATCCTCGCTGCTTCTCCCCCTGCCCCGGAGCTGAGGCGCAAAATCGGAAAACCGGGTGATGGGCCCCGCCGCCAGCTGGGGGAAGAAGGAGAGGTACAGCAGGATATGCAGGGGGTTCCGGCATACCTTCTCCGGCTCCCGGCTGGTATCGATCAGATAGGAGACGGCTTTGAAGGTGAAGAAAGAGACGCCCAGCGGCGCCGCCAGGCCCAGCTCCCGCCAGGCCGCGGCGGCTCCCGGCAGCAGGGGGGCCAGGAGGAAATCCAGATACTTGAAGGCGCACAGGAAGGCCAGATCCAGGATGATCCCCAGGAGCATCAAGGCCCTGCCTCCCCTTCCCCGGCAGGCGGCGCCCAGACCCAGGAGCCAGTTTACCAGGGCGAAGACGGCCAGGAGGATCAGGCCGGAGAGCCGCCCGAAGGCGCAGAAGGCCAGGCTGCCCAAAAGCAGCAGCCCGTTTCTGACCCGCTCTCCCGGCAGGAGAGAATACAGGAGCCCCAGGGCGGGCAGAAAACAGAGAAGGAAAAACGCGCTGTCCGTATTCAGTCCCTGCACCTCCTTCCCTTGAACAAGGTATTATATCGAAATCCACCAGAAACTGCAAGGATTATTGCATACTGTCTCCGGAGGCCGCCGGAAACGCCCGTTTTCCCGCCCCGGGGCGGCGGACGGACCTCTGCCGGAGGGGCAAATGGGGCTTTACATCAACGGAGAAACCCGGTATAATGCTTCGCGGCGGAGGGGGATCCTCCGCCGCATGTCCGGGTGTGGCGCAGCTGGTAGCGCGGGTGCTTTGGGAGCATGTACGCGGCGGGCGCGGCGGCGATGGCGCGAAGCCCGGGAAGCCCTTATTATGCTGGGGTTAGTGGCACTTCCCCTCCCCCGCTTTTTCCCGCGAAATACCGCAACGACCACATGCTTGACCACAACGGCGAGCGTGGTATAATAGCTTCGCAAACGCCAAAATTACATATTTCCGGGTGTAGCCCAGTTGGTAGGGCGCCAGCTTTGGGAGCTGGAAGCCGCGCGTTCGAATCGCGCCACTCGGACCAAAAAAGTCGTTTTCTTAAGTAGAAATCGACTTTTTTCTTTTCATATTGTATACTACTTCATAAGAACTAAAAATGGAAGTGAAGCGCCATGAATAACGAAATCATTCTCGATACAAAACTGGTTGGAGACATCAAAGGAACTTTCTATGTTCGGTCATATCAGCGCGGATATCGTTGGGGAGAGGCAGAAGTTCTACGTCTGCTTGATGATATATACTCTACTGAGGGCAAGCGAAACTACTGTCTTCAGCCAGTTGTCGTTAAAAGGAACGGTAATTGCTTTGAATTGATCGACGGTCAGCAGCGGCTAACTACTATATATCTTATCTATCGCTTTATGAATGAAGAGAGTTTTGGCTTCATAGATGAACCAAAGTTTACTCTTTCATATGAAACCAGGGAGAGGTCTGAGGATTTCTTAAAAACAATAGACGAATCCCGAAAGGAAGAGAATATTGATTTCTGGTTCCTTTGTTCTGCTTATGGTAGCATAAAGAAGTGGTTTTCCGAGCGAGATAGAAAATCAACACTTACAAACGTAAATAAGTATTTTGATGAAATCGTCAAAATCATCTGGTATGAAGTTGGCGAGTCAGAAGATTCTATTGGACTGTTTGAACGTCTTAACATCGGTAAAATACCACTAACAAATGCCGAACTTGTGAAGGCTATGTTTCTAAGCAAAGATAATGATGAAACTGTTAATAAGGAAAAGCAGGAGGAAATATCTCTTCAATGGGATAATATAGAGAAGGAGCTACACGAGGATTCTTTGTGGTATTTCTTGACAAATAAAACATATTCAGATTACCAGACAAGAATTGATCTTGTTCTAGACCTCATTTCAGGCAAGCCAACTGATAATAGAGACAAGTATTATACTTTCTTTAAATTCGATGAAATGCATCAGACCCAAACACTTGATAGTATATGGCGAAGTATTCAGCAAACATTCTTGGTGTTGAAAGATTGGCACAGAAACCACGAACTCTATCACAAGATTGGATATTTAATCACTTCCAATACGCTCACTCTTCAGGAAATCTTTGACCTTTCGAAAGATAAGACCAAGGATGATTTTCGAGGGTCCCTTGATTGTTTTATCCGAGACAGCATTAGGATTAAGGGCAACTATTCAGATTTGAGCTATGAAAAGCCCCTGGATCGGAAAAAAATAACAACGCTGCTTCTGCTATTCAACGTTGAGTCCGTCCGTAAGAACGGTGAGTATTCACAGTGGTTTCCATTTGACAAATATAAGTTTGGCAAGGGCGGGAAAGTAACTTGGAGCCTTGAACACATACATGCGCAACAGTCAGAAGGTTTAAAAACGCAGGAAATGTGGAAAGAGTGGCTTACGCGTCATATCCCTTCTGTGAAATCTGTGAGCAATGATTCTGACGAACTGATCAAACTGATGAACAACGCTATAGCAAAAGCTAAGCTTGAAGGGTCGGAGTTTAATGCAATTCAGCAGAAAGTCGTGGATTTGCTTTCTGTAAAAGGAAACAGAGAATACCTTCACTCGATTGCTAATATGGCCTTGCTGAGTTCAACAGATAACGCCGTACTGAATAACTCAACCTTTGATGTTAAACGAAATGAAATCATTCAAATGGACAAAGCCGGTCAGTATATTCCATTCTGCACCAGAATGGTATTCTTGAAGTACTACACACCATCCGCTGACAACCAGCTTCATTTCTGGAGTCACGTCGATAGAGTAGCATATGTTGAGGCAATAAATACAGTATTGGGATCATACCTCGAAGAGCCAATTGTTATAGAAAAGGAAGAGACCTAAGATGGCTACAACACTTCACTCCTTCATGGACATTTTTGATACAACATTTGGAGAGAATCAGGAAGAGGTACAACTTAAAAAGATCATCATTCCAATTATCCAGAGAGACTTTGCTCAGGGCAGAAAGAGTCCTGATGTAACTCGCGTACGAGAAAGATTCCTTGAATCCTTATATAAGGCTGTTACTGAAAAGCCTATCACTCTTGATTTCGTATATGGAGATGTCGACGCTGATGGCAATATGACACCTCTGGATGGTCAGCAACGTCTTACTACACTATTTCTCCTTCATTGGTACGCGGCAAAGAAAGGGCGGGTTTCGGAAGAAGAATACAGCTTCTTAAAGAAATTCAGCTATGAAACTAGGTATAGTGCACGTTATTTCTGTATTGATCTGGTTGACTTTAACCCTGAGTTTAAAACAGCAGTATCGAAGGAAATTGTAAATCAAGCGTGGTTTCCGCTTGATTGGGAGAATGATCCAACAATCGGGTCCATGCTCGTTATGCTCGACTCGATCGATAAGAAGTTCAAGGACGTAACCGACCTCTGGGATAGGCTTAAAAAGAGGTGCATTACTTTCTATTTCCTTCCTATTAAAGATATGGGATTGACAGATGAACTCTACATTAAGATGAATTCACGTGGTAAACCACTCACTTCGTTTGAGCATTTCAAGGCTGAACTTGAGCGAGAAATCCGCAGTATGGATGAATGCCTCGCTAATCGTATTATGGGAAAAATTGACCGTGAATGGACAGATCTTTTATGGGAATATCGCAGTATTTCTGATGGCGGCATAATTGATGATGAGTTTTTGCGTTACTTCAAATTCATTTGTGATGTGATTTGCTATCGCCAGAATGAATCACCGCTTGGGAGAAGCAACGATGAATTTGACCTTCTAAGGCAGTACTTCTCAACTAATTGCCAGGAAGCCATTAAGAATGCTGAAACGATGGAAAGATTCCTGGATTGCTGGTGCAACATACCAGGTTACAATTCACCAACTGATTTTTTGAAGTCTTTCATGGCAAACAAGCATGAGAGTGGAAAAATCCTGGTAGATACAAGATTTAGCCTTAACATATTTGAAGATTGCTTGCATTCTTATTCTGACAAGACTGGCCGCAACAGACAATTCCCATTAAACAGAATTGTGCTTCTATATGCCATTACAACTTACCTACAGAACACTGATAAAGTTTCGGAAGAAGATTTCAGAAGAAGAATCCGTATCGTAAATAACTTGATTCAGAATTCCGAATCTGAGGTGTCTGACAGAACGGACCGCAATAGAATGCCCGCCATTCTATCTGAAGCAGATTCGATCATTCTTACGGGAAGTATTGATGATTCTATTGAAAACAACTTCAACGTTAGTCAGCTTTTGGAAGAAAAAGAGAAGATACTATTTCTTGAGACTAACCCCGATATGGCAGAAACCGTATTTGAGTTGGAAGATCACTTTTTGCTCAACGGTCAGATTAGTATAGTTGGTTTAGAAAATCTTTCTTATGCAAAGAGGTTTGAATCATTGTTTAGATGCAGCCTGGATAGAATTGACTGTGCAATGATGTCACTCGGTGACTACGGGCAAATTGAACGTAATAAGTGGCGCTATCAATATGGATCGACAAATCAGTTTGCTTGGAAAGAACTATTCCATAAGAGTTCGAATTCCGGATTTGAAAATACAAAGAGAACTCTCATGACTCTATTGTCTTTGAATGAAGAGTTTTCAAATGAGATCCTCAGGCAAATTGCTGATGACTATTTGATGGAATGTGATACCAATAGTCTGTATCCATTTAGATACTATTACATTAAATACAGTGCGTATCGTCCCGGCTTCTACGGGAAAATGCATAACAACTCGGCTATAGCAAATCCTTATTTATTCTTAGTTATGAAAACAGAGAGATATCTGTCTCAGAATTCCTATTATCCGTATCTGAAGGTTGCTTCTGATTCACATTTGTCAAAGGATGACATGGGCCAGAGATTAATCTTTGGAGACGAGCATATTATCTGTACAAACAATTCATATTTGAGAAGGAAAAACGCAGATAATGCAGTCGTTGATACTATCAGCATTGCCCAAAATGGCGATGGAATTGATACTGTAGACAGAATCGACGTTTTGAAGCAGTATATAAAAGCTAATTTCTAATTATCTAATCCCGACATTCCCCCGACATACGCTCGCAATCCGATCCATTGACTATCACTTCATCGGCTTCTCCAGCAGTTCTTCCATCTCACAGCCGATCACGCAGGAGAGCTTATACACCGTCTGGGCCTGGGCTTTTTCGATATCGTTGACCCGTTGCTTGTCCAGTGTTTTCAACGCAGTCGCATCCATGCCATGGTAATGTGGGCTATATCATTGCAATGATATAGTGCCATCACCTTGAACCGCAGTTCGCTGCTGTCAAGCGTTTATTCTTTGTTTACAGCATCGCAAATACTGCCCCGCCGAAAATGACTCGTCTAGCCGCGAAGGAACAATGCAGATTTGCATTGTTCCTTCATCGTTTTATATTGTTCTCCCAATGTTGACATTGTTCCGATAACCGGGTATACTACTGACAAATACTCCAATATTGGAGGTCTTTCCATGGCAGATTTGATAAGTACGGCGGAAGCCGCTGCGCTTTGGAATCTTTCCCCGCGGCGGGTAGCCATTCTGTGCAAAGAGGGGCGCATCCCCGGCGCGGTTCTTGAGGGACGGCGCTGGCTGATCCCTGCAGACGCCCAAAAGCCGTCCGATCATCGGTTGAAAACCGCAGAAAGTGTGAAAACGCCCAAATCGAAGCTGCTTCCCCTGCCCGTGGGCATCTCCGATTTCAAGCGGGCCTCCACCCAATACTACTATGTGGATAAAACCCTGCTCATCCGGGATTTCCTGGATGAGCTGCCGGTCGTTTCCCTGTTCACCCGTCCGCGCCGCTTCGGGAAAACGCTGAATATGGATATGCTGCGCACCTTTTTCGAGAAGACAGATGAGGATACCTCCATATACTTCCGGAACAAGAAAATCTGGAAATGCGGGCAGAAATACCGCAATTATCAGGGCAAATATCCTGTCATCTATATCACCTTCAAGGACACAAAGCTCTCCAACTGGGCAGACACGCTGGCGGGCATCCGTTTTCTGTTCACCAACGAGTTCCAGCGGCATGGGGAGCTGGCCGACAGCCCCAAATGCACCGGCAGCGATAAGGAGTACTATTGGAAGATCGTGAACGGCACAGCCGGGGAAGCCGAACTGATGAACGCCCTGCTGGTACTCTCGAAAATGTTGGATGAGCATCACGGCATCGCGCCGATCATCATTATCGACGAATATGACACGCCGATCCAGCAGGGCCATTTGCTGGGCTTCTACAATGAAGCCGTCTCCTTCATGCGCAATCTGTTTTCCGGCGGCTTCAAGGATAACCCTCACCTCTCCTACGGCTTCCTGACCGGCATCCTCCGGGTGGCGAAGGAGAGCATTTTCAGCGGCCTGAACAACCTGAAGATCAACTCCATCCTGGATGAGCAATACAGTGAATACTTCGGCTTTACTGCACAAGAGGTCCGGCAGATGGCCGAGGATTACCACGTGCCGGAGAAGTACGCAGAGATCTGCGATTGGTACGACGGTTACCGCTTCGGCGCCTCTGATATTTTCAACCCCTGGTCTGTCATCAATTACTTCGGCCATGCCTGCAAGCCCAGGGCCTACTGGGTCTCTACCAGTTCCAACGACATCATCGGTGAGATCATGACCGGAGCCACTGCAGAGCTGTACGAAAAGCTGAATTCTCTCCTGCAGGGGAACACCGTCCTGACTTACATTGATACGGACGTAGTCTATCCGCGGATTCGGGAGAATCCGTCGTCGGTATATAGCTTTCTGCTGGTCACCGGCTACTTGAAGCTGGTCTCCGCGGAGCTGTCCATGGGGGACGGCTATATGTGCGAGGTAGCGCTTCCGAACAAGGAGATCGCCTATGTCTACAAAAAAGAGATCCTGGAAAATCTGGACGGCCTGATTCCTCAGTCTACCGCCATTTCCATCCAGGAGGCGCTGTACACGGGGAACGCGGACGACCTGCAAAAGCGGCTGGAAACCCTGCTGCTGCAATCCGCCAGCTATTACGATACTGCGGGAGAGATGTTCTACCATGGCCTGATGCTGGGTCTGACGGCAATGGTGGACGACCGCTACCTTGTCGCCTCCAACCGGGAATCCGGCGAGGGGCGCTATGATCTGGCGCTGGAGCCGAAAGGCACGGCCCTGCCGGGAATCCTCATTGAGCTGAAAGCGGAGCGGAATGCTTCGGCGGAAGAACTGAAATCCTTGGCAAAGGCAGCACTGGAGCAGATCGACAAGCGGAAATACGATACTGGTTTGAAAGCGAAGGGCGTCAAAAAGGTTCTGAAATACGGCGTCGCATTCAGCGGGAAATCGGTGGAGATTATGGTTGGATAGATCAGTACGGTGATTACGCCAAGGACAGCATGAAGCAAGAGCTGGAAGTTTTTAAACTTCTCTTTTACAAGAGATAAAGTTGTATTTCCACGAGCAGTTTTGAAGTCGTTATTTCTTTGTCTACTCTGCCGCAGGATTTGACCCGCCGGCGGTCTCCTTCATCCGTTTCTTCTCCTCTTTGATCCGTGCCCGCACCTCGGCGATCATCTGCTCCAGTAGTGGTTCCACCTCCTCCCGCGATTTGGCGTAGACCGTGTGCACCTCCCGCTTGCCCTGGGCGTTGGTGGGGGTGTAGCGGCCTTCAAAGAGGTGATCGTTGATCTCATAGATCCCGCCGGTGCCGGATTTGCGGATCTTGCCCCGGTAGGGCGTGAACGGCGCCCGCTGCGCCGGTTTTTCCGTTTCGGCGGGCACTTTCCCGTCGGCGTCCTCGCGGGGCACAAACGCCTCCCCGCGCCCCAAACCTTGCTCGATCCGGTTCGCCGCCCGGACCTGCATCGTATCCGTGATGTGGCTGTAGACGTCGATGGTCGTAGCGGAGGAGATGTGGCCGACGATGGCGGAGAGGGTCTTGATATCCATGCCGTGCTCCAGGGCGGTGGTGGCGAAGGTATGCCGAAGATCGTGGAAGCGGATGTCCTTGCACTCTGAGCGGGCCAGCACCTTTTTCATCTTCCGGTAAACGCTCTGGGGATCCACCGGGCTGCCCTCCAGCACCGGCGACGGGAACATCCATTCCGAATCTGTCCGTTCTTTCAGCTCCTTCAGCACGTTCACCACTGCCGGCGGCAGGATGATCGTGCGGGAGGAGCTTTTTGTTTTCGGCTCAGAGATATGGAGCGCACCAGCGACGCGGATCACCTGCCGCTCTATGCGCAGAGCGCCGGTCCGCAGGTCCAGGTCATCCCACCGGAGGCCGCAGAGCTCGCCCCTGCGCATCCCTGTGGAGAGCTCCAGCACGGCCTGCTCATAGAAATCGTTTTCCTTCGCCTGGATCAGAAACCGCTGCATTTCCTCATGGGTCAGCACCTGCATCTCCCTCGACTTCTTGGGCGGCAGCTTACAGCCGATGGCGGGGTTCACCGGGATCAGCCGCTCGTTCACCGCCTTCTCCAGCGCCGAGCGGCAGGTGAAATGGCAGGAGCGAACCATGCGGTCAGATAGCCCCGGCCCGTAATGCTCCTGCCAGCGCAGCCGTCCGTTCTTTTTGAGTTCCGCGTAGAACTGCTGCAGGTCGCTCTGCTGCAGCTTGTTCAGGGGGATCGTGCCGATGCCGGGGATGATGTGCTTGTAGATCCGGTCCTCATAGCACTGCTGGGTCGTAATGCGCAGGGCGGGCTTGGAGTAGGTTCGATACCACAGGTCGAGCCAATCCCCGAAGGGCATGTCCGGCCGCGCCTTGACGGTCACGACACCGCAGGAGGCTTTCAGCTCTTCCAGCTTGGCGAGGCATTCCGCCTTGGTCTTTGAGGTGACGCTTTTCGTGACTGGTCGGCCCTTGTCGTCGTAGGCTACGACCACCCGACCTTCCCAGCGTCCGTCCGTACGCTGGCGCAGGGTCCCCTCCCCTGATTTCCGTCGCTTTGCCATATCAGGTCCCTCCCATCAGTTCTTCCATGAATCCGCCGACGATGTTGGCGGCGTTTTTCTGCATGTCCGTGGTGACATGGGTATAGGTGTCCAGCGTGAAGCTGGCATTGGTGTGGCCCAGGATGCCCGACAGGGTCTTGGCGTCCACGCCGCTGGCCAGGGCGTGAGTGGCGAAGGTGTGGCGGAGATCGTGGAAGCGGATGTCGGGCAGGCCCGCGCCCCGGAGGATATCCTTCAGCCGCTGGTAGGCGGCGTTGGGCGAGGTGGGTTTCTCCGGCGTCAGCAGGCTGGGAAAGATCCACCGGGTCATGGCCGACTTGTGCCGCTCCTTGAGGATGTGCAGGGTGCTGGGCGGCAGGAGGATGCTCCGGACGCCCTTCTCCGTTTTCGTCTCTCCGATCTCCAGCTCCCCGCCGGGAGCGACCCGGATGGAGCGCCGCACCTTGAGCTTGCCGGTCTGCTCGTCCAGGTCCTCCCACTGCAGGCCGCAGATCTCGCCCCGGCGGAGGCCGGTGGTGATCTCCGTGTAGAAGAAGTCATACCACATGGGCTCCCGCCGGATGGCCTCCATGAATACCTCCAGCTGTTCCTCGTTCAGCACCTTCTTGGGCGAGTAGCTGCACTTGGGGATGACCGTACCGCTTGTGGGGTTCTGGGAGATGAGCCGGGAGCGCACCGCCGCCTCCAGGATCTCATGGAGGAGCATGTGGATCTTGCGCACCATGGAGTCCGCGAGGTTCCGCTCCCCCTCATGGCCTCGACTCTGAGCCTTGGTCTGCCGGAGCCGGTTATAGAACTTCTGCACGTCGTTCCGGGTGATGGTGCGGAGCTGTCTGTTGCCCAGCGCCGGACGGATGTGGTTTTGGATCAGGCAGCGGTAACCGCGGACGGTGCTGGGGCGGAGCGTCGGCTCTGCGTAGCCCGTGAGCCAGCGCTCCGTCCATTCGTCCAGCGTGAGGTCCCCGCTCCCGCTGATCTCGATTCCCCGGTAGTCGTCGATGGCTTCGTGCAGCTTCGGCATCAGTTCCTTCTGCGTTTTGGCGAACACGGATTTGTAAACCGGCGCGCCGTCCTCCTTGTGTCCGATGACGATGCGCCCTTCCCAGCGGCCGTCTGTGCGCTTGCGCACGAGGCCTTCCCCGTCAGGTCTTTTACCCATCCTCCGCCTCCGCTCCATAGACGACCTCCATCACCAGCCGCACGCCCAGGGTGAATCCCTCCCGGAAATTTTCGCGGGCGGTAATCCCTTCTTACTCTCTGCGGCAGTCGGTGAGCTTGCCCAGCACCGCCTTTGCCGCTTCGTCCAGATTCCCGGCGAGCCAGGTTTCGTGCCGCTCGATGAGGCCCAGCAGCTCATCCGCTTCCGGCGAGCTTTTCCCCGATGGGTTGAGCGTACCGTAGAACAGTTCTTCGATCATGCTGTTCATCTTGAGTCCCTCCTTTGGCAGCTCAAACACATACCACGTTTCGCCGGGAATAGCTACTGTTTTTTCAACATCCGGCCTCACCCCCCGACACAGTTAAAACCCCGCAAAACCGGGCATTTCAGCTGGTCACGACCACCCAAAACCGGGTGAGCTCTGTTTTACGACCACCTGGCCGACCCCCGGAAAAGCCCCGCACTGCGGGGCTTTGTGGTTGAGTGGTGGACGCTTGCGACCACCTCTCTTTATCTTGTACGAAAATCGAACCGGGAAAAACGCCTGTAAACCGACGCTTCCCCGCTCGATTTTGCCGGAGGGACACGGGGCTGCCCACTCTCAACCCTTCGCACAGAGAGCGGGCACCCGCGTCAAGGGCTCACTTCCTTCCGATCGTCGGCTCCGGCGTCGGGTTCCCGCTGGGCCACGCTTCCCTGCGTGAGCCTGGTCAGTTTCTTCTGTGCCCGCTGCCTCGCTTGCTCCTCCTCGGCCTTTGCCATCTGCTGCTCCGCCCGGTAGCGGATCGCTTCCTCGATGGGACGGATGGTATAGAGTAGCGTACCGTTACGCTTTTGCCCGCTCTTGGTGACGATGGTCGTGTGCTCCACGGTGATGAGACGCTTTTCCACGAGGCTGCAGATATGCTTCCGCACGGTGTTCTTCGAGAGATGGACGTTCTCACTGATGTTTCTGTAGCTGGGGTAGCACTGATGGGTCTTCCGATCCTCGCACTGCATGAGATAGCTGTAGACCGTAAACTCGCCCGGCGTGAGTCCCAGCATGCGGATCTCATTGGGCAGCGGAAAATAATCCTTGATGGGGTCGCGGGTGGGATAGGGATAGTACTTCCTCATGCTCCACCTCCAATCCTCTGCTCTACCCATGCCTGCAGCTTTTCCTTCGGGATCACAAGACGCGACCCGACTTTCAGGACCGGGAAGCCCTTTTCATGCATGAGCTCATACATGCTGGAGATGGAGACCCCCAGCAGCTTCGCCGCCGTCTCCGCGTTAAGGAAGAGCGGCAGCTCGTCATAGGTGTTTTAGGTTGATTCCTTCATTTTAAATTCCTCCGATAAATATTTGTCTGACCGGTCGTCCGTATGGTAAAATACTTTTCGTCAGATTTGGATAGCGAATTTGTTTTTGCGTTTTTTGAGATTCAGTGCAGAGGTGAGGATATGAGGCGTCCGGGACTGTATGCGGAGATCGACGGTGAGGACATTATTTCGGTTGTGATGGCCGACAACTGCTCGGGAGAGCAGAGACTTGCGGCGGTCTCGCCGGTCGACGATCTGATCGCCGCGTTGGACATTGATTACTCGGCGTACCGTGCGGAGGTCAAGCAGCTGTACGACTACCCGCTGTTTGCTGAGGGGCCGACCGTTTCCGAGGATGCGCTGGTCGAGCTGACGACGGACGCGCTCACCACGGCGGAGCTGCTGCGCGAGCTGGACCCGATCGCATACTTTGTCGCCGTGGCGAAGTTGAACTACTCCCTGTCGCGTACCGACGACGGCACGGCATCCTTCTGGCTTTACGCCGGGCAGGAGCTGGTGCAGATCCTTGAAGAGCCCATCCACATACAGGTTCGGCTCCGGAACATTTTCGAGATGACCTTCGACGGAATGGAGCGTGCCACGCAAGAAGCGCGGTATGAAAAGCTGAACGGCGTTTATCCGGGGCTTTTGGATCATAACTTTCTTTTCCGTCCTCTGCCCTTGAGCCGCAGCTATGAGTGCGTTCTTTCCTCTGTATCCGAGTTGCGGCTGCTGGAGCTGCTGCTGTACTTCCGGCAGGACAGGCGGCGCATTGCCCGCTGCAAATACTGCGGTGGATTCTTTGTGCCTGCGTCGGGACACAGGATGAGCTACTGCGACCGGGAGCAGGTCGGCGGCACCTGCGGACAGCTCGGGCCCAACCAGCAGCGCCGCCGCACACGGGAGACGGACGCAGTGAAGCAGAAATATGACGCGCTCCGTAAGCGTCTTTGGGCGCGGATGAACAGATATGAATCGGCCATCCCGGAGGAGCGGGACGGCCTTGCGAAAATGACAGCGCTTATGTACAGTGAGTGGAGCGACATGGCGGCGGAGGCGTATACGCGCTGCCGTCGTGGGGAGCTTTCGGCGGAGGAGTTTTTCCGGGAGATCGACACCTTCGGGATACTTGATTCCTATGAGGCCGGCCCCGCCCGGAACGACGAAGAGACGGTATGGCAAAAGCATTTGAAAGCGAATATGGATTTCGATCCGAGCAAATTCTACGAGAACACCATGTTCCTCGATCTCTCGAAGCAGGACCCGCAATGGGAAACAATCTCTGCAGAGCAGCAGCGGCTGCACGACCAGGACGGCGGCGATACGCTCAAAGAGAGGTATGGAAAAAAAGGCTGACCCTGATTAAGGAATAAGAAGCGCAGGCCATGCGGGAGTCTGATCATCCCGACGGCCTGCGCTTATTTCATTGTCTACTGCGGTGCAAAAGCGATTCCCGGTGTTTTATTCCATTTTTCCGGATTCAGATGCACCCTGCCATGTTTCGAGGAAACGCTTCAGAAGAAACGCACATAAGTATGCGAGCAAGCAGGAAATAACGGCGAACGGCTAATTATGTGCCCCAAGCAAAGTATCGGTCTTTAGATCACCGACGCACGGTCATTAGGGCGGGCGCTCCACAAACGCCGGAAGGACTTGGGCTATGATCGAGGCGTTCCATGCTACGTTGCGGACGTCTGCGCGAGGCTTGCGTCCCAAGGCAAAGGAAATGAAACGACGAATATTACAAGAAGCGGGTGCAGAGAACAATCGTTTTTCTACTCGCCAACCTTGTTTAAATGCGGGAAATCATGCATTATATGTTATCAACCAAAGCCTTAATTCTCTTAATTAGTATCAACAGGTTGAGTATCATCACGAATACCAGATAGTAATCCAAAAAGCTGGCAATGATTACAACCCATTTCAAAGCTTCACCCGAGAAAACCAACAGCGACAGAGTAATTATCAAAGCGCACACACATACAACAATTTCCACCAAGACAACAGAAACCGTCTGTTTGTATACTTGCTGATATGTTGCGTCGTGTTTATTTGCTTGAATATTAACCAAAACAGCTAGCATTGCAAAGAAGGAAGATATAAGAATAGACAGGAAAACCAGAAGATTATTAGTTAAGTCATTCGTAATCAAAGCAACTCTCGTTAATGCCACTGCCAACAGGACAGGAACGCCCCAAAAGACCAGCTGATGATGCTTCGCTTCCTCAAAAACCTCTGAATAACCATTGAACACTTTCTTTAATGACAGGAAATTTGTTCCTTTGCTAAAGATATATACTAATATTATAAGGAAAGATATGCTTATCAAAAAAGCCGGAGAAATAATGAATTTAAGTATTGATGCAAACAAAATTCTCACCTCACATGATCACAAAAGAAGCTAATGCGGCATATGATCTAAATAGTCACTTGCAAGTTCAAGAACACTGCTTAGGAATCTCGGAAAATCAATCGTTCCATCTGCTAAAATGATATCTTGAGGTAGTACTTCTTCTATAGACAAATCTTCAATCCCGTGTAAATTGATCGTTCTGGTGTTCTCGCCGTTTTTAATAACAAGTTTTGTTTCAGTATACTCTAATCCATCATATATAAAGTAGTTATACTTAGATTCTGATACAAATTTGAGTTTTCTTTGCAATTCGTGAGTTATTTTCGTAGGAGTTAGTATCCTTTCATCTCTTTCAAATCCTGATGAATACAAATGATCTGCTAAATCATTACTTTGTCTTCCAATGATGATTTTCTTAATGATTCCCTGTTCAAGGATTTTCTTAAGGTAAAAATCTGGAGCCAAGTTCTGTGTCTTTAATGTGATGTTATAATTCTCCGAACAATAATCTTGAAGTGCGTTGCATGTAACAGTTTTAATACCATAGATTCCAATTTCTTGAAAGAATAATAGGCCCCTCTTTGAAACACATGAGACACTGCTCTTTGGTATTATAACTACCACATAAAACTCTTTTACATCTGCTTGATCTTTTGTCTTTACGTGTACCGTGGATCGCGTTTTTCTATCAATCAGTTGAGATTTATAACCATAATAACCGGCATGTACACTAAACGCGAAGTATCGGAACCGTTCATTTTCTCCTTGGTTTCCGGGATTATAAGTACAACTGAATAATTGTTGCGTATCCGTTTTATCGTCGGTTTCTGAGTGTGCGTCAAGAAAGCCTTTGAATAACTCAATGGCATCCGAGAACGTAAAGCACTCACCTTTATGCATAATTGACAACTCAGAGTCAAGAGCAAACACTTTCTCTTCGAGCTGGCTATACCTTTTCTTCAAGCTAAATGAGCACGCTCGAACGCTTAGGTTTTGCCTCTTTGTCATAATAAACCACCCTTCTATCTCTATAGAGGTCATTGTTAATTACACATCATTCAGGAGACAAGCTCAAATCAGGCTATACTACCGATTCGTACTATTGAGAAAAACCTAGTACGCATTATCCCACTACCAACTTGTTCGTCTTCTTCAAATACTTTGCTGGAATCGGTGCATCAAGCCGCCAGGTAATATTCATCGGCTTTTCGCCTTCGTGCTTTATATAGTTCGCCGTGCCGAGGTAGGTGTACGCTTCCGCCCCGTTAGAAATGCGATCTGCCTTGAACTCGCGCACGAAAAGCAGGACCCGGCTGCCGCGCTCTCTGTGATGGATATACCGCTGCCCGGTGGGTGAGTTCTCCGCTGTGGTACTCTGGCTCTGCCAGTGGAACAGCCACTCGTTGATGGAGTAATCGTTGTACATGGTCGTTGGAGAATAGTCTTTATCGGCCTTATTCAGAGTTACAAAGAACACGTCCAGCTTTTGATCCGGCAGCCACTTCACTCCCTCACGTACAGTAGCGGGCTTCAAAAAATCCAGTGCCACCAGCAGCTGATCGCGAGTATAAGTGCAGTGCAGATCCAGCGGGCAGTCAAAGCCTACATCCACCGGCGCGTCAATGAAGTCGATGCGATCGTATTGGTATTTCAGCAAATCAATCAGCTCGCCCAGCAGCACCGGGCTGTCCGCCAGCGCATAGAGATTATCCCAAACCTCATCAGTGCGCCAGTCTTCGGCCGCCTTGCCCCATACTGTGATATAGAACATCTGGAGCATCCGTTTTTCCACGGCAGAGAGCTTATCGAAGTCCACGTCATCCAGCCGCGGCAGCATATCCAGAAGGAAGGAGATCCAGCGGCGGGAATCGATAACAGCAAGTCTTGCCATGGCCTTTGTCATCATTTCTTCCAATGGTTCCTTAAAGTCGTCGATCACGTCTGCCCGCGAACACAGCCGGGAGAATGTCGCAAACTTATAGATGCTCCGGGGATCAAGATGGTAATAGTCCAGGAAGTTGGCGAGGCTCAGTTTCATGCCGGTGTCTTCCTCAAAGGTGGCGACGCAAGTAACCAGCCCCGCCGTATTGCCATAAGAGGCGCGGATGTTGTCGAGTATGTACTTTGAGGCCTTCTTCTCCAACTGGATGTAACAGCCCTTGGGTGCCGACACAAACCCGTCTTTGATCTCGCGGGTCACGCTGCGAGTGGTGTTAGAGAGCAGGGCGGCGAACTTTTCTTCAGAGTTATACTTTCTGTTTGCCAGGCCGATGAAGTCAAGAACGGTCAGGCATTCTTTGTTCTCCGCCAGTCGTAGGCCGCGGCCGAGCTGCTGCAGGAAGATGGTCAGAGACTCCGTCGGCCGCAGGAACAGCACGGTATTGACCTCTGGAATATCCACGCCCTCGTTGTAAATGTCCACGACAAAGATGAACCGCACCTTTCCGGAAACCAGGCTGTCCTTGGCGCTGCGCCGCTCTTCATCCGGGGATTTGCCGGTCAGGAACATGGACGGAATGCCGAGATCATTGAAATACCGGCACATAAACTTCGCATGATCCACCGTGACACAGAAGCCCAGCCCCTTCACGTCGTTAATGTCCGTCACATATTTAAGCAACGAAGACACTACATGATCGGCACGCTGCTGGGCCACAATACCGCTCATGGTATAGATATTTGAAAGCTCGGATTTATCATATCCGCCGGCAGACCATTTCAGTTTATCCAGGTCTACCGTATCGGTCACGCCAAAGTACTGGAAGGGACTGAGCAGCTTGCGGTCGATGGCCTCCGGGAGACGGATTTCCGCCGCGATCCGGTTGTTGAAGTATCCGAGGATACTCTTGCCATCCATACGCTCCGGCGTA
>JBGUZS010000094.1:0-2177 GCA_045223835.1 Oscillospiraceae bacterium | reverse complement strand
CCCCTGGGGGAAGCTGGCGCGAAGCGCCTGATGAGGGACCGTCCGCCAAGGGGTCAGATAAGCCGTATGCGTTCCGTACCCGCTCCTGCCTTCTTACCCCGTCCCCGCTGAGCAATTCCAGCACGCTCTTCCGGCGAATGAGCAGGATACCGCCCCAGGCGAAAGCGGCCAGGACCAGGAGGAAGCCCAGGGTCCCCAGGACATACAGGCCCGATCCCGCCGGAGTATGCATTGCGGTTTCCGTCATAGCCTCCGCTTGGGCCTGAGACAACTGCCGCAGACTCAAAACCCGGGCGGCTACAGCGCCGATGATAGCGGCAAGGAAACCCAGGACGAGGAAAGGCACATACAGCTGCATGGACGCACCCCGCATCGGCATGCCCAAGGCCCGGTAGATGGCGTACTCTCGCTTCTTCCGCCCGATGAATAGCCAGACCGTGAGCACCAAAGCGAATATCGCAGCCCCGCCGAAAACCATCAGCTTTACCAGGGCGACGGTTCGGGCCTGCATCAGATCCTGACCGATGGAGGACCAGCCCCCGTCACTGAATACATAGGTCAGGCCCATATCATCCAACAGAGGCAGGCATTCCTCCATAAAGGGGATAATTTCCTCCGCATTGCCCACCACGAAGCTGATTTCGCTGGGCTTGAATTCATGCCCCTCTGCGTTCCGACATTCCGGCAGGAAGGCGGCGGGGACGAAAATGGCGTTGTTGGACCAACACCAGAACCGATCCCGGAACACCTGCTTTCCCTCGTTCAGATCCCGCCAGGAGCCGATGATGGTGAAGGTCTGCGTGGTGTATTCCGTATTCTGCCGCCCGCGGGTCACCGCCACCGCCCCCAGGGGGGCGTACTGCTCAGAGAGGTAGTTCCCCAAGTCCAGAGTGATGCTGTCCCCGATCTTTAGCCCGCTCATTTCTAAAAAGTCCGTACTCACCACACACACGGGCCGGCCCGCGTCCGCTGGGGTAATGAAGCGGCCTTCCTCGCATACCATCCGCCCCTCCGCCACCCGGCGCTGAGCAGCCATATCGTCCCCGTACACCACATCGAAAGTATGTACATCGTCGTTGGTGACCCGAATAAGCTCGCGCAAATCGACAAACTCATCCGTTTCCAACCAGTTCTCCGGCAAGTCGGTGATGTCCACGAAGTAGGGCCACCAGCCGATGAGACTGTCGTCCCCCGTATGGAACATATGATTCCAACCATCCGCATCCGGATAGAGCTCCCGGTATTCCTCCATGACCCCCACCGGTTGGGTCACGCAGTTGTTCCGCAGGACCATCAGATACCGGTGGCCAGCCTGGAGCATATCCCCATCGGAGACATACAGGTGATTGTCCACGGTGAACATGCAACACCGGATCCCGTTGGTATCCACATGGTCATAGCGCCTGTCTAGCATGAATTCATCCGAACCACCCCGGTCCTCCACCCTGAAGATCAGGTAAAGCGTGTGCTTTTCCAGCTTTTTGTGAAAGGCGGCATCCAACAGCCATTCCGGATCACCCGCCAGGAGGTCAACATCCACCAGGGTGAGATACTCTGAATGGTCCCAGTAAGGAAAATACGGTTTTTTCACCCTGATTTCCTCCGCACTGCTGGAGGGAAACCGTTCCCGCACCGTGGCAGTCACAATTGCCCTGGCATAATAGGGGAAGAACTGTTCATTTGTGTCCAGCCGGATATATTCCGATGAGACCCCGCCGGTAAGGTATCGCTTTTCCACCCGGGAGATATGGGGCAGGGCTACCAGCTGTTCCCTCAGGTCCTCCGTCAGGTTGGTCTGGTGGTTCTCCTCATACGTGTGCCCGTAGGTGTTGGCATTGGAGGTCTCATCCGTCACCAGGAAATAGTCGTACTCCGTGGGGTTGTCCGGTATGTGCTCTCCATCCACCGTGAGCACCCCTTCATACTTATCCCTAGCCTCCTTGTACTCCCGGTCCGACACGGCGTACTCCCCCAGGTTGTACAGGAAGAGAAACGCCGCTGCCGCCAAAAGCAGCAGGGTCACGGCGGTCTTCACCGGACTTCGATACAGGGATTTCATCCCGTTTTTCATCTGCGCTGTCCCTCCTTCCCGGTACAGCTCCGCCCGGGCGCCGGTGCGGATCAGGGTGAGCACCAGCGCCTCCTCCCGGATATGGTAGACCAGCACCCAGCCCGGC
>JBGUZS010000093.1:0-13497 GCA_045223835.1 Oscillospiraceae bacterium | reverse complement strand
GGAAGCCAGCCGCGATGGCCGAGCCGATAACGCCGGCCACGTTGGGGCCCATGGCGTGCATCAGCAGATAGTTGTTTTTGTTGTACTTTCTGCCCACGTCCTGGGAGACCCGGGCCGCCATGGGCACGGCGGAGACGCCCGCAGAGCCGATGAGGGGGTTGATCTGGCCGCCGGAGGTCTTGTACATCACGATGCCGCCCAGCAGTCCGCCGACGGTGGAGATGCCGAAGGCAATGAGACCCAGAATGATGATCTTGATGGTGTCCAGATTCAGGAAGTTCTGGGCCACCATGGTGGCGCCGACGCTGGTGGCCAGGAAGATGGTCACGATGTTCATCAGCGCGTTCTGGGCGGTGTCGGAGAGGCGGTCGGTGACGCCGCATTCCCGGAACAGGTTGCCCAGCATCAGGCAGCCGATAAGGGGCGCGGTGGAGGGCAGGAGGAGGATGACGAAGGTGGCCACCACCATGGGGAACACGATCTTCTCCCTCTTGGAGACCTCCCGGGCCTGGACCATCTTTACCTTCCGCATTTTTTCGGTGGTCAGCGCCTTCATGAGGGGCGGCTGGATCAGGGGGATCAGGGCCATGTAGGAATAGGCCGCAATGGCAATGGGCCCCAGCAGCTCCGGGGCCAGCTTGGTGGTCAGGAAAATGGCGGTGGGGCCGTCGGCTCCGCCGATGATGCCGATGGAGGCGGCCTGGGGCCCGGTGAAGCCCAGCAGCACGGCGCCGAAGAAGGCCACGAACACCCCCAGCTGGGCCGCCGCGCCCAGGAGCAGGCTCTTGGGCCGGGCCAGAAGGGGTCCGAAGTCCGTCATGGCGCCCACGCCCATGAAGATCAGGGAGGGGTATATCCCAGCCTTGACGCCGATGTAAAAGAAGTCCAGCAAACCGGCGTTTGCCATGATATGGCCGTAGCTGTGATAATACTGGCTCTCCGTATCCAGAAAATCCTTCCAAAGTTCCGGGTGATACAGGGCGTTATCCCCCATGCCGATGAAATAGCTGAGGTTGCTCAGCAGGCAGCCGAAGGCGATGCCGCAGAGCAGCAGCGGCTCGAACTTCTTCACGATGCCCAGATAGAGCAGCACGAAGGCGATGAGGATCATGATCAGGTTTTTCCATCCGCCGTCCGTGATAAAGAAGGCCGCAAAGCCGGATTCCAGCCCCAGCTTTTGCAGAACGCTCAAGATATCCATGCGGGCCCCTCCTTACGCGATGACCGCCAGGGGGCTTCCGGTCTCGACCACCGCGCCCTGGCTGACCACGATCTGGGCCACCGTGCCGGTTTTCGTCGAAACGACCTCGTTTTCCATCTTCATGGCTTCCAGGATGAGGAGCACGTCCCCCTCCTTCACCTGCTGGCCCTGGGAGACGAGGATCTTCAGCACATTGCCGGGCATGGGGCTCTTGATCACCTCGCCGGCGGCCAGTCCGGCCGCGGGCGCCGCGGGAGCGGCGGGAGCTGCGGCAGCCGGAGCCGTTGCGGCGGGAGCTGCGGGGGCGGCGGGGGCAGCCAGCTCGTACTCGTCCAGGAGCATGGCCTCGCCCTGCTCTACCTCGACCTCAAATACGCGGTTGTTGAGCGTAACCTTATACTTCATCCTCATGTACCTCCCGGATGGAAATAAAGCGAAGTTCGTTGAGGGGCTTGCCCAGGCTGTCGGCCACGATGGCCATGACCATGGCGGCGTCCCTGGGGTCGGTGTCATACAGCTTCAGCTCGCCGGCGGCGCCGGGGGCCTTCGGGGCGGGCCCGGCGGATGCCTGCGCCGGCAGGGTTTCCGGGACGGGGGCGGAAGCGGCCTTCTTTTCCCGGTGCATGAGCTTCCCGGCGATCAGCAGTACGGCCATGAGCAGCACCAGGCCAAGGAACACCACCGCGTAGCCCAGGACCGCCGTGCCCAGGGCCTGGGGAATGGTTATGCTGGCGGAACCTGTCATCTTCAACCCTCCTTGACCGGGGTGACGCTGTAGCGCACCACCTTTTCCTCCCGGGCCTTCCGTTCGGCGAAGAACTTCTCCGCCACCTCGGGGAAGGAGATGTAGCTGAGCACGTCCTCCTCGCAGCGGGCGGTATCCCCCAGCTTGGCGGCGGCCTTTTCGTATACGTCCCCGGGCAGACTGTCGGCATAGCGCCCCTGAATGGGCTGCTCCCCGGCCAGGATCTTCTCCTGCACCTGGGGATCGATGGGGGCGGGGGTACGGCCGTACTCCCCGCGGCAATAGGCCCTCATCTCGGCCCCCACGTTTTTGTAGCGCTCCCCGGCCAGCACGTTCTGCACCGCCTGGGTGCCCACCAGCTGGCTGGTGGGGGTGACCAGGGGCGGATATCCCATGTCCGCCCGGACCTTGGGCGTCTCCACCAGGACCTCGTCGTACCGGTCCAGGGCGTTCAGGCTCTTCATCTGGCTGAGGAGGTTGGAGAGCATGCCCCCGGGGATCTGGTAGGTCAGGCACTGGGTATCCGTGGCCATGGAGATGGGGTTCAGGGTGCCCTTGGCCAGGAAGTCCGCCCGGATGGGCTTGAAGAACGCCGCCATCTTCAGGAGGGCGTCGTTTTTGAGGCCGGTCTCATAGCCCAGCTCCCGCAGGGCGAAGTCCAGGGTTTCGGTGGCGGGCTGGCTGGTGCCGCCGGAGAAGGGGGAAATGGCGGTGTCGATGACGTCCGCCCCGGCCTCCACGGCCTTCAGATAGGTCATGAACGCCAGGCCGGTGGTGCAGTGGGTATGGACCACCACGGGCAGATCCACCGCGTCCTTGATGGCGGAGACCAGGTCGTAGGCGTTTTTCGGAGACAGGATGCCGGCCATATCCTTGATGCAGATGGACGCGACGCCCATGGCCTTCAGCTCCTTGACCATCTCCACGTACTTCTCCAGGGTGTGAACGGGGGAGGTGGTATAGGAGATGGTCCCCGAGGCCATGGCCCCGGATTTCAAGGTCTCCTCCACGGCGACCTTCAGGTTTTCCACATCGTTGAGGGCGTCAAAGATCCGGATGATATCGATGCCGTTGCGGACGCTGGCCCGGACGAAGCGCCGGACGATGTCGTCGCTGTAATGCTTGTAGCCCAGGATGTTCTGTCCCCGCAGAAGCATCTGCAGTTTGGTGTCCGGCATGGCGGCGCGGATCTTCCGCAGCCGCTCCCAGGGATCCTCGCCCAGGAATCGGAGGCATACGTCAAAAGTCGCTCCGCCCCAGACCTCCGCAGAGTAGAACCCCGCCTGATTGATCGTCTCCAGAATGGGCTGGAACTGGTCAAAGGACAGGCGTGTGGCCACCAGGGACTGGCTGGCGTCCCGCAGCACCGTTTCGGTAAACTGTACTTTCTTCATGGGACCTCCTTAATCTATGCTGATATGCTGTTATGCGGTTTTGTTGCGTGTGATATGCATGTGAATAATAATACAAAATCCCCGAATTGATTGCAAGAGTCAAAACGGATCGAATCGCAAAAATCCTTCGGGCAAATCGCGAAAAACCTGGACAATCTGGACAATAACGCAGGCGCCCCGGATCAACCGGGGCGCCTGTTGCGTGCCCTTTTGTTAAATGGTCCCGTTCCGGACCTTGGCCTTGAACTGGGTCAGGTCCTTTTCAAAGAGCTTCTGCTTATCCTTGTCGAAGCCCATGGCCAGCGGATGGCCCTTATCCCGTATGGCCTCCATGGCCCGGTGCACGGCGCTCAGCTCGCCCTGGCGCACGCCCCATTGCTCGGTCTCGGAGCGGAGGCCCAGGGACCAGTCCTTTTTGCCTCCCTCCAGTCTGCGGCTCCGGGGATAGACCCAGAGCACGTCCTCTACGGGCATGACCCGGGAGGAAAAGGTGCGCAGCCACCAGATGTACCGGTCCCCCAGGACAAGGTTCTTTTTCCTGCCGAAGCGCACACCCTTGGCAAAATCCTGCCCCAGGGGCTTCCTTCCCCATTTCCGCAGGGCCTGCCGATAGGGCCTCTCCCAGACCCCCAGGAAGATGGAGACCAGGAGCAGCAGGGCCAGGAGCACGCACAGGGCGGCCAGGATCGCCAGGATCTCCGCCCCCGCCCGGGTGCGGTTCCCCCAGTAGCCTATGGTCATATGGTAGGGCAGGATCACGTCCTTCAGGTAGGCGCTGTAGTCCCCGGTCTCGGCATACTCGCTCAGATCGGCGCCGGTGGCCTTATCCGTGGTAACCCCGTCCCGGTCGGTCTTGATGTTCTGGTTGGTGATCCACTGGATGAGCATGTCCCGGGTCTCGGTATTCCCCCCGGGCTCCACGGTGCCCTCCAGCTTTGCGAACTTCAGCTCCATCATGCTGCCGATGGTCCCGTTCGCCACCATCTCTTCCCCGTCCTCATACTTGTTCAGCTCCGCTACATCCGCCTTGGTGACCCGGACGGTGAGGTATTTCCCGTCCACGATCAGGTAGCAGAAGCGTTCCTCGATAACGGTCTCCTCGTATTCATCCGTATAGCCCATGAAGGCGAAGGTCTGCGCCCCCAGGGTCTCCGCCGAAACGGTGACGTAGCTCCCGTCCAGATCCGCCAGGTGCAGGGTGTCCGCCTCCCGGGGCTGACGAAAGCGATAGACGAAGCCGGACCCGCCCAGGGCCCAGAACAGGGCGGCCAGGGCCAGCAGCGCCAGCATGACGGGGATCAGCAGCCGGAGGTACCGGCTTCTTACGGCAAAGCTCATGGCCGTTTACAGGTCCGCGAAGTCGTTCTGCTCTTCCCGGCGGGCGGAGAGCTTCGTCTTCAGGGCCAGCCCCTTGTCCTTCAGCCGCATCGCCAGGTCCATGAGCTCCTGCCGGTAGTGGTAAACCAGATACGCCAAAGCGGCGATTGCCACCACCGCCGCGAGGTATTTCAAAAAGCGCTTCATCTTTCCGTGCCTCCCGTCTGTGTTCCGTGGGACGGCGGCGCCGTCCGGGCATGATCGCGTTATCTTCCCTATTGTATCCAATCTCCGGGAAAAACGCAAGATAAATGTCCGGAATCCGCTCCCTCCCGTTTCCAGTTTGGCCCTCCGATTCCGGGACATCCTAAATGGGGAAAAGGAGGGATCTGCATATGGGTTCCGGATTCTGGAAAGGAATGGGCGCGGGTCTGGCCGTCGGCCTGGGCATGGGCATGCTGCTGAAGCCCAAAAAGAAGAGCCATGCCGCCGCGAAGCTCATCCGCACTGCGGGAGACGTGGTGGACCGGGTGGGCGCCTTCTTCGGCGTATGAACCATGGGGCTGCCGCGGAAAATTGCGGCAGCCCCGATGAATCGCCCTGCCCGTCGTCAGCGCTGCCGCGCGGCCTGAAACCGGTCGATCACCCGGAGCATGTCCTCCGGCAGCCGCCTGCGGCACTCCGCCTTCAGCTCCTCCGGCACGCCCCAGAAGGCCTCCCCGATGGCGGCGGAGATGCAGGTGAGGGTGTCGCAGTCCCCGCCCAGGGATACGGCGGTGCGGAGGTTGTCCTCGAAGCTCTCCGCTTCCATAAAGGCGATGATGGCCTGGGGCACCGTGCCCTGACAGCTGACGTCGAAGGCGTATCCCGGGCGGATCTCGGCGCAGGTGCGGCCCAGGTCATAGCGGAAACGCTCTTCGATATACGCCCGGATCTCCCTTTTCTCCGCCCCCCTGCGGGCGAGCCAGATCGCCGCCGCCGCGGCCTCCGCCCCCTTGATCCCCTCGGGGTGGTTGTGGGTGACCGCCGCGGTGCGGGACGCCGCCCGCTCCGTCTCCTCCAGGGTATCGTACAGCCAGCCCGCGGCGGAAACCCGCATGGCGGAGCCGTTGCCCCAGCTGTTGTAGGGCTGCGGGTCCGGGGAGGAGAGCCAATGGAGGAATCGCCCCCCGTAGCCCGCATCGGGATATCGCCTCCCCCAGCGCCGCATGCTCTCCGTCAGCGCCCGGAGGATCTCCTCCTCGTCCCTGCCCAGGGTATCCATCAGGGCCTCCGCCACGGCCACGGTCATCACCGTGTCGTCCGTGAACCGGGAGCTCCGGATGAACAGGGGAAACTCCTTGCTCTTCCTGTTCCCGCCGAATTCATAGGGGGAACCGATCATGTCCCCCAGGATCGCTCCGTACATCTCTGCTCTATCCTCCTGATGATGGTATTCCTCATTATCCCAGCAGGGCCTCCACCGGCACCCCCAGGCTCCGGGCCAGGGGCAGGAGCTCATCCGCGTATATGGGCCGCTTCTCCCGCAGGACCCTGCACAGGCAGTCGTAGGGAACGCCGCTCCAGGCGGACAGCTCCCCGACCGAAATCCTCCGCTCCCCCAGGAGCCGCCTCAGCTCCCGGTTCGCTCCGTAATCCCGCTTCATGCCTTCCTCCAATTGTTCAATAATTTTGAACTGCCGTTACTATACCCGTTTTCGGCCCCGATGTCAAGGGATTCTGTTCAATATTTTTGAATTTTCCCCTTGCCCCGGAGAAGCCGGGGTGGTATGCTGTTTTTATCCTGAAGAAGGGAGGGCGGAAAATGGCGACAACGGCGGAGCGTCTGCGGGCGCTGATGGCGGAGCGGGGCCTGAAGCAGGCGGATATCCTGCGTCGGGCCGAGGAGATCGCCGGACCGGAGCGGCTGACGAAGACGGATCTGAGTCAGTATGTTTCCGGCAAGGTGCGTCCCGGGCCGGGGAAGCTTCGGCTCCTGGCGAAGGCCCTGGGGGTGGGGGAAGCCTGGCTCCTGGGCTATGAGGAATCCCCGGAGGAGGCGGGGCTGGATGGGGATACCCGGCAGTACCTGCAGTTTGTGAAGGATAATCCGGAGTACCGCATGATGTTCGACCTATGCGGCTCCGCCACCCTGGAGGAGATCAAGGCCACCGTAGCCTTTCTGAAAGCCCTGCGGGAGCAGAAGCGGGATGAGGAATGAGGATCTTGTCGTCCGCTTCCTCCCCTTCCCCAACCGGGCGGCGCGGGCGGCGGTGATGCCCAACGACGAGGGCAGCTATGATATCCTGGTGAACACCCTGTATCCGGAGGAGGCCCAGCTCCGCGCCCTGGAGCATGAGCTCGAGCATCTTCGCCTGGACCATCTGCACCGGGGGGAGAGCGTCTTCCTCCAGGAGGCGGAGGCCCGGGGGGAGGAGGAGAACTGGCGCAGCATCTGCTGCTACACCCCCGCCGGGGTCCTGGAGGAATTCATTCCCGCCTCCTCCCGGGCGGATTTCGCCCTGGTGGTTTCCGGCCAGGGGATGAAGCCCCATTACCGGCAGGGCCAGCTTTTGTTCTGCCGGGACCGGCAGCCCCGGTGGAACGGGGACGCCGCGGTTTTTCTCCTCGGCGGCCGGGCGGAGCTGCGCCAGGTTTATCGGGATGCCTTCGGCTGCCGCTATCTGCTGAACCCCAACCGGCTCTGCGCCGGGGAGGACCTGGTGATCCCCGCCGACGGGGAGGCGCCTCCCCTGCTGGGCACGCCCCTGAAGCGCCGTCGGCTGCCCCCCGTGCAGCTGTAGGTTTTCCCTGTACCGGAGGATTCCGGATAACGCGTTTTTTTGCAGAAGGATCCACCAGGACCTCTTCCCTTTTTCGGAAGCCGGCTCAGCCGAGGGCTCTGCCGCAAGCCTTGTTCAACAGGAGATGTTCATATGCGCGGGAGCAGGAAAGCGACCATAGACAAAACCACCCTGTTCAGAGAAACCCCCGTCCCCAAGGCCCTATACGCCATGGCGGTGCCCACCATCATCAGCCAGCTGGTGAATCTGATCCACAATATGGTGGACGCCTTTTTCATCGGCCGGACGGGCAGCGCCTACATGATGGCCGCCACCAGCATCACCCTGACCCTGGTGCTGATGAACGTGGCCCTGGCCAACCTCTTCGGCACCGGCGGCGGAAGTCTGATGGCCCGGCTCATGGGGGCGGGCAGGCCGGAGCGGGCGAAGCAGGTCAGCGCCTATTCCGTATATGGTTCAGTCCTGGCGGCGCTGGTCTATTCCGCCCTGGTGGGGATCTTCAACCGTCCCCTGCTGCGCTTTCTCGGCGCTTCCGACGCCACCTTCGGCTATGCCCGGTCCTATGCCATGGTGGTCATCGTCCTGGGCAGCCTGCCCTCCATCCTCTCCATGACCCTGGGGCATCTGCTGCGGAACGCGGGGCACTCGGGCAAGGCCAGCTTTGGTCTCAGCGGGGGCGGCATCCTGAATATGATCCTGGACCCCCTGTTCATGTTCGTCCTTCTGCCTCCGGGCAATGAGGTCCTGGGCGCCGCCATCGCCACCGCCCTGTCCAACGCCGCCGCCTGCGTCTATCTGCTTTTCGCCTGCCGGAGGGCAGGCAGGGAATCGCCCCTGAGCCTGAGCGCAAAAGAGGCGGCGGGGATCGAAAGGGAGGACCGGAGGGGGATCTTCGCCGTGGGCGTTCCCTCGGCGGTGCTCCTGGCCCTCTTCGACCTGGCCAACGTCTGCGTGAACATCCTGGCCTCCGGCCATGACGACCTGGTGCTGGCGGGGATGGGCATCGTGATGAAGGTGGAGCGCATCCCCAACGCCATGAACGTGGGGCTCTGCATGGGCATGCTCCCCATCGTGGCCTACAATTACTCCTCCGGCAACCGGGCCAGGATGGAGGAGACCATCCGCACTGCCCGAAGGGCGGGCCTGCTCATCTGTCTGGGGAGCATGGTCTTTTTCGAGATCGTCGCCCGGCCTGCGGTGGGGATATTCCTCCGCACCGGCGGAGAGAACAATGCCGAAGCCCTGCGCACCGTGGCCTATGCCGCCCTCTTCCTGCGCATCCGCTGCCTGGCCTCCCCCTTCCAGTTTCTGAATTACCATACCTCCTACGGCCTCCAGGCCATGGGAAAGGGGCGGGCCACCCTGCTCCACGCCTTCGTGCGGGAGATCGTCTTCTATATTCCCTGCATGTTCCTGCTGGACCGGCTCTTCGGGGAAACCGGCCTGGCCGCCGCCCTCCCGGCAGGAGAGGGACTGGGGGCGATCTTCGCCCTCTGGCTCCTGGGCAGGACCCTGCGGCGGCGGGAGGCCTGAGGTCGGGCAAAGGCCCCTCTCCTCCCGGTGAGCTCCGGCGGTTTCCTGATCCCGCGGGAACGATCTGTTCAAAACCGTCCGTTTTTCCCTTCCCTTTTCCTTAATTTCTGATATACTGTATAAAAAGTACAAAACTTTATGAATACGGGGAGGGATTTTCATGAAGATCGCAGTCATCGGCGCCGCCGGTAAGGCGGGCAAGCTCATTGCGGCGGAGGCCCTGGGCCGGGGGCACAGCGTCACCGCCATCGTGAAGCCCGGCAGCGAAGCACGGGTCCCGGCGGGCTGCGCCATTTTGGCGAAAAGCCTGTTCGACCTGACGGCAGCGGATCTGAAGGACTTCCGCGCCGTCGTGAACGCCTTCGGTACCCCCTTTGATGTGCCGGGGAAGGAGCAGGAGCATATCGACGCCGCGAAGCACCTCATCGCCATCGGCGGGGAGCTTCCCGACGTGCGGTTCCTCACCATCGGCGGCTACGGCAGCCTGTACACGGACGAGACCAAAACAAAGCAGGTGGTGGACGGCATCCCGGAGCCCTTCCGCGCGGTGCCCTACGCCGCCAAGGTGGCCCTGGACCTGTTCAAAGAGGCGGATATGAACTGGACCTTTTTCAGTCCCGCCGGCACCTTCGACCCCAATGGGGCCCGCAGCGGCAGCTACACCCTGGGGGGCGACGTGGTGATCAGGAACCGGATGGGCCAGAGCTACATCTCCTATGCGGACTTCGCCATCGCCATGGTGGACGAGATCGAGCAGGCGAAGCACATCCGGGAGCGGGTGACCGCCGTCTCCTGCGACCCCTATTTCCGGAATGCCCCGCAGTACTTTCCCGTGGACCGGTACATGTTTTCCCGGGCCGGGGCCTGGCTGGCCCTGAGCATTGATAACGCCAAGTACGGCAAGGGCGCCCTGAACCTCACCACCAACCGGGGCATGCACACCCACGGCCGCAGCCCCGACGGCACCAAGGTCTACCGGATCTATCCCACCTTCGAGGGCAGGCGGATCGCCTTCTCCACCCAGCTCATCGACCCCGCGGAGCTGGTGCTCCATACCCGCCGCGGCGACGTGCGCTTCACCTGGGCCGGCACCACCCGGCTCATGGCGGAGGGTGACCCGGGCATGGGCCTGGAGTGGACCCGCACCGCCGCCCCCTATGAGCTCGTCAAGCCCAGGAAGGACGGCTCCTGGGAGAGCGTGCCCCGGCTGGGCACCCCTCTGTGCTTCAAGGGTCTGGAGGGCTCCGGCTTCGCCTTCAAGGACTCCTGGAACTGGTACAGCCTGAATTCCACGGAGATCGACGGCTTCACCTCCCCCGGTCCGGACGGACGCTTCACCCTGGTGGTGGAGGAATTCCCCTATATGGTGAAGGTCCACGGCAATTACGGCACCTATGCGGAGGGCAAGGCGGATATGCTGAAGTCCTGGGAGGACTTCCTGGCCAAATATCCGAAGATGATCGCCCCCTACGACAAAAAGCGGGAGGAGACGGCCTACACCCTCTGGACCCACCTGGTGGAGCCCACCCAGCTCACCCCCTACTGGATGATGCTCATGTTCCCCGGGGAGATGGACTCCCAGTGGCAGCTGGTGCAGAACGGCGTCGCCCTGCAGGACGACCCTGAGCTTTCCCGGAACCTGCTCCTGGCCCCCCTGGAGCGCCAGGGGGAGGACGGCCAGCTCTCCGACGGCTATGACGAGGCCTTCCTGGCCACCGGCAGCATCAAGCCGCCCATCTATGGCTGGGCGCTGAAAAACATCATGGCCCACCATGACCTGGCCGAGGAGTGGCCCAGGGAGGATCTGGAAAAGCTGTACATGGGCGCCGGAAAGTGGGCCCAGTGGTTCATGGACTGCCGGGATGACGACGGGGACGGTCTCCCCGGCTTCGAGGGCGGCAACGAGAACGGCTTCGACGAGGTCACCGCCTTCCGGGACGGCATCAGCATGGCCACCCCGGACCTGTGCGCCCAGGAGGTGCTGAATTTCGAGGCCCAGGGGGACCTGGCCAGGCTCCTGGGCAAGCCCCGGGAGGAAATCGACGGGTGGTACAAAAAATCCAGGGATCTGCTGGAGAAGATGATCGATAAGATGTGGGACGGGGAGCACTTCGTCTGCCTGAAGCAGTATACCCATGAGCCGATCTTCTTCGGCTCCAACATGCATTATATCCCCCTGGTGCTGGGGTCTCGACTGCCGCCGGAGATCGTGGACAAGATGTGCGCCGATCTGCTGGTGGAGGGCAAGCTTCTGAGCCCCTACGGCCTGGCCAGCGAGAACCTGGATTCCGAAGTGTACGAGTTCACCGGGGTGAAGATGGGCTGCGGCCCCATCAGCCCGCCGGGCCAGCTCTTCATCCTCGCCGGCCTTTGGGAAGCGGGGAAGAAGAAGGAGGCCAAAATGATCATCGACCGCTATCTCTGCCGCCTGATGGACGGCGGCTTCAGCCACTTTATCGACCCCATCCATGGGGAGGGCACCGTCTTCTGCGGCACCTGGAACCGGGCGGTGTTCACCGTGCTGGCCAGAATGGTCAGCGAGGGATAAGTTTTATCCCCTTTCTCTCGGTAATCTGATCAGCAAAGACTGAAAAAAGAATATAAGGAGGTTCTTTCCATGCCCAGCACAACCATGCCCAAGCCCGCCGATCCCTTCTTCCGGGACGCCCGCCAGTATTTCCCCGTAAACCTCTATAAGTTCTCCCGGGCGGGAGCGTTCATGGCTCTGACCATTGACAACGTGAAATATGGCCGGGGCACCCTGACCCTCACCACCTGCCGGGGCAACCGCACCCACGGCCAGTCCGCCGAGGGCGGCCGGCTCTACCGCATCTACCCCACCTTCGAGGGCAAGCGCGTGCCCTTCGCCACCCAGCAGACCGGCCCTGCGGAGCTGGTGCTCCACACCCGCCATGGCGATATCCGCTTCACCTGGGCCACCTATACCCGTCTCATGGCGGAGGGGGACCCGGGCATGGGCCTGGAGTGGACCCGGAACGCCGCCATGTATGAATCCATCCGCCCCAGACAGGACGGGGCCTGGGAAAATATTCCCCAGCACGCCAATCCCATGTGCTTCAAGGGGCTGGAGGGCTCCGGCTTCACTTTCAAAGACACCTGGAACTGGTACACCTTCAGCGCCACCGCCATCGACGGTTACACCACCCCCGCCCCGGACGGCACCTTCACCCTGGCGGTGGAGGAGTTCCCCTATATGGTCAAGGTCCCCAAGGACTACGGCACCTACGCCCAGGGCAAGGCGGACATGCTGAAGTCCTGGGAGGACTTCTGGGCCGCATACCCCAAGCTGGCGGAGCCCTATGCCCAGAAGGCGGAGGAGACCGCCTATGACCTGTGGACCATGCTGGTGGGCCCCACGCAGCTCACCCCCCGGTGGATGATGCAGATGTTCCCTGGCGTCATGGTCTCCCAGTGGCAGCTGGTGCAGAACGGTGTCGCCCTGCAGGATATCCCGGACCTTTCCCGGAGCCTGCTCATGGCTCCCCTGGAGCGCCAGGGTGAGGACGGTCAGCTGGCGGACGGCTACGATGAGGCGCAGCTGGCCACCGGCGGCATCAAGCCTCCCATCTACGGCTGGGCTCTGAAGAACGTCATGGCCCACCATGACCTGGCCAAGGAGTGGCCGCGGGAGGATCTGGAGAAGCTGTATATCGGCGCGGGGAAGTGGGCCGACTGGTTCATGGAGTGCCGGGATGACGACAAGGACGGCCTCCCGGGCTTCGACAACGGCGCGGGCACCGGCTTCGACGAGATCACCGCGTATTTTGACGGTGTGCCCATGGCCACCCCGGACCTCTGCGCCTATGAGGTGCTGAACTTCGAGGCCCAGGGCGACCTGGCCAAGCTCCTGGGCAAACCCCAGGAGGAGATCGACGGCTGGTACAAGAAGTCCAAGGATCTGCTGGACCGGATGCTGGACAAGATGTGGACCGGGGAGCACTTCGTTTGCCTGAAGCAGTACACCCATGAGCCCGTATTCACCGGCTCCAACATCTTCTATATTCCTCTGATCCTGGGTTCCCGCCTGCCCAAGGACGTGCTGGATAAGCTCACCGCCGACCTGATGCGGGAGGACCATCTCCTGACCCCCTACGGCATCGCCAGCGAGGACATCCAGACCGACTACTTCGAGATGATCGGCACCAGGATGGGCAGCGGGGCCATCAGCCCTCCGGGTGAGGTCTTCATCCTCACCGGCCTTTGGGAGGGCGGTAAGAAGGCGGAGGCCAAGCTCATCATTGACCGCTACCTGGGCGCGCTGATGCAGAAGGGCTTCCCCCATTACCTGGATCCCATCTCCGGAGACGGGAGCTTCATGGGCGGCACCTGGTGCCGCAATGCCTTCACCATCCTGGCCCGGATGGTCAGCGAGGGCTAAACGAAAATACTGAGGGGACGCCCTGCCGGGCGTTCCCCTCAGACTGTAGACAAAGTACCAGACCAACGAAAATGGTCATTGCGAAACCGGTGACCGATGTCACCGGTTGTGGCAATCCGTAACTC
>JBGUZS010000092.1:0-26477 GCA_045223835.1 Oscillospiraceae bacterium | reverse complement strand
GGAGGGCTCCCACAGCCCCAAGACCGAGGTGATGGTCTCCCACGTGGACCACTTCGACGTGATCATGGTACGCAGCGAGTTCGAGGCCCTGATCACGGAAAACCAGCTCATCAAGCTCCATAAGCCCCGGTACAACATCCTGCTGAAGGACGACAAGGGCTACCCCTATCTGCGCTACGACCCCCGGGAGGAGTATCCCGTCTTCCGGGTGGCGGGCAGGCCGGAGAAGGACGGCGCCCGGTACCTGGGCCCCTTCGGCAGCCGGACGACGCTGTTTTCCGCCATCAGCGCCGTGAGCCGGGCCCTGCTGCTCCCCTCCTGCTCCCGCCGCTTCCCGGCGGACCTGGGGAAGGGCCGCCCATGCCTGAACAAGGACATGGGCCTCTGCCAGGGCTGGTGCACCGGTCAGCCGGGGAGCGAGGAATACCGCCGGCGGATGAACGCCGCCGTTCTGGTATTCGAGGGGCGCACCGGGGAGCTGGAGGCCGAGCTGCAGAAGGAGATGGAGGCCGCGGCGGAGGAGCTGCGCTTCGAGCAGGCGGCTATGCTCCGGGACCGGCTGAAGGCTGTGCGCAGCCTGGGGGAAAAGCAGCTGGCCGTCTCCGGCGCCATGGCGGATACGGACGCCGTGGGCTTCCACCGGGGCGCCGCCAAATGCTGCTTCACCGTGCTCCATTATATCGGCGGCAAGCTGCTGGACAAGGACCTGTCCCTGATGGAGATCCCCATGGAGGAGAGCGACGGCGAGGTCCTCAGCGCCCTTCTGCGGCAGTATTACGCCGTCCGGGGCTGCTGCCCTCCCCGCATCCTTCTGCCCGTTGAGCCGGAGGACGGGGAGGAGCTGGCCCGGCTCTTCACCGAGACCTACGGCCGGAGGGTGACCCTGACCGTGCCGAAGCGGGGGGACATGCGCCTCCGGGCCGAGACCGCCCAGCTGAACGCCCGGCAGGAGGTGGAGCGGGAGACGGACCGGGAGGAGCGGATCTCCGCCATCCTGAAATGGCTGCAGAATGCCGCCGCCCTGCCCCGGCTCCCCCGGCGGGTGGAGGCCTACGATATCTCCAACCTGGGGAACGACGACATCGTCGCCTCCATGACCGTATTCACGGATACCCGCCCCCTGAAGCGGGATTACCGCCGGTTCAAAATGAAGACCGTCACCGGGGCGGACGACTATGCCAGCATGCGGGAGACCCTGACCCGCCGCCTGACGGAATATCGGGAGGGGAACGAGAAGTTCGCCCTCCTGCCGGATCTGTTCCTCATCGACGGGGGCAGCGTTCACGCCCGCACCGCTATGGAGGTGCTCCGGGCGTTCGACCTGGATATCCCGGTGCTGGGCATGGTGAAGGACGATAAGCACCGCACCAGGGCCCTGGCGGAGCCGGGAGGCGGGGAGATCGGCCTGGAGGGGAACCCCGCCGCCTTTGCCTGGATCGGCCGGGTGCAGGAGGAAACCCACCGCTTCGCCATCACCTACCAGCGCAGCCTCCGGTCCAAGCGGATCGGCTCCAGGCTGGACGGCATCCCCGGCGTGGGGGAGAAGCGGCGGAATGATCTGCTGAAGGAATTCAGATCCATCAAGGCCATCGCCGCCGCCTCGGAGGAGGAGTTGGCGAAGATCGTGCCCAGGAATGCGGCGGCAGCGGTCTACCGGCATTTTCATGAGGAGACCGGCGCAGCCGGGGAGGAGGAAAAAGCATGAGAGTCATCACCGGCACGGCCCGGGGACGGAAGCTCCTGGAGCCCGCGGGTATGGATATCCGCCCCACCACGGACCAGGTGAAGGAAGCCATATTCAACATCCTGCAGGGGGATGTGGAGGGCAGGACCGTTCTGGATCTGTTCGCCGGAACGGGGCAGCTGGGGATCGAGGCCCTGTCCCGGGGGGCGGAGAAATGCACCTTTGTGGACGAGAGCCGGGAGGCGGTCCGCCTGGTGAAGGCCAACCTGGAGAAATGCGGCTTTTCCGGCACGGTGATCCAGGGGGACGCCCTGCGCTTTCTGGAGGGCCGGGAAACCTACGGCCTCATCTTCATCGACCCCCCCTACCGCAGCGGACTGTACGGGGAGATCCTGCAGGGGATAAAACATTTTGACAAACTCCAGACCGGTGGTATAATGGTGGTTGAAACTCCGGCGGAGCTGGAGCCGGACTCTCCGGGGCTTCCCTACAGGAAGCTCAGGAGTTATCGTTATGGAAAGGTCCGGATCACCACCTTTACAAGAAATGAGGATAGGGAAGATTGATCACTGCGATCTACACCGGCAGCTTTGACCCCATCACCCTGGGGCACCTGAATATGATCAAGAGGGCCTCCCGGGTCTTCGACAAGCTCATTGTCTGCATCATGTTCAACAAAGACAAAAAACCCCTGTTTACCCCCGAGGAACGGCTGAGGCAGGTGCGCCTGGTCACCCAGCGCTTTCCCAACGTGGAGGTGGACCAGTCCAACCTTCTGGTGGCGGAGTATGCCAGGAGCGTCGGGGCCAGCGTCATCGTCCGGGGCCTCCGGGCGGTATCCGACTACGAAAAGGAATGCCAGATGGCCCTGATGAACAAGCGGCTGTACCCGGAGCTGGAGACCTTCTTTCTGGCCGCCAGCGAAAAGTACATGTACCTGAGCTCCAGCGCGGTGAAGGAACTGGCCATGTTCGGCGCAGACCTGTCCGCCTTTGCCCCCCGGGAGATCATCGGGGAGATCGAAGCGAAATATAAGGAAGAAAGGACGGATTCTGACCATGGCAAGCGGGATCAATGAACTCATCGACCAGCTGGACACCCTGATCAAGGACGCCTGGTCCCTGCCCCTGAGCACGGAAAAATGCATTCTGGACCGGAATAACGCTCTGGCCCTTCTGGAGGAGATCAAGAATCAGCTCCCCGCGGAGGTGACGGAGGCGAAGCGCCTCATCAGCGGCAAGGCGGAATTCATCCGCCAGACCCGGGAAGAGGTGGAGCAAATGCGCCAGGAGGCCGGCGACGAATGCCGGCGCATGGTGGAGAAGGAAAACGTGGTGCAGGAGGCCCGGAAGCGGGCCCGGGAGATCATCACCGCAGCGGAGAGCAAGGCCAACGACCTGCGGGACGCCTCCAGCAGCTATGCGGATGATCTGCTGCGGCGTACGGAGGAGAGCATCGTCGAGTCCCTCACCGCCATCCGCCAGTCCCGCTCCAGCTTCCGGGACGCCTCCAATCGGGAGAATAAATAAGCAAAGAAGAGAACGGTTCAATGAAAAAGTGTATTCTGACTATCGCCGCCGTCGTTCTGATCATCGCCATCCTGGCCTTCGCCGTGTTCTTCGGCCTGGACCTGGGCCCTCTGGATATCGATCCCCTGAAGGACGGCATCACCCTGGGCCTGGACCTGGTGGGCGGCTCCGAGATCACCTATGAGGCCGTGGTGCCCGAAGGCATGACCGACGAGGATCTGTCCAAGTCCATGGACGCCGTTCAGGCCATGCTCCGGGAACGGCTGAATTCCCTGGGCTATACCGAGGCCAGCGTCTACCTCAACGGCAGACGGGGCGTCACCGTGGAGATCCCCAATGTGACCAACCCGGAGCAGGCGGTCCAGATGCTGGGCGCCACTGCCGTGATCCAGTTCGTGGACTACGAGGACAATGTGATCATCGACGGGCGGGATATCGAATCCGCCACCGCCGCCTATCTCCCCTCCGGCACCGGCGGCGTCTATGAGTACTGCGTCACCCTGAAGCTCACGCCGGAGGGTCACGCCAAGTTCAGGGACGGCACCAAGGCGGTGGCCAACCTGATCAACGAGGATATGCGCTATGTGGCCATCGTCCTGGACGACAAGATCATCAGCGCCCCCTCCGTGAAGGCGGAATACGCCGAGAGCGGCATCGATACGGATGAACCGCTGATCCAGCTGGGCAGCGACGCCAACATGGAATACGCCAAGTACCTGGCCAGCATCATCAACTCCGGCTCCCTCCCCTTTGAGCTGAAGGATACGAAGCTCCAGGCCGTGGGCGCCTCCCTGGGCGAGCGGAGTCTGGAGACCGCCGTCATCGCCGGCCTCATCGGCATCGCCATCGTCATGGTCTTCATGCTGGTGGTCTACCGCATCCCCGGCATCGTGGCGGACCTCTCCCTTATCCTGTATATCGCCCTGTTCTGCGTGGTCATGTCCGCCCTCCACCTGAACCTGAGCCTGCCCGGCATCGCGGGCATCATCCTTACCATCGGCATGGCGGTGGACGCCAACGTGGTCATTTACGAGCGCATACGGGAGGAGCTGATCGCGGGCAAGACTCTGCGCAGTGCCATCGACGCGGGCTACAAGCGGGCCTTTACCGCCATTCTGGACTCCAACATCACCACCATGATCGCGGGCTTCGTCCTGCTGTGGAAGGGCACCGGCACCATCCTGGGCTTCGCCAAGACCCTGCTCATCGGCGTGGTGCTCAGCATGATCTGCATGCTGGTGGTCACCCGGGTCATCCTGAAGGCCTTCTCCGCCCTGCGGAAATACGATCCCTGGCAGTACGGCCTTTCCCGGAAGTACGACCCCAAGGATCCGGAGCCCAGCTACGGGAAGCTCAGGCGCTTCGTCAGCAAGGGGAAGCTCTTCACCCTCATCTCCATCGTCCTGTGCGCCACCGCCATCGTGGCCCTGGTGCTCCTTCCCTTCGGGGTGAGCCTCTTCAACCTGGATATCGACTTCGTGGGTGGCGTCACCATCCAGTACAGCATCGGCCGGGAGGTGGACGCCCAGGTCTCCGCCGAGGTGGCAAGCATGGTGGCGGACGCCACCGGGGTGCGTCCCAGCTCCGTGGTCCGAACGGGCAACGACGGCAGAAGCGTCACCATCAAGATCCAGGAGCTCAACACCCAGCAGCGGGACGCCATCGGCGCCGGCCTGGCGGAGCTCTACGGCGCGGATAATGTGGTTCTGGAGAGCTCGGACTTCGTCTCCGCCTCCGTGGGACGGGATATCACCGAAGCGGCCTTCGTGGCCTCCCTTCTGGCGGCGGTGCTGATCCTGATCTATATCAGCGTCCGCTTCGAGATCCGCTCCGGTCTGGCGGCGGTGATCTGCCTTATCCATGACCTGCTGGTGATGCTGAGCTGCTACGTGATCTTCCGCATCTCCCTGAACATGAACTTCATCGCCGCGGCTCTCACCATCATCGGCTATTCCATCAACGCCACCATCGTCATCTTCGACCGCATCCGGGAGGAGGTCAAACGTACCGGCGGCCATGAGGACTTCGCCCAGGTGGTGGACCGGAGCATCAGCCGTACTCTGCGGCGCAGCCTGGGCACCACCGTCACCACCCTTCTCCCCATCGTGCTGCTGCTGATCCTGGGGGTCAGCTCCATCCGGAATTTCGCCTTCCCCATTATGGTGGGCGTCATTTCCGGCTGCTACAGCTCCACCTGCGTGGCAGGCCCCCTGTGGAACCTGCTCCGGGGCAAGAAGCCGGTCAAGGTAAAATAAGGCTTTGCCATGTTGTTCACAGCCGGACGGTCCGTGGACCGTCCGGCTGTATCTTTCGGAAAGGAATCAAAATGCTGAACATTCTTTTTTCTTCGGAGAATATTGACTTTGCTCAGGTATCGGAGGAGCTTCTGGAGGATTATCTGGCCCTGGTGAACGACTATGAGCGGGTGGGCCGGTTCATCGGCAGGCCGGACAAGCTCACACCCCCGGAAAAGGAACTGGCCTGGGTCCGGGGAAAGCGGGAGGAAAAGGCGCTTCTCTTTTCCATGGTCGATCGGAGGACCGGAGAGTTCATCGGGAACATCGAGCTCATGGACCCGACCGGCGACGAGGCGGAGCTGGGGATCGCCATCACGGCGGCCAAGCAGGATATGGGCTACGGCACCGAGGCCGTCAGACGGGTCGCGGAATATGCCGTGCAGGAGCTGGGTCTCCGGCGGATCTTTCTGAAAGCCTATCCTTACAACACCCGGGCGATCCATGTGTACGAGAAATGCGGCTTCCGGAAGGTTGAACGGACAGAGGCGGACGTGTATATGGAGCTGGACCGACGGAAAAACACAGGCATACACATGCGGGAGCTCACCGCAGAGGATATCCCCGCCCTGCTGCCCCTGTACCTGGACTGGTACAACGGTCATGAGGGAGGCTGCTGGACAGAGGAAACGGCGGAAAAGCGCATCTGCCAGGTTCTGACCATCCGGGACGCCTACGGTCTGCTCCTGGAGGAGGACGGTCAGCCCATCGGCTTCGCCATGGGGTATTTCAAGCCGTATGACGACCTTACCGGCTATACTTTAGAGGAAATCGTCATTGCCGGAAACCGGCAGGGAGCGGGTCTGGGCAGCCGGCTTCTGGGAGAGCTGGAGGCACGGGTCAAAGCCCGGGGCGCGGCCTGCGTGGAGCTCCAGGCTGTGGCAGATGAAATGCATGAGCATTACTACGGCAAGGCCGGATATCAAAACGCGAAGAACTTTGTCATGAAGGTAAAGTGGCTGACGTGATCTCTCGTATCCGGCGCAGAATTGACTGATCAGGAAACAGGAAGGAGAAAGACCATGGAAAACAAGACCGGGTATGCAGCCCGGGAACTGCTGGAAGCCCTGGTGAAGGGGCAGCGCAAAGCCCTGCGCCATTCCCGCTTCGTCGCCCTCGTCTGCCTGCTGGTCGCGGCGCTGGCGATCCTGGCGGCCTTGCTGATCCTGCCCCGGACCGCGGCTGCCCTGGGCAGGCTGGACGCCGCCTTCACGGAGCTGGAAAACGCCGCGGGAATGCTGGACCGCCTGGATACCGCCCTCTCCGCCGCGGAAGGCGCCATGAGACAGCTGGACGGCCTTACCGATGCCCTCTCCGGCTTCGACAGGACCATGGGGCAGCTGGACAGCCTGGTGGAAAACGCCGAAGCCCTGGGCGACGCGGCGGCGCGCCTCGGGGAGATGGACATCGAATCCCTGAACAACGGCATCCGGGATATCAGTCAGATCGACTTTGAGAAGCTGAATCAGGCCATCAGCGACCTGGCCGACGTGGTCCAGCCCCTGGCGGAATTCGCCAACTTGTTCGGCTGAACCGAAGAAAAATGATCCGGGGCGAAGGGATAGAATCCCCTTCGCCCCGTTCCGGTTTTGAAGATGAGGTTTACGCCCGGATCTGCTTGAGTCTGGTGAACCGGGGCAGGCCGTCCACGGTCTCCCGGCCGCAGTCCCCCTGGATCAGGGGCAGGACGTAATCCACAAATTCCCGGGTCACCCCGGCGCCCTCCGGCAGGATCCACTCCACCGGCACCTTCTTCTCGATATTGGCCGCCTCCGTAAGGGGCACCAGGGCATAGCCGGTGACGACTTCGCCGTTCACGAGCTCCCGGGTATAGGCCGCCATCTTGCCGTTTTCCCCGTTGAGGGCGGCTTCCACCGCCCGCTTCCCGGCCTCCATGGCCTCCTCGATATCCCGGCGGGAGGCCAGGTGGGCCCCGCAGCGCTGCAGGAGGCTCAGCTCCACCCCCCGGGTCTTGATCCCGAAGGTCTGCTTCAGCTCACCCGCCAGCCAGACCGCCAGGCCGCCCAGCTGCACATGGCCGAAGGCGTCCTTCCCCTCCGCCCCCTTGGCGGCATAATCGGTAATGAACACCCCGTTCTTATCCCGGATGCCCTCGCTCACCGCCACGAACAGGTTCCCCTTCTGCTCCAGCACCTCCCCGGCCCGCTTGATGAAGGCCTGTAGGTCGAAGGGCAGCTCCGGCAAATAGACCAGATCCGGCCCGTCCCCGTACAGAGAGGCCAGGGCGGCGGAGCCCGCCAGCCAGCCGGCATTCCGGCCCATGATCTCCACCACCGTGGCGGTGGGATAGTCGTACACCCCGGCATCCCGGCTCATCTCCATGCAGGAGGTGGCGATGAACTTCGCCGCGCTGGCAAAGCCCGGGCAGTGGTCCGTGCCGTTCAGGTCATTGTCGATGGTCTTGGGGATGCCCATGACCCGGCAATCCCAGCCGGAGGAGGCCATGAAGCGGCTGACCTTATCGCAGGTATCCATGCTGTCGTTCCCGCCGATATAGAAGAAATAGCGCACATCGTACTTTTTGAAGATCTCCAGGATGCGGCGGTAATCCTTATCGTCCTTCGCCGGGTCCGCCAGCTTATACCGGCAGGAGCCCAGGATGGAGGAGGGGGTATTGGGGAGATAGCTCAGCTCCTTGGGATCCTCCTGCCCCAGGTCCCAGAGCACGTCGTCCAGGATCCCCTTTACCCCGTGGGCCGCTCCCAGGACGCGGGTGATCCGTCCGTCCGCCAGGGCGGCCTTCAGGGCGCCGTACAGGCTGGCATTGATGACGCTGGTGGGCCCGCCGGACTGGGCCAGAAGGCAGGCGCCTTTCAGTTCGTTCATAGAAGTTTCCTCCAATGCATATCATGGCGTTTTTCTCAGTATACCACGCCCGGACGGCAAAACAAACCGGTATTTTGCTTCTTTCCCGGGGAAGGGCTTTTATTTTGCCCTCCGGCGTGGTATGATTCGAGAGAAAGGAAGTGCGGAAAATGCCTATCGTCACCTCGACCGAAATGTTCAAAAAAGCGTATGCCGGGGGCTACGCCATCGGCGCTTTCAACGTAAATAACATGGAGATCGTCCAGGGGATCACCGAAGCTGCCAAGGAGGTGGAGTCCCCCCTGATCCTTCAGGTCTCCGCCGGCGCCCGGAAGTATGCCAAGCATGTATACCTCATGAAGCTCATCGAGGCCGCCGTGGAGGATACGGGCCTGCCCATCTGCGTCCACCTGGACCATGGGGCGGACTTCGATATCTGCAAATCCTGCGTGGACGGGGGCTTTTCCTCCGTCATGATCGACGGCTCCAGCCGGAGCTTTGAGGAGAATATCGCCGTCACCCGCCGGGTGGTGGAATACGCCCATGACCACGGCGTGGTGGTGGAGGGCGAGCTGGGAAGGCTGGAGGGCGTGGAGGACGACGTGAAGGTCTCCGCCGCCGACTCCAGCTATACGGATCCCGCCCAGGTGGAGGAATTCGTCCAGCGGACCGGGGTGGATTCCCTGGCCATCGCCATCGGCACCAGCCACGGGGCCTACAAGTTCAAGCCCGGTCAGAAGCCCCAGCTCCGCTTCGATATCCTGGAGGAGGTCTCCCGCCGTCTCCCCGGCTTCCCCATCGTGCTCCACGGGTCCAGCTCCGTGCTGCCGGAGTACGTGGAGACGGTCAACCGCTTCGGCGGCAGCATGCCGGACGCCGTGGGCATCCCGGAGGATATGCTGCGCCAGGCGGCCACCATGGCGGTGTGCAAGATCAATATCGACTCCGACCTGCGCCTGGGCTTCACCGCCGCCGTGCGTCAGCACCTGGCGGAGAATCCCTCCCACTTCGATCCCCGGCAGTACCTCACCCCGGCGAGGGACAACATCCGGGAGATCGTCAAGCGGAAGATCGTCAAGGTCCTGGGCAGCGACCACAAGATCTGAGCCCTTCGGGTTCAACGCGAACCCACTTCATTGGGCTTCGCGTTGAAAAGGATGCACTCCGCTCCCCGCAGGGCGTCAGAAGAAAAAACGCTCTGTTCCGTTTCCCCCTGATGGGGAAACTCCACCCGCTTATTTCCTTCTTCCTTTTCCAAACGGAAGCAATGCTTCCGTTTGGAGAGGAGGAGCAGGCGAATATCGGAGCTTTGCCCCTTTGGGGTAAAGCGGAGCAATGAGCCTTGCGACGACGACAGTCCGCTCCGTGAGCGGTATTTTTGGCAGAAATGAATTCTTCCAAAAATGATTTCCTTTTTATTCGCTTCTTCGGAAGCGAACTCTGCGAGGCTTTTCTTTCACCAGACAGAGCGCGGACGGCCATTCAGCCGTCCGCGCATGATTTTTCTGCCTATGCGGAAGTCTATGCCTTGATCCCGCCGCTGTAGGTGATCCCCTGGACCAGATAGTCCTCTCCATAGAGGAAAAGGAGACCGGAGGGGATCATATAGATCACCGCCGCAGCAAAGGCGATCCCCAGCTCCTGGGCGTTGATGGAGGCCAGGTAAACCGACAGCGGATATTTCATGGCGTCCTTCAGGAGGATAAGGGGCTGTTCCACCATGTTCCAGTAGTCAAGGAACAGCAGGATCCCTACGGAATAGAGGATGCTTTTGCACAGGGGCACATAGATGTACCGGAAGATCTGCCAGCTGCCCGCGCCGTCCAGCTGGGCCGCTTCCCGGTAGCTTGCCGGGATACGGCGCATGTACTTCGTCAGCAGGAATACGCCGAAGGGGGAGGCGATGGCCGGCAGCCAGACCGCCCAGCGGGTCTTCAGGATCCCCAGCCAATCCGAAACCAGGTAGTTGGGAACCAGAGTGACCTGATAGGGCATGAGCATGAGCACAATATAAGCGAAAAAGAGAAGCTCCCGCAGACGCCCGCGCCACCGGGCAAAGCCGTAAGAGGCCAGCAGCGCCACGGCCAGCTGGAAGACGACGATGGGAACCACCAGGATCACGCTGTTCCAGAACTTGAACAGATAATCGGGGCTTTTCAGCAAAACCGTTCCGTACTGGGAAAAGGTCACCGTATCCGGAATGAATTTCAGGTTCACGTTCCTTGCCGCGATTTTGCCTGAGCTGTACAGCACGTCATAGTTGGCATCCAATTCCGATTGCTTCATCAGGGAGTTGGCGACCGTGAGCACCGTGGGAGCAATAAAGGCCGCGGCGCAAAGCACCGCTGCCGCAGCGTACAGCCAAAGAATCGCAATCCGTCTGTTTCGGTCGGGGCAGTTCAATTCTCCACATCCTTTCCGAAGCGGTCCTCCGCAAGAAAGAGGATGCCGATAACGGCCATCATGGCCAGGCTCATGATGACCGCGGCGCTGGAAAGCTTATCGTATTCCAGCCGGCCGAAGGTATTGTTGATAAAATGCTGGAGCAGATACATTCCCTCCAGGGGGTAGTCTCCAGCCAGCAGCCAGACCTCCCGGAACACCTTGAAGCTGTTGATCAGCGAGAGAATCGTCACAAACAGGATGGTGGGGGACAGAAAGCGCAGCTTGATCCGAAAGAAACGGTAAAACGGACCTGCACCGTCTATACTTGCCGCCTCCAGCAGCTCCTTAGGGACATTCCCCAGCGCCGCCGCGAACAGGACCATATTGTACCCCAGGTTCTTCCACAGGAACAGGACGACCACCACCAGATAATTGCAGCTCGATCTGAGCCAGTCGATCCGGATGAGGCCGACGCGGACGAGGATACTGTTCAGCGCGCCCTGATAATGAAAAATGACCTGCCAGATCAGGACCACCGAGGCGATGGGGACCACCACCGGGGATAGAAAGATCACCCGAAACACGCTTTTTCCCGGGATGCCGCTTTCCAGCAGCAGCGCAAGAAGAAGGGAGAGGACCACCGCCAGAGGGACGGCGACGGCGGAGAACACCGCCGTATTCCCAGCCGCCAGCAGGAACGATCCGTTCTGCAGCAGCGCCTTGTAATTCTCCAGAAAGACGAAGCTCCGGTTCATGGGACTATCGATCAGGGAATACCAGATGACCACGCCGAAGGGCAGAACGAAAAACAGGAATACCCCAAGGATGCTGGGAGAGAGAAACGCGAGCCCGGTCAGGCGGTCCTTTACGCGGCGCTTCATGGATCGGTCACTCCTTTCCGCCCGGTAATGATCGGGTTTCCTTTGCGGTTCCGCAGGAGACGCAGGGCATGTCCCGCCATTGGCACGAAGAGCAGGAGAAGCAGAACGGCAGCCGCAGGCAGCAGGAAGAAGCTCAGGAGCATAGTCCAGAGAATGATCCGCATTTCGATGTTGCGGGCAGCATTTTCCCAGTAGGGCACCGGAGCGGAAAAGGGGTCCATGTTGTACCCAGGCAGTGACCGGATCGCCTCCCAGATCGCTGATGCCGAAAACCGGGTGGAGTTGGACACGGTATCGCCGACCCGCAGCCCCGCGAACAAAGCTTCCCCGTATCCCTTCACCGGCTCCGGCAAAACGACCTCATAACAGGTCATCCCCGTCCCCATGGCGGAATACGGCACAAAAACCATACTCTCCTCGCGGCCCAGGGCCGCTTGGCTTGCCCGGTCATCTTCCAGTCTGACCACGCCGACGACCTTATACGCATTGCCGCCGATCAGCACAGGCTGATCCACCGCGTCCACGGCGCCGAAGAGCAGCCAGGCTGCCCCATCGTTCACGATGATCCCATTCCCGGCGGGGATCTCCGTCAGGCTTCCGTACAACAGGGGATAGGGATGAAAGAGGAAGAAGTCCCCACCCATCCCGATCGCCGGGATCTGAAACATACCCCGGGCGCTCTGCACAGCCAGGTCCGCGGAAACGGAGCAGGCAAAGGGGAATCCGACTCCCCCGTTCCCCGAGGACTTCAGTCCTTCCTGCAGAAATTCGTTGTACAGCAGGATATCGAACTCGCCCACCTCCTCCTGGGGGTGAAAAAAGGCGCTGAGCTGCACAAACCGCTTGCCGCTCTGCCCCGCATAGCGTTCGGCAGCCCGCTGGCTGAGGGGCAGCGTCTTCAGCGCGCTGATCCGCGCATAGGAAAATACGGCGAGCCATACTGCCATCCCGAGCAGGGCAAGAAGGGTCGTCACCCGGCTTTTGCTCGTTTTCTGCTCCATCTGCTTTACGCCAGCTTCACCTGAAGCCCGGGCTCCAGTGGTTTGGAAGAATTGATGATCACCGTATCCCCCTCCTTGATCCCGCCGCTTACCGCCGCATTGGCGTCGTCCCGGTCCAGGAGGGTCACGTTCACCCGCTGGGCGACATACCGGTTCCCCAGGGGGGTTCGCGTTTCCTCCAGGGTCAGCACGAACAGTCCGCTCACATCCTGCCGGATCGCGCTGTTTGGCACCACTGCGGGATACTGGGTCCCCCGAGCCCCCAGGGTGATATACACCGCAGCCCCGATATTTACGTTCTGAATGTCAAACACCAGCTCGGTCCTGGAGATATCCCCGGCTTTCAGTTCCTTCCCCCGCAGGATTGCCGCGGCGTTTTTCGGCAGCTTGACGCCCATAAGGGAAGCTTTGTCTCCCCGGGAAAAGCGCTCCGCCATCTCCGTGGATACGGTGAAATGGGCGGAGGCCCCGGCGTCCGTCTCCTCCACCACGGCCATCCCCATGACCTTCGCTGCGATGGTTCCTCCCGCAACGCCGCAGACGGACACCTCCGGGAGGGACCAATTCAGGATCGTATTGGAGAAGAAGGTCAGCAGGAGCAGGAGCACAAAGAAGACGATAGCCGCAGTCCTTACCCATCCCCGCCTTTTTTCCGCAGCCTCCATATTCGATCCCTCTCCCTCACTTCTGTTCTTCCAGATAGACGCTGTATCTGGTCTGGATATTCTTTGCGGTCTTCTCCGCGCTCTGGGTGCCGGCAAAGAAGGCCAGGGCCTCTTCCGCGAGAATCGGGTCGACCTTGCTGGAAAAGGCGGGCGGCGCCGGAACGCCTGCGCTCTCGATCAGGGCCAAAAAGGCGTCGATGTCGGCATCCCGGAAAGGGCTGATGATCCCGCTGAAAACGATCGCAGAATACTCCCGTCCGTTTTCATCCGTAAAGGTCTGGCTGGAATGCTCCTTGTAGAACCGGATGTATTCCTCCAGAATGGAGCGCACAAGGGGGATGCTCCGCATATCCCCTTCATGGACCGCTCTGTACCGGAGATCCCAAAGGCTGTCCAAAAACTGCTTTGCTCCCTCCTGATCTGCGCACCGGGCCGACACCGCGATGGGCAGTTCTCCTATGCACCCGGCTGCTGCCGGAACGGTGCCGGGAATACCCACATGCACGATGGGCTCCCCATCCAGAGGCGTCACCTGCCCGGCATATTGGCCCAAAACGCTCCCCACTTCGCCCTGGATGTACAGCAGGCCCAGCAGGGCGTCCTCATTCTTCACGCAAAGCGCGTTGATCTGATCATAGGTGTACCTGCCCTCAGCATATGCCTCGCTCTGGGTGACCACCGCTTCCGCGGGGAGTTTCCGGCAGAATTCCAGGAGGGAGAGGAACTCAGGGGAATCGAAGCGGCAGGCGCCCGACGCCGCATCCACCCATTCGGCCATCCGCATTCCCGCCAGGACCAGGAAGGTATATTCGGCGTTGAAGTAAGGGATGAAAGCATTTTCCCCGGTATGAAACCATTCCCATGCCCCGTAGATATCCTCCAGGCTGTACCCCGCTGTCCGTCCGAGGACTGACTCCAATCCGATGAAGGAGACGAGCTGGATGGAGGGCGAGACGGCGTAGAGTTTTCCCTCCGTCTCCATGGATCTCACCGGACCGGAGAAGAACTGATCCCGCTCATACCAGGAATAGAGATCCAGCAGCAGCCCCTTTCGGGCGTAGCTCTCCTTCGGCATCCCATAGGTCATCAGCATATCCGGCATGTCTCCCCCCAGGATCTCCGAATTGAGGGCATACATGGCGTCGGCGCCGGCGGCATCGCCGTAACTCCGAATCTCGATCCGATACGCTTCGTTCTTCCCGTTGAACCGGTCCACGGCCTTTTTTAACTGGGTATAGGATGGAAGATCGCCGCCAGCGGCTATGCTGCTGTCCGTTTGAAACGCGCCGATGGTCAGGATGATCCTGCCGTCCTCCGCATACCTGATCTCCCGCGCCGTCGGCTCAGCGCTCGCCTGAACGGGATTCCCTGTGTCCGCGTTTCCGCCTGTCGAACAGGCGGAAAGGAGAAAGGCAAACAGCAAAACCCAAATCCCAGCTTTTTTCATTCCCATTGCCTCCCTTTCCGAAATCCGGTTCAGCCCGCAGGCTTCTCCGCCGCTTCTTCCCTCTGCTTTTCCGCTTCCTCGATGGGGATCGGCCCCGTCATGCTCCCCTCATTCAGGAGCAGGGCCTGGGGACAGATCAGCCGGAGCCGCGCTGTCGCCCGGCCGGAGAGAAGCATTGCGGTCCCCTTCTCCCGCAGCGCATTCAGTAAACCGCACACCGCTTCCAGGTCCTCCGTGTCGAGCTTCGCCAAGGGATCATCCAGGATCAGGAGCCTGGGCTTGTTCACCAGGGCGGCAGCCAGGGCATAGCGCCCGATCTGATCCGGGAGCATCTTACTCAGCTTCCAGGCGCCGATCTGCTTCTCCCCGATGTTCAGCCGCTTCATGACATGCCGGATATCGCGTCTGTCCGGTTTCCCGTAGAGCCCCGCCCGAAGGAGCAGGTTTTTCTCCACATTGAAGCTCCCTTTCCCAAAGGGGGCGTCCACCAGGAAGCCTGCCTGCTGCCGGGCCTTGCGCAGCTCATCCTCCCCTATGCTGCCGAAGAGAGAAATGCTCCCCTCATCCGGGAAAGCCATTCCCGCCAGAATGCGGATAAGGGTGGTCTTCCCCGCCCCTTGGGGCCCGATCAGGGCCGTGGCGATGCCGGGCTCCAAGCGGAAGGATACATCCTTCAGCACGTCTTTATCCTGGTATTTCTTCTGCAGATGCTCCACCTGCAATACCGATTCATTCATGGTCTGCCCCTCCTTTAATCCTGCTCGATCCGCCGGAAGCGGAACCAGCCCCCGATGACGGCGGCGAGGACTGCCGCGGCGGTGACGCAGCCTTGGGCGATCAGCGGTCCCGTGGGCGTTTCCGCGTTCCATTCCAGCAGCGATGTGATCCATGCAACAGGCACCGGGAACCTTTGCCCGCTGAGCCCGAAAACCAAGAACCACAGGGCAAGCGCCGCAGCGAAAGCCGGGAACGGCCTGCGCAGGAGAAAGGCAAAGAAATGTCCCGCGGCTGCCCCGAACAGAAGGGAAAGGAGTACAGAGGGCTTGATCAGCTTCAGACACGCCTCCTGCTCTTCGGTCAGAGGGAGGATCCGGTACCGGCTGAGCAGAAAAGGAACGGCAACCGCCCAGACCAGGAGGAAGAGGGCGAAGTACAGGATAGTCAGGAACAGATAGATCGCCCCGCGCCTGCAGCCTGCCGCCAGCAGCGGGCCCAGACGGCGTTTTCGAAACAGGATACAGAGGTAAAGCATGGCCGCAGCCCCGGCCAGCACAGGCGCGAAATACGCGGTAAACCCGCAGGTATACCCGACGAACTCATGAAAGTGCCGCACATAGAACACAGGGTAGGCGTCGGCAAAGCTTTCGCCCAATTCCTCCCGAGGGATCCTGTACCGCTTGGCCAGATCATCCAGCAGATAATCGGAACTATACGAAAACTTATTGGTACTGCAGTATTGCGTCACGAAGGCATCATAGGTCATGGGCGCGATCCTGCTGTCATTGACCATGAGAAGGGCGTATAGGAACAGGGCAAAGACCGCCGCCGCGACTCTGATCCATTCTGAGCGCAGGTAGTAGCGAGCAACGCGGAAGAACATGCGGAACACCTCTTATTTCGTTTCGATAATCTGTCTAAGGAGCATCTATCCGGCATGCCGGGAACGGATGGTGTATTCCCGTGTCTCCAGGAGCTGATCCTCCCCGTCGTACAGCCGGATGACCGCGGGAAACTCCCCAGAGCTGAAAGTAATCTGATTCGTAGCGGCCAGCTCCTGCATGAGCTGCGCTTGAGCTGACGATCGGCTCACCGGCAAGGGAACGCTGAACAGGAAATACCGCTCCCGGACGGTCTCCTCCCCCGCGGCGGCTTTTCCCCGAACCTGGGACAGCTCCAGCCTGAAGGTATCGGAGAGGCGGATCTGCACCTCCGCCCGCACCGCCTCCGGTTCGTCCGAAAACAGAAAGAGGGGCAGGACCCCATCCCGTCTGCGTGGGGTGCCGAACACCCAATTCACATTGTACAATGGCGTCAACAGGATCCCGTCGGTCTTTTCCCTGCGCCACAGGAAGCCATTCCCGTTTTCCGGGATCAGATAGAACAGGATCTCCTCCCCATCGTCTCCGATGAGCAGCCGATCATAGTTCACACTGGGCCACTCTTCCCGCACGTCGATCCGGTCCAGGATCTCCGAAGGGCCGACCAGCGCCGCTTTCTCTGCCCGGCGGAAGCGGGTGACCTCCCGGTTGGCCATCCTGCTGCTCAGGGCGACGAAAACCGCCAGCAGGAGGATCAGCGACAGCAGGGCATCCAGGATGAATCGGAGCTTCCGGGAGGTCTGTTTCTCCTTTCCGCTCATGCCGCCTCCCTCCTTCCCCGGAGATCCAGGGGCAGCCGCAGATGTCTGCCGGACTTATCGTAACGCAGCTCGATCCAATTCGCCTCCTGGGACCGATAATCCCGGAGGATCACCAGCCAGGTATCGGTAAAAAGGCCCCTGCGGGTACGCGTCACCGAAAGCCAGGGCGTCCGGTCCGTATCATAGGCAGAGGGATACACATTCCCCAGGGAATCCACGGCGATAAACTCCGTGTAGGCCGTACATTCCTCCGCCCAGGGCCGAGGATTGAAAACCTTGATTTCCAGATAAAGAATCCTTCGGAAATCTTCCCGTAGGAGCTTGTCGCCAAAAAACCGCTCCGCTGCCCGGGTCACGGTAAAGGTATACCCGTCAGACCGGTCCTGTACTTTCGGCTCATCATACCAGACCCTTCGGTTTACGCCCTGCTCCGTCTCCAGACCCTCCCCGAAGAATTCATCGCTTCCGTGACGGGTGATCCCCAGCTCCTGCACATAACGGGGCAGGATGAACAGGGCCAGGATCGCGGAGAGGATCAGGCATACCCGGGCGGCCCGCAGGGCATAACCCCAGAAGGGGCGGTGAATGCGCGCCAGCTGCCGGGAGGTCTCCGCCGGGTCCCCCATGGCGGCGGCCACCTCATCCTCTGCCTCTTTCTCGGAGAAACCGGCGGCGGTCAATTCCTCGTACTGGTCCTCCATGTGGGCGTAGAGCTCCTCATATATCTCCTTCCGGTCCGGTCTGAACCGGATCCCGCTCACCGCCAGGCTGCACCAGCGGTCAAAACGCAGGACGCCCATTCCTCAGGCCAAGCCCGGGACGGCGTTCAGCACCGTATCCACGCCTTGGGAGAAAAGCCGCCATTCCCGCACCTTCTCCCGCAGGCGGGCCTCCCCCTTTTCCGTGAGGCTGTAGTACCGGCGCTCCCGCCCCGTGGGTGCGGTCTGGGAATAGGCCGTCACCTCCCCGGCGTTTTCCAGGGCATGAAGCAGGGGGTACAGGGTCCCCTCCTTCAGGGCGAAAACGTTCTTCGAACGGCGCTTCAGCTCCTGCACCATCTCATAGCCGTACTTATCCCCATCCTTCAGAAGACTCAGCACCAGCATGGCGTTGGAGCCGCTGATGAGGGATTTATCGAATTCCATGCTATGACCTCCTATGCATCGATGATCTAAGTATAGATTACCTCGATGTCCGAGGCTTGTCAAGAGAAAAAAACGCCCCGGGTCCGCTCTTTGCGGATCCGGGGCGAGGATCGAAGCGCAGCTCAGTCGCTCACATAGGGCAGCAGGGCGATCTGACGGGCCCGCTTGATGGCGGTGGTCAGCTCGCGCTGATGCATGGCGCAGGTGCCGGTGGTCCGGCGGGGCAGGATCTTGCTCCGCTCGGAGATGAAGCGGCGAAGCTTCGCCACGTCCTTGTAGTCGATGAAAGCAGCCTTATCCGCGCAGAACTGGCATACCTTTCTGCGCTTGCGCGGCCTGGCCGTCTTGTCGTTCCGGTCGCCGCCGTTCATGTTCGCCATGATTACTCCTCCTTATTCTCGATCAAAAGGGCAGGTCGCCGTCGTCCTCGACCTCTTCGAAATCGGTCTTGATGGCGGGAGCGTCATAGTCGGTATACCCGCCGCTCCTGCCGCCGGAAGGCTGCCCGCCCTCCCGGCTCTTCTTGCTGTCCCCGAAATAGACGTTGTCCGCCACGACTTCCGCGCTGCGGCGCTTTCCGCCCTCCCGATCGGTCCAGTCCCGGATCTGGAGACGGCCGGAGACTACAGCCATCTGGCCCTTGGTGAACCACTTGGAGACGAACTCCGCGGTGTTCCGCCAGGCGACGATGTCGATGAAATCCGTCTGCTTTTCGCCGCCGTCACGGCTCTGAAAATCCCGGTCCACCGCCAGGGTAAAGCTCGCCACGCTGACGCCGGACTGGGTCTGCCGCAGCTCCGGATCCCGGGTGAGTCTGCCCATGAGTACGATGTGGTTCAGCATTTTCAGCCCTCCGCTTTGACGACGAGGGAGCGCAGGATGCCATCGGTAATGCCGAGGATACGCTTCAGCTCGGCGGGGAACTCGGGACCGCAGGTGAACTTGATCAGCTCATAGCAGCCTTCCGTCCGGTCCTCGATCTCGTAGGCCAGACGGCGCTTGCCCCAGTCCTCGAATTCATCGATGGTCCCGTTGGCTTCCACCAGCGCCTTGAACTTTTCGGTCAGGGCGGCGATTTCTTCCTCGGTCTTGTTGGGATCGATGATGAAGAGAAGCTCGTACTTGTCCTGGATCTTTGCCATTATTGCACCTCCTTATGGTCTTCCGGCCTGCGTTGAGCGCAGGCAAGGATAAAGGCTGGTACAGCGTACCAGCCTTTCTATTATACACAGATATTCGGGCTTGTCAATGCGGAATTTCCCCGCTTCCGACTTTTTCAGAAGCGCATGACCTTCAGCTCCCGGGCGAGCTTCGGCCGGAAGGGCAGCTGGTCCAGGATATCCTTCTGCAGGTCGACGCCGGGAGCCACCTCCCGCAGCTCCAGCCCTTCATCCGTCAGGCCGAAGACGCAGCGCTCCGTGACGTACAGCACCTCCTGGTTGATGGCCCGGGCGTTCTCCACCGCGAAGCTCCGGGTGGGGATGGTCTCCAGGAACTTCCGGTTCCGCCCCTCCTTGGTGATGTGGACGCTCGTCCCGTCGAAGGTGCCCTCCAGTCCCCCGGCGGTGAAGGTCATGCAGAACACCACCTTTTTGGTGGTCTGGCTGATGTTGGCGAAGCCGCCGATGCCGCTGAGCTTCCCGGGCGCCTGGTGGCCGTTCACATTGCCTCTGGCGTCCACCTGCAGGGTGCCGATGAAGCAGATATCCAGGCCGCCTCCCTCGTAAAAATCGAACTGCCGGGCCATGTCCATCATAGTGTCCGGCCCGATGGAGACGCCGAAGCCCATGCCGCTGAGGGGGTAGCCCCCGGTATGGCCGGATTCCACCGACAGATGGACCTTCTCCAGCAGGCCCCGCTCCAGCACCTCCTCCGCGATGAGCTCCGGGATGCCGATGCCGATGTTCACGATCTGCCCCTCCTGCAGCTCCTGCACGGCCCGTTTGGCGATGGCGTGGTGCAGGGCGGTGCGGTGGCTGGTCTCCCCGATGCGGGCGCTGATCTCGTCCCGGCAGGCCTTGAGGATGTTCCCCGTGGGCACATACTTGCCGCAGATATACTCATAAAACCCGCTGACGTTGGTGAGCTGCTTCTGGTCCGGTACCACCACCACCGCGTCCACCAGGGCGGCGGGCACGTTTACGGTGCGGGGCAGCATGTGGTTGTTCACGATGCGGCTCACCTGTACGATGACCTTGCCCCCGTTCCGGTGGGTGGCCTGGGCCACGGCCAGGCAGTCGATGCTGGCGGCCTCGTTCTCAAAGGTGATGTTCCCCCGCTCGTCCGCGTAGGTGGCCTTCAGCAGGGCAACGTTCACCGTGGGGATATCGTAAAGGAGCCCCTGCTCCCCGTTTTCCTCCGCCAGGTGCACCAGGGTGCGCTTGCTGCGCTCGTTCAGCCGGTACTGGGCGTTCCGGGGATCCACGAAGAGATTCAGCCCGATCTTGGTGAACAGGGATTTCTGTCCGCAGGCGGCGGCCCGGATCATATGGCTCATCACGCCGCCGGGGAGATTGTATCCCTCGATCCGGTTCTCCTGGATCGCCTTCACGGTGCTGTACAGGCTGCCGAAGAAGCCGATCACGACGCAGTCCACGCCGCCCTCGCAGATATAGCCCTCCACCTCGCTGCCCTCCTTCCACTCCGCGAAGCTGAAGGCGCTGTACACCGTCAGGTGCCGGGGGTGGCCGGTAGCCCGGAAGCGGCGGGTGATGGCCTTGTTCAGGTCAACGGGGGATGCGCAGGCGGCAAAGGCGTTCACCCAGATGGTATCCCCGTCGTGGATGAGGTCCATGGCTTCCTCCATGGTGTAGATTTTCTTCATCGGGCTTCCTCCTCAGCTGGTTTCCTTCTGCTCATCATAGGGTGAGGACGAGGTTTTGTCAAGTTTATGTTGCAAAGTATATGTTACGGTGATATAATCTACTCTCAGCGAAATCCACATGAGCGAAGGGGGGACACAGGCCCATGGAAGACCGCAGCAGCCCCATGCTGACCCTGCTGAGGCGCAAAGACTGGGGAGATGAACAGCCCCGGGTGGACGCTCTTCTGGCCTCGCCCTACGGATCCGCCCTGCTGAAAGCCTTGAAGGCCTTAAAGCGAGACGTGCTGTACCAAAGCCATGTCCATGGCCTGGGCCATATCGAGCGCACCATGGTCCACGGAGCCATGTGCGCCATGGCGGAGGAGCTGGACGAGGCGGATACCGCCCTGCTCATGGATATGTGCTCTTACCACGACACCGGTCGGGAAAGCGACTGGCTGGACAACGCCCACGGCTACCGCTCCTCCCTGAAGCTGGCGGAGCTCACGGGCCGGGACGGCGAGGACCTGAAGCTCATGATGGCGGGCGTGGAGGCCCACTCCATCGGGGACAAATATATGGGCAACGTGATCCGGAAGCACGCCCCGGCCGACCCGGAGCGGGGGCTGCGCCTGGCCCGCATGCTGAAGGACGCCGACGCGCTGGACCGGGTGCGGATCCGGGATCTCAATCCCAAGTATCTCCGGTTCGGGAGCAGCCGGGGGCGGGTGCGCTTCGCCCAGCTCCTTTTCGACCGTTACCGCGCCATCCAGGGGGAATGGGGCGTCCGGCAGGAGGAGGACGGCTTTGATCTGGGCGTCATCCAGGCCCTGAAGCAATTTGTCGGCGACTGCTTCGCGCAGCAGAAGCCCTGCGGGGAGACGGCCCTCCTGGCCCTGGATAAGCTCATCCGGGAGGAGCATGCCCGGGACCTGATCCCCCGGCTGCCGAAGGACAGCCCCAACTGCGGCCTGCTGGAGGCGGCCCTCCTGTACTTCGGGGAGGTCTTCCCCAAGGAGGAGGAAGAGGCCCTGCGCAGCGCCTTCATGATCCGGTTCAGGAGCCAGTACGGCTCCTTGAAATGCGCCGAGATGAAGCCGGAGGAGGGCTGCGGCGGCTTCGCCGTGGACGGCATCCTTTTCGCCCTCCAGTTCTACCTGGATCAGCTGAAGGACCGCGTGAAAGATGATTAAGAAAATGAAGATAAACGGAGTGAGAAGAATTTGAAGCAGTACAAGTGGGCATTTGGGTGGATGGGCAAGTATAAGTACCGACTGATCCTTGCCATCTTCTTCAACATTGCCGGCGTCGGCCTCATGACCTGGGAGCCCTACATCTTCAAGGACATCGTGGACGACATCCTCATGCCTCAGCAGTTCGAGCGCCTCTTCCCCATGCTGGGGCTGAGCGTCCTGGTGGGGCTGGCCTTTTCCGCCTGCCGATACCTCACCAGCATCCTGGCGGAGCAGGCGGCGGAATCCGCGGTGGTGAACCTGAAGGGGGCTCTCTTCCGCAAGCTCATGGCCCTGGGTCCGGATTATTACCGGGAGAACAAGGCCGGCGACATCATCAACAAGTGCTCCGGCGACGTGGAGGTCATCAGCCGGAGCCTGAGCTTCGTCATCCCCCGGGTGGTGGAGTTCATCCTGATGCTCATCGTGGCCCTGGCGGTGTTCATGAGCATCAACTGGAAATACACCCTGATCCTCCTGGCGGTCTCCCCCTTCACCGCCATCGCCGCCAACAAGATGGGGCAGAAGCTGCACCCCGCCTTCAAGAAGGCTCGTAAACAGCTCAGCAACCTGAACGCCGTGGTGGCGGAGAACATTGCGGGCAACCGGGTGGTGAAGGCCTTCGTGCGGGAGGATTTCGAGCTGGAGAAGTTCCAGACCGAGAACCAGGCCTATAAGGCACGGAATATCGAAGCCGTGTCCATCTGGCTGAAATACGGCCCCATCATCGACTCCCTGGCCTCCGTCATCACCGTGATCAACCTGGTGGTGGGCTCCATTCTGGTGATCATCGGGAAGGAGAACGGCGGCATCTCCTACGGCGATCTCACCCTCTTCCTCACCTTTGCCTGGACCCTGAACGAGCCCCTGCTGATGCTGGGCATGCTGGTGAACGATATCCAACGCTTCCGCGCCTCCACGGAAAAGGTGCAGGAGCTGTACTACATGGATATCGCCATCCAGGATCCGGAGAAGGATGAGAGCCCGGAGAAAGTGGAGGGACGGCTGGATCTGAACCACGTCACCCTGGACTACGGCAGCACCCGGGTGCTGGACGACGTGAGCATGCACATCGCCCCGGGCCAGGTCATCGGCGTCATGGGCTCCACGGGCAGCGGCAAGACCACCCTGGTGAACGTCATCGACCGCTTCGTGGACGTGACCCAGGGCAGCGTGGAGATAGACGGCGTGGACGTGCGGAAGTGGTCCCTGACGAAGCTCCGCAGCAGCATCGGCCTCACCATGCAGGACGTATTCCTCTTCTCCGATACCGTGGAGAGCAATATCGCCTACGGCGTTCCGGATACGGAGATGGAAAACATCTATTCCTCCGCCGTCATCGCGGATGCGGATGAATTCGTCTCCCAGATGCCGGAGAAATACGATACCATCGTGGGCGAGCGGGGCACCGGCCTTTCCGGCGGGCAGAAGCAGCGGGTCTCCCTGGCCCGGGCCATTGCCAAGCACGCCCCCATCCTGATTTTGGACGACACCACCTCCGCCGTGGATATGGAGACGGAGGAGTACATCCAGAAGCATCTGGCGGACATGCCGGACCAATGCACCACCATCATCATCGCCCAGCGCATCTCCTCCGTGAAGCAGGCGGACTACATCTACATTCTGGATAAGGGCCGCATCCTGGAGGAGGGCACCCACCGGCAGCTGATGCAGAAGAAGGGCTATTACTACAAGACCTGCATCATGCAGCACGGTCTGGAAGAGGCGGAGGCGGACGGCACGCTTCTTGCCGCGCTGGCGGAAGGAGGTGCCGACTGATGGCAAGAAACAAGTATAACATCGACGAAGAGCTGGATGCGCCGTTCAATTGGCCCCAGTTCAAGCGCAGTCTGGTTTACGTCAAGAAATACAAAAAATCCATCGCCGCCATGTTCATCCTGTCGGTCATCGCCAGCATCCTGGGCCTGGTGGTGCCGCGGATCCAGGCCTACATCATCGACACCATGATCCCCCAGGGCCATAAGGCCATTGCCACCATCGTGATCCTGGGCGTAGGGTACTTCATCATCAACGTCGGCGTCATCTTCATCAACAAGCGGAAGGGCCTCATCGGCGCCCGGACCAGCCAGAGCATGACCACGGACATGCGCACCGACGTATACGAGCATCTGCAGAAGCTGGGCTTCGATTATTACGACAGCCGCCCCCATGGGAAGATCCTCACCCGGGTCATCAACTATGTGAACAACGTGTCGGACTTCCTGACAAACGGCCTCATCAACGCCGTTCTGGCCATCATCAACCTGGTCATCACCCTCTTCTTCATGCTCTCTCTGAGTCCCAAGATGACCCTGGTGGTGCTGGCGGGTCTGCCGGTGTTCATCGTCTACGTGGCCCTCACCAAGCCCATGCAGCGGCGCTTCCGGCAGAAGGCCGCCAACAAGCAGTCCAACGTCACCGCCTACCTCTCGGAGAACATCAACGGCGCCAAGGTCACCCAGGCCTTCGCCCGGGAGGAGATGAACAGCGGCATTTTCGACGGCCTGCTGAAGGAAAACCGGATGTATAAGCTGCGCGCCGCCTACGTGGCTCACGGCATGTATCCCATTGCCGCCATGATCATGCGGATCGTGAAATGCGCCATCTATATCGCGGCGGTGTACTGGTTCCGGAAGGACTTCATTCTGGAAGGCGTGGTGCAGATCGGCGCCATCTACGCCATGGTGAGCTACTCCAACCGCTTCTGGCAGCCCATTATGCAGATCGGCAACATCTACAACCAGCTGATGGACGCCATGAGCTACCTGGAGCGGATCTTCCAGGTGCTGGATGAGCCGGTGAGCGTGGAGGATAACCCGGGAGCCGGGGAGCTGCCCCAGATCGCCGGCCATGTGGAATTCCGCAACGTGCTCTTCGAGTACGAGAAGGGTATCCCCGTCATCAAGCACGTTTCCTTCGATGTGAAGGCGGGGGAATCCATCGCCCTGGTGGGGCCCACCGGTGCGGGCAAGAGCACCATCGTGAACCTGCTCTCCCGCTTCTACAACGTCACGGAGGGCAGCGTCTGCATCGACGGCCATGATCTCCAGAGCGTCACCCTCCGGTCCCTGCGGCGGCAGATGGGCGTCATGCAGCAGGATACCTTCATCTTCTCCGGCACCATCATGGACAATATCCGCTATGGCCGCCTGAACGCCACGGACGAGGAATGCATCGCCGCGGCCAAGGCCGTCCACGCGGACGACTTCATCCGGGATATGGAGGACGGGTACAACACCGAGACCAAGGAACGGGGCGAGGGCCTCAGCGCCGGGCAGAAGCAGCTGATCTCCTTTGCCCGCACCCTGCTCAGCGACCCCCGTATCCTGATCCTGGACGAGGCTACCAGCTGCGTGGATACCAACACCGAGCGGCTGGTGCAGAACGGCATCGCCGCCCTGCTGAAGGGGCGCACCTCCTTCATCGTGGCCCACCGCCTCAGCACCATCCGCAACTGCGACCGCATCTTCTATATCCAGGGCGGCGTCATCGCGGAGGAGGGCAGCCACGACGAGCTGATGGCGAAGAAGGGCCTCTATTACGAACTCTACACCAGCCAGATCAGGGAGCTGCTGGCCCTGGACTGACGTCCTTATCCGCCGGAATGGCGGGTATCCCCGCTGGCAAATGGAACGCACGCGTCCCTGGGGGCCCCTCGCGCGCGGGAATACCCGTAGATTCCGGCGAAACGTCCTCCTCAAAACGGAAGCGGCGCTTCCGTTTTGAAACGGGGGCCTTAATTCAAGAATCACCCGTGCCGGGCTTCCGGCACGGGTGATTGTTTACAGATCCTTTTTGATCTGCGCTATGGCGTTCTTTTCCAGGCGGGACACCTGGGCCTGGCTGATGCCGATCTCGGCGGATACCTCCATCTGGGTCCGTCCCTCGCAGAAGCGAAGGGAGAGGATGTGCTTTTCCCGGGGGCTGAGGCGGGCGATGGCCTCGTTGAGGGCGATCTGCTCCAGCCAGCTCTCGTCGGTGTTCTGCTCGTCGGAGATTTGGTCCATCACATAGATGGCGTCCCCGGCGGCGTTGTAGACCGGCTCAAAGAGGCTCACCGGTTCGGCAATGGCGTCCAGGGCCATCACCACGTCCTCCCGGCGGATGTCCAGCTTCGCGGCGATCTCCTCCACCGTGGGTTCCGTCTGCTTCTCGGCGGTGAGGGCCTCCCGCGCCTGCAGCACCCGATAGGCCGTGTCCCGCATGCTGCGGCTGACCCTAACGGC
>JBGUZS010000091.1:0-14645 GCA_045223835.1 Oscillospiraceae bacterium | reverse complement strand
GCAGGCAGCACGCCCCCTCCCCTATTCATTTACGCTGTCTTCATCTATTCCCTGCCCTCCAGAAGCCGCATCAGGATCGCGGCGGCTTCGGCGCGGGCGGCCGTTCCCGCCGGGGCCAGGGTCGAGGCCGTGCGGCCGGTGATCAGGCCCGCCCCGTTCGCCCAGGCCATGGCCTCCAGCGCCCAGGGGCTGATCTCCCCGGCGTCGATATAGGCGGAAAGGTCGCCGGAAATGGCCGTATCCCAGCCCTTGAAGGCGGCATAGCGGAACAGGATCGCCGCAAGCTGCTCCCGGGTGACGGGATCCATGGGGCCGAAACGGCCGTCGCCATAGCCCTCCGCGAGCCCGTTCTCCCTGGCCCATTCCACCGCGGCGGTATACCACCGATCCGCCGGGACATCCGCAAAGGTGGCGGCGGCGCCGACGGCAGAAGGCTCGCCCTCCAGCCGGTGGAGAATGGTCACGATCATCGCCCTGGTGACGGGGGCACCGGGCTCGAAGGTCGTTTCGGAGGTGCCCTTCATCAGCCCCCGGGAAACCGCGTAATCCACGCATTCATGGTACCAGGCCTCCGGGTCCACATCGGTGAAGCGCGCCGCAGGGCACTCCTCCTTCCCCAGATCGGGCTCCTCTGCCGCCGCAGGCGCGGAGGGCCGCAGGGGCGGGACATAGGGCGGGATATAGGGAACGCCGTCGGAGGGGGCAGACTTCTTCTCCTCCGCCTCCGCCGGGTTGGGCACATAGACGGTCCCGTTGGACTGCTGCTCTCCCCCGGCGTCCACCAGGGAGAAGGAAATGCCCCGCAGGCCCTGATCCAGGCCGGTTTTCCAGATAGAATCCAGGTCCAGGTCGTACCGGTAAACCTGATCGACGGCTTCCGCATCCTCCGGGTCGTACCGATAGAGCGGCTCCTTCATGGGCAGCGAGAAATCCATCGTCCTTTCCCCGCCGGTACCGCCGTAATCAAAGACGGCGCGGATGACCGGGGCTTCCTCCCCGATGATGGAACGGTTCATGATGGCGAAGCTGACATGGTGCTTTCCGCCGATGAGGGTATTCCGCGCCGTGAGGCTGGTATTGTCCGCCGCTACCCTCGCCGAATTGACGATATCATCCAGCTCGCCGGTATACTTATAGCTGCCTGCGATATCCACAATGATCTCGTGCTCCTCGTTGAGGGACCAGTTGGGATTGGGTTTGATCCGGATCCTGTCCACACGATAATCCCCCGTATACAGCTCCGCGCCGGTATAGAAGACCGTGCCCACGGGGATATCGTTGATATACTGGGTTAACCAATATCCGTTTTCATCCCGGACGGTATAGGGGATCGGGTTTTCCCGGCCATATCCGTAGTTCCTGGCCGTCACATACAGGTCGATATAGGGCTGTCCGTCCCGAATGAGGTAGTCCGGGATCTTCACATCCGTCACCAGCAGGCCCTTGTCGGCGTTCTGCTTCCAAAGGCGGATCGCGGAGACATCGGATCCCAGGGCATAGGTATCGGAGGCGCTCCGGGGCGTGCTGTAGGCAATGGAGAGCCCGCTGGCCGCGCAGTCATCCGGATTATAGGAGGCGGTGAAGCAGTTGATGACCTCCCCCTTGGCAAAATTCAGGGTCAGGGGCCCGTGCAGCGTCATCCGGGTCTCATCCGTCGCCCAGTTCAGGTCAGAGGTCAGGGTATAGATCTGCGCCCGGTTGGCGGTTTTCACCGCGGCGCCGGCCTCCACATCCACGTCGTAATCCTCCACCACGCCGATGATATAGATCGCGGACTGATTATTGTTGGTGATCATGGCATACCGGTTATCCACGGAGATCACCCCGGAGCCGTTCTCCACCTTCCCGGCCTCCCATTCATATTGGGAAGGATCGCTCCCGCTCCGTTTTTTCTCCATACAGCAGACGGTATCCCCAAGGATGAAGTAATTGCAGCCGTTGAGATACTGCCAGTTGCTGATCATCGTATCAAAGGAGACGATCCCGCTGCCGATATCCGCCGGGTCGATCATCCCCTCGATATCGATGCGCGCATTGCACCGGAGATCCTGGGCGTAATAGCCGTTGGCGCCGTAGCCCTTTATCACGAGCCATTTATCCGAGGAGGCCAGAGGGTCGACGGTCCAGTAGCTGGGTTCGTTGGGGGCGATGGCGCCGGTGGAATAGACCTTGTTCGATCCCAGGCCTGTATGATAGCGCACCTCCGGCTTGCCCGCGTCGCAGTAGGAGAGCTTGTAGCTCGTATAGCCGGGGATCACGCCCAACAGTCCCTTCATCCCGTTCACGCTCCCGCCGTTTTCCTCCCGGAGCCAAGTGGCCGCATAGGCGACGGAGCAATAATCCTCCCGCCCCGCCGGCATGGGGGCGCTGTACATATACTGCCCTTTATCCGCGGGGTCGCTGGCGATCACGGCGCTGGTGGTCAGGCGCCGGTCCAGGTCCACGACGATGGCGGCCACGTCCGTGCTCCGGATCCGCTCGTTTTCATCCTCCAGGGTGTTGTCCGCCAGGACCGCTCCGATATACACCTGATCGCAGTGAGCGGGATCGTCCCAGTCCGTCTTATTGGGAACGACCACATATTCCGTGACCGACCGGTTCTCTCCGTCGGGAAGCTGCACCAGGTAGAATATCGACGAAATGCTGCCCGTTTTTCTGTCCTGGAGCTGATACATCAGGCAGGTCTTCTCGCCCATAGAGACGATGCGGAACAGGGCCGTGTAATTCCGGGTCGCCGCAAACTGGATCTGACTGTCGGGATAGGTGTTGAAGTCAACGTTCTCGATGCCGGAGCCCAGGGCAAGCTGCGCTCCGCCGTCCTCCAGCATAAACGCCGGATCGGTCTTTTCCCCGCCGTCGCTCACCAGGGGCATCAGCTGATCCGCGCAGGCCTCCAGGTCCAGGTCATGGAATTCGATCTCCGGCAGCGCTTCCGCAGAAAGCTTGTCCTTCTCTCCATGGCTGTCACAAAGCCGTTCGGCGCCGTTCAGGCAGTCCAGGTTGACAGAGCCGCTGTAGAAAAGCAGATAATAATCGATCCGCAGCCCATACAAGGCGTCGATGAAGCTATGGGGATCGTCGGTGGCCAGGGTGGCTTTCCCCTTTCCCAGGACCGTCGCAATATCCAGATTGACGTACCCCGTGGCGCCGACGCCCATGACCCCCTTTACGCCGACGCCGCCGAAGACGGAAAAGCTCACGATGACCTCGATCCTGCCGGTGAGGTCGGAATCGCCGTTGTTGGCATACTTCCACTTGGCGTCCTCCGCCTCCCCCACCGGCGGCTTATCCATGGCGAAGCTGAGGTTGAGGCCCGTATTGATCGTGATCCCGGCCTCAAACCCCAGATAGGCCGGGATGACGACGGGGCCCGCCGTGAAGAGGAAGTATTCCGTAAGGCCGCCGGTCAGGCTGCCGCTGAACATGATGCCGCCCACGCCGTAGCTGTCCTGCGTCTCCTCGTTCCAGCAGGTGCGCAGGAAAACGGAGAAGCTCATGGAAAAGCTGTAGGTTTTGTTGGTCAGGCATTTGATCTTGTCCTTGGAGTCCAGGACCGCCTTTCCGCCCTTGACCTTTTCGGCGTTTTCCCAAAAGCTCCGCTCAAACACCTGGAAGGTCCGCTCGGAGCTGCTCAGGGTCTTGGGGTTCCAGGATTTATCGAACAGGGAGCTGTATTTATACTGGGTGTTTTTATCCAGATTCGTGATATCGTAGGAGGCCATGATGATGATGTTGCCATCAGGGAAGAAGCCCAGGGTCACCGGCACCTGCAGGATCTGCGCCGTGATGTTGATGAGGCCCGATCCCCCCAGCCGGTCCGAAATATTGCCGGGCATGGGCTCCGTGGTCACGGGCATATCCGTATCCTTCGTCCCGGGGTTGAACACCGCGTTTTCCACGGTCACATGCTCAAGGGCGCAGGTTTCCCCGCCGAAGCGGATGGTCAACCGGTCGTCTTCCCGAAGCAGACCGGCATTCCGCTCCACCCAGCGTTTATCCGCAATATAGACCCGGGTATTGGTATCATAGGCATAGCCGGAGGTCTCGCTGACCGTCAGCACCGTGCTGCCTCTGGTCTCAGAGTAAATTTCGATGGAACCGGGGAAGGAGGCATTGCCGGTTTTGGTGACGATCACCTTCAGGGAGAGATCGGCCGTATCCATGTCCATCAGCTCCAGCTTAGTCTCCTCGTTGATCATGTCCTTGCCGGAAAGATCGACGCCGCGGATATACAGCTCGTTTTCCCGGGATTCCTCCAGCACATAGGCGTATGTCTCACCCCGCTCCAGCTCCTTATCCAGCACGGAGACGGCGCGATAGCCCTCGGCCTGGATATCCATGATTCCGAAGAAATGCTCCGGGACCTCGTCGAACACCGCAATGCCGGGGGTATGGCCCGCCGTTGCCACGACGCTTTTCGTGACGCGGCTGCCGGATTCATCCAGATAGGATATGGTGACCAGGGCGTTGGGGATGCCCATGCCGTCGCCGTCCTTCACGAAGAAGCACATGGCGTCCTTATCCACCACGAAGACCCAGGCGCTGGCGTTGGCGTCCGCGCCCAGGATCTTCACCTTATCCTCCCTGTTGCCGGTCAGGCCGACCTCGGAGCCCATCAGAAGGTTCCCGTTCTGCAAATAGGCCTGGAGCCCGCCGCGGGAAAGGAAACTCTCCACCCGTCCGAGAACGGGAGCGACCTCAGCGTCCTCCACGGGCTCGAATTCGAGAATGCGGTCCATATCGCCTTCGAAGCGGTCCCAGGCGTCGTCGGAGAACAGGGAACCGAGCACAGCGGCATCAGCCGTATCCACCTGACCATAGATGTCGGACAGGTCCGAAGCATAGACGGGAAGCTTGCCGGAATCGGTCGTGTTCCCGATGAGCGGAGCATCCGTCACCGGAAAGTCCTCCGGCTCCGCCGCCCGCGCAAAGGGGCCGAAAACACCCGCGAGCATCAGCGCGGCCAGCAGCACGCTTGTGGATTTCTTCAGAAAACGCATCATGGCATACACCCGCTTATTCAAAACTTCACCATATTATCCCACTTATTCCGGCAGATGGCAATGGAAAATTCGCATGATTCAAAACAGCTTACTTCATTCTCTTCATTGCTTCTCTGACCTCCATCAACGCAAATCCGAGAATATTGTCGCCGCTCCAGTTTGCCGCGTCAAAGCGCCTGTCGTCGTTCAGCCGGAGTCCGCAGGCCCAGACCTTATCTGATCCCGCGCATTCCACAAGATATGCGTCTCCGGTATCCAGGAGCTTCTGTTTCAGGTCTTCATTCTGGCTGAATTTTGCCATGAGGCCGCGGAACGCGACCATCTGACGCATTCCGGCCCAGACAGAGCTGATGTACCCGGACGCTTTGCGGCCCAACGCCTGCTGCGCTGCGGTATCATTCGTCGCCAGTACTGCCTTGGCCGAGGTCTCGTCTCCGAAGAGCATGCATTTCCGATACATGACGTACTGCTCGACGGAAGAGAAGCGTATTCCATCCAGATCAAAGGGCGAGGTATACCAGTTGCTCAGATATCCGTGGGGTTCCTCCGGCTTATGGAAGAAAACGGCGTCCGTTTCCCGGCCGGATATCCTGAGCTTATCCGGAAGCTTTCCCGCCTTCTTCAGCATATCAGCGGTCTCAGCAAGCCATTCATGATAATAATCATAAGAACTCTGCGTCCACCAGTTCAGCAGCTTGTTCAGCTGCTGAGCGTCCTCCGCCGCACTCGTGCCTTTGTACTGTTCCGGATCCCGGTTTACCGTCACCACATGACGATCATCCGGCTTGAAATCTATCCGATAAACACAAACGCCTGTCCAGCTGCGGTGCGCAAAGAGCGTATCCCCCTCCATAAACCAGAACCATTTGTCTTCCATCCCCCGGGGGATATTCCCGCGGCGGAGCGCTGCCATCTGCTCCGCGGTAAAGGGGCGCCGGAAGACGAAGGTATCATGCTGCTCCGGCATATCAAGCGTCTTCCAGTCGTTTCTGTCCGCGACCCTGTAGCGGGCAGCGGCGCTCTCCGGCAAAGCCTGATGACCGGCTTCCAGGATCTCGTCGCTCAACACGGCAAACACGATATCCAGGGATACGTCTTTGCGCCGATCGAGGAAATCCCCGCAGGCGTCCAACGCCTGACGCCAGGCGCCCTGTATGGGATAGCCGAAGATCCCGGCGGAAATCAGCGGGAAGCCGATAGACCGGCAATGATTGGCCGCAGCCAGTTCGAGAGATTTTTCGTATGCCCCGTAGAGCTGCTCCGGTTCCTTTTGCATGCCGTCCTTCCATCTAGGGCCAACCGCATGAATAATATACCTGGCCTTCAGGTTAAAGCCGGGGGTGATGACAGCCGAGCCGGTGTCGCAATGCCCGATTTTTCTGCAGGCTTCCTGCAGCTGATCATAACCTGCGGCTTTGAAAATGGCGCCGCAGACGCCGCCGCCGGCCCGAAGGCCTTCGTTTGCCGCGTTGACGATCGCATCCGCAGCCAGATCGGTGATGCTGATCCTTTGCAGTCTTATTGTGCGCATACAGTTATCCTCCGTTTCTGTTCAGAGCGGTGAAAACACGCGCTGATCCTGGCAAGAGCCCTGAGGCTGTTCTATTTTTACATAAATCGGTCTCTCAATCAATAGCACGCGGGAACGCGTAAACGAAAATACCCGGCCGCTGCTTCCGTCCATCGGCAACATTTGCATTTCATAATTCTCAGTCTTTGGCGCAATCTATGCTCGGGACACCGAGAATGAACAAAGGAGAAACGAAAATGGCGAACAGCTCTAACAAGATCGTCGTGCCCAACGCCCGTGAGGCGATGGACCGCTTCAAGATGGAAGCCGCCGGCGAAGTCGGCGTCAGCCTGAAGCAGGGCTACAACGGAGATATCTCCGCCAAGCAGGCCGGCAGCATCGGCGGCCAGATGGTCAAGAAGATGATCGAGGCCTACGAGAACGGCCTGAAGTAACCCACAAAAAATGGACCGCGGCAGATCGCAATGATCTGCCGCGGCTTCAGCTATATGTGCGCCTAAATCCTGCGGCGCTTCTTCTTGCCCTTGTAATCCTCGCCCAGGGTCTCCCCGAACTGCCGGAGGATATCCTTCTGCTCCCCCGTCAGGTTTTTGGGCGTCTCCACCGTCACGGTGACGAACTGGTCTCCCCGGCCCCCGCCATGGAGATGGGGCACCCCTTTGCCCCGGAGGCGGAATACCGTTCCGCTCTGGGTCCCCTCCGGTATGTTGTATTTGACCTTGCCGTCCAGGGTGGGCACCTCCACCGTATCCCCCAGAGCCGCCTGGACAAAATTGACGGGGAGCTCATAGAGGATGGAGAAGCCGTCCCGGGAGAACAGGGCGGAGGGGCTCACCTCCACGGTGATCAGCAGGTCTCCCGCCGGGCCGCCGTTTGCGCCCTTGTGGCCCTGTCCATGGATGGACAGAGTCTGTCCATCGTCGATGCCCGCGGGGATATTCACGGTGGTACGGGTGTTCTTCCGCACGCTGCCCTTGCCCTTGCACTTGGGGCAGGGGCTGTGTATGATCCTTCCGCTGCCCGCGCAGTCCGGACAGGCGGTGGTGGTGGACATTACGCCGAAGGCGGTACGGCTCTGGGTGCGGACGCTGCCGCTGCCTCCGCAGCGCTTGCAGATCTCCGGCGTGGTGCCGCTGGCGCAGCCGCTGCCCTGACAATCCGGACAGTCCTCTATGCGGGAGATGGGGATCTCCTTGGAGCAGCCGAATGCCGCCTCCTCAAAGGTGAGCTGCAGGCTGACCCGAAGGTTTTCTCCCCGCCGGGGCGCCGTGGCGCTGCCGCTCCTGGTCCGGCCTTCGCCGAAGAAGGAATCGAAGATGTCCCCCAGGTCGAAATCGCCGAAGCCCGCTCCGCCGAAGCCGCCGAAGCCGCCCCCCTGCTGCGCCGCATAACTGGGATCCACGCCGGCAAAGCCAAACTGATCGTAGCTCTGGCGCTTCTCCGGATCGTTCAGGATCTCATAAGCCTCGTTGATCTCCTTGAACCGGTTCTCCGCTTCCTTATCCCCCGGATGCAGGTCCGGATGGTTTTCCTTGGCCAGCCGCCGATAGGCTTTCTTGATCTCATCCTCCGCGGCGCCTTTTTTCAGGCCCAGGACCTCATAGTAATCCCGTTTATCTGCCATAATCCCTTACCTCGAACTCAGTGTCTGCGCGGCATGCAAGCAAGCGGGAGCATTGCTCCCGCCCGCTCGACCGCCCATGGGGCGTTATTTCTGCTCGTCGTCGTCCACGACCTCATAGTCCGCATCCTGGTAGCCCTGACCGCCGGGATTGCCGCTGCCCGCAGAGCCGCCGCTCACATCCGGACCGGCTGCGCCGGGATTCGCGCCGTTGGCCTGATAGAGCTTCTCGGAGAGCTTATAGAAGGCCTGGGTCAGCGCCTCGGTCGCGCTCTTGATGGCTGCGGTATCCGTCCCCTTCAGGGCGGTCTTGACGGTCTCCACCGCAGACTTCACTTCGCTCTTATCCGCTTCGCTGAGCTTGTCGCCCACTTCCTCCAGGGTCCGCTCGGACTGATAGACCATCTGGTCCGCCTGGTTGCGGGTATCCACCTCATCCTTGCGCTTGGCGTCCTCCGCGGCATACTGCTCCGCTTCCTTCACCGCCCGCTCGATATCCTCCTTGGACATGTTGGAGGAGCTGGTGACGGTGATATGCTGCTCACGGCCGGTGCCCAGGTCCTTGGCAGAGACGTTCACGATGCCGTTGGCGTCGATATCGAAGCTGACCTCGATCTGGGGCACGCCCCGGCGGGCCGGAGCGATGCCGTCCAGGTGGAAGCGGCCCAGGGACTTATTGTAAGCCGCCATCTCCCGCTCGCCCTGGAGCACATTGACCTCCACGCTGGTCTGATTATCCGCCGCGGTGGAGAACACCTGGCTCTTCTTGGTGGGGATCGTGGTATTCCGCTCGATCAGCTTGGTGAATACGCCGCCCAGGGTCTCGATGCCCAGGCTCAGGGGGGTCACGTCCAGAAGCAGGATGCCTTCCACATCCCCGCCCAGAACGCCGCCCTGGATGCAGGCGCCCACGGCCACGCATTCATCAGGGTTGATCCCCTTGAAGGGCTCCTTGCCGGTAAGCTTCTTGACCTCCTCCTGCACGGCGGGGATACGGGTGGAGCCGCCCACCAGCAGGACCTTGTTCAGCTTATCCGGGGTGAGGCCCGCATCGGACAGGGCCTGCTTCACGGGGCCGGTGGTCCGGTTCACCAGATGGGCGGTGAGCTCGTTGAACTTCGCCCGGGTGAGGGTCAGGTCCAGATGCTTGGGGCCGGTGGCGTCCGCCGTGATATAGGGCAGGTTGATGTTGGTGCTGGTGACGCCGCTGAGCTCGATCTTGGCCTTCTCCGCCGCCTCACGCAGACGCTGCATGGCGACGCGGTCCGCGCTCAGGTCAATGCCGTTTTCCCGCTTGAACTCGTTCACCATATACTGCATGACGCATTCGTCAAAATCGTCGCCGCCCAGGTGAGTATCCCCTGCGGTAGCCAGGACCTCGATGACCCCGTCCCCGATTTCCAGCACGGAAACATCGAAGGTGCCTCCGCCCAGGTCATAGACCATGATCTTCTGGTCGTTTTCCTTATCCAGTCCATAGGCCAGAGCCGCAGCGGTGGGCTCGTTGATGATCCGCTTTACGTCCAGCCCCGCGATCTTGCCCGCGTCCTTGGTGGCCTGACGCTGACTGTCGCTGAAATAGGCAGGAACGGTGATGACCGCCTCAGTCACGGGACTGCCCAGGTAGCTCTCCGCGTCGGCCTTCAGCTTCGACAGGATCATGGCGCTGATCTCAGGGGGGGTATACTGCTTATCGTCGATGGCAACCTTATGATTCGTGCCCATCTGCCGTTTGATGGAGCTGATGGTCCGGTCCGGGTTGGTGACGGCTTGCCGCTTTGCCACCTGGCCCACCATGCGCTCGCCGGTCTTGGAGAAGGCCACCACGGAAGGGGTGGTCCGGTTGCCCTCGGCGTTGGCGATCACGACGGGCTCTCCGCCCTCCATGACCGCTACGCAGCTGTTGGTCGTACCCAAATCTATACCAATGATCTTTCCCATTGTAATGATCCTCCTTTAATTTGCTCTATCGTCAGTTTGCCACTTTGACCATGGCAAAACGAATGACCTTGCCATTCAGGGTGAAGCCCTTCTGGAATTCCTCCGCGACGACGTTTTCCCCCAGGCTTTCATCCTCCACATGGATCACGGCGTTATGCAGAGCCGGGTCGAAGGTCTGGCCGGCTGCCTGGATGACCTCCACGCCCAGCTTGCCGAAGATGCCCATGAGCTGATCCATGATCATCTCCACGCCCTTGTAGAAGGCGCCGTCGCTGCATTCCGCCTTCAGCGCCCGCTCCAGATTGTCGTATACCGGCAGGAGCTGCAGGACGGTATCCGCCTTGGCGTCCGCATAGACGTTTTCCCGTTCCTTCTGACTGCGCTTGCGGTAATTATCGTATTCCGCCGCAAGGCGCAGGTATTTGTCCTTTTCCGCGGCGAGAGCGGCGTCCCGTTCTTCCTTCAGCTGCTCCAGCTCCTTCTTCAGCTCCGCCTCCCGGCGGGCTGCCCTGGCGCCGCGGAAGCCCTTCTCCCGGCCATGCTCGGCTTCGGTCGCTTCCGGCTCAGCCGCAGGCTCTTCCGCCCCGGCCTGTTCTTCCGCGAGCTCCTCCGCAGCGGTCTCGGAGGCCTGCAGTTCTTCGTCTTTCCGTTCGTCCATATTCCTATCTCCTAACGACCTTCATCCTGTTCTTTCGCCGGGCCCGGCTCCGGGAGCTGGGGGGGCGATGTGCCCTGGGAGATCTGCTGCATTCCCCCGGCAATATAGGAGAGGTAAGCCGCCACCTTCGCATAATCCATCCGGGTGGGACCCACCACGCCGATCACACCCTGCATATTGTTCCCCAAAGGATAGGTTGCCAGCACCACGCCGCTGTCCTTCAGCTCCTCAGCCACATTCTCCGGTCCGATCAGGATCTGAACGCCCTCCTGGCCCTGGGGCATTTCCATCTGCTCCAGCTCCCTGCCCTCCGCCAGGAAATCCATAAGCTTATGCGCCTTGTTCACATCCTGGTATTCCGGCAGAGTCAGCAGATTGGAGACCCCGCTCAGGACCTTTTTCGAGCCGCCGGATTCCAGCGTGCTGATGGTGAAGCTGGCCAAGGCCGCCGCCGCGCCGATCTCATCCCCCAGGGTCCGCTCCGCCGCCCGGATCATGGCGCTGTCGATCTCCTGAGCGGTGAGGTTGGTAAACCCGGCGTTGAACACCGTGGCCAGCCGCTGGACCAGCTCCTTCTCGATGCCCCCGGGGAATTTCATGACCCGGTTGCAGGCGGTGCCGTCCTCCAGCAGGAGCACGGCGATCACGGTTTCCCCATCCACATGGATGAGATCGTAACGCTGCACCGTTCTCCGCCCCACCTGGGTGGTCAGGGCATAGGCCGGGTAGCTGGTGAGCTCGGATACCACCTTGCCCGCATCCTCCAGAAGACTATCCAGCTGGCTCATCTTCTGCTTCAGGGCCCGGTTGATCTCCTGGGTCTCCTCCAGGCTCAGCCGATGCTCGTTCATCAGCTCGTTCACATAGATCCGGTAGCCCTGAGGCGAGGGGACGCGGCCCGCAGAGGTATGGGGCTGCTCCAGAAGACCCATGGCCGTCAGCTCAGCCATCTCATTGCGGATGGTGGCGCTGCTGAGATTCATCTCCGGATCTGCGGCAATGGCCTTGCTGCCCACCGGCTCCGCCGTGGAGATGTACTGCTCCACGATGGCCTTAAGGATTCTGCGTTTTCTTTCGCTCAGTTCCATGCTCTCCGCCTCTGCGCCGTTTTGGCGCTCGTCGTTCCCGAGTGCTTAGCACTCTTGTTCCCCGAGTGCTAAAGCAAATATAAACCTACCGGTCCTGCTTGTCAATAGCTATTCTTGAACAATTTGTAAATCCTTCCGCCGGTCTTCTTTGGGCAATCCTTCAAGGCCTGTCTGCGCGCTTGCTCCGCCGGATTCTCTTGAAGGGAAGACCGGGCTGTGTTAATATGCTCGCAGGATTCTGCTTTCCGGAGGTTCGACGCAAAATGATAAACGCCGTGATCTTTGACCTGGACGGCACCCTGCTGGATACCAGCGAGAGCATCGTGGAATGCGCAAGCTATGCCGCGGGCATCCTGGGCTGCCCGCCCCTTCCCCGGGAACGGCTGCTCCGGTTCATCGGGCCGCCGCTGAGCGTTGCTTTCCCCCGTTACTGCGGCTTCGATGAGGGGACGACGGAAGAGGCCATCCGCCTTTTTCGGCAGCATTACCGGGAGGGCGCGATCTATCATGCCCGTCCATACGACGGGATCTTTTCCCTCTGCGAGACGCTCCGGGACCGGGGGATCCGGATGGCGGTAGCCACCAACAAGCTGGAGACCATGGCCAGGCAGCTGCTGGCCCACTTCGGTCTGGACCGGTACTGCGACCCCATCCGGGGCACGGATGAGGAGGGCAAACTCAATAAGGCGGATCTCATCCGGCTCTGCCTCGAGGAGTACCGGATCTCTCCGGCGCAGGCGGTGCTCATGGGGGACACGGAATATGACGCGGAAGGAGCCGAAGGAGCCGGCGTGCCCTTCCTGGCCGTGACCTACGGCTTCGGCTTCCGCGGACCGGAGGATGCGGCCGGGCGCTCGTTTCTGGGCATGGCGGATTCCCCCATGGAGGCGGCGAAGCTCCTGCTGGGGACCTGACCGCCGGGAGAGAGGCAAACCGGCTGCCGGAAAAACATTGGGATTGCTTTTTCCATTTCTCCTGTCTATAATGATGTCCAGGGAAATATACTCAATTCTATTGAAATAAGGAGAGGTAAGCATGGGACTGATTAAAGCTGCACTGGGCGCCGCCGGGGGCGTACTCGCGGACCAGTGGAAGGAGTATTTCTATTGCGAGGCTCTTCCGGAGAACGTCCTTCTGACCAAGGGCAAGAAGCGGGTCTCCAGCCGTTCCAGCAATACGAAGGGCAGCGACAACATCATCTCCAACGGCTCGGTTATCGCCGTGGCCGACGGACAGTGTATGCTCATCGTGGAACAGGGCAAGGTGGTTGACATCTGCGCGGAACCCGGCGAATTCATCTATGATCTTTCCACCGAGCCCTCCATCTTCTATGGCAAGCTGAGCCAGACCATCCCCGCGGTGCTGAAGGAGATCGGCAAGCGCTTCACCTTCGGCGGCGAAGCCCCCAAGGATCAGCGGGTCTACTTTGTGAACACAAAGGAGCTGATGGGCAACAAGTACGGCACCCCCTCCCCCGTTCCCTTCCGGGTCGTGGACGCCAAGATCGGCCTGGATGTGGACATCTCCATCCGCTGCTTCGGCGAATACAGCTACCATATCACGAACCCCATTCTGTTCTATACCAACGTCTGCGGCAACGTGGCGGACGAATACACCCGGGACCGGATCGACAGCCAGCTGAAGAGCGAGCTGCTCACCGCCCTCCAGCCCGCCTTTGCCAAGATCAGCGAAATGGGCATTCGGTACTCCGCCCTTCCCGGCCATACCCTGGAGATGGCCGACGCTCTGAACGAAGTCCTCTCCAAGAAATGGGGCGAGCTTCGGGGCATCGAGATCGCCTCCTTCGGCGTCAACAGCGTGAAGGCCTCCGAGGAAGACGAGCAGATGATCAAGGATCTGCAGCGGAACGCCGCCCTGCGGGATCCCAATATGGCCGCCGCCACCCTGGTGAACGCCCAGGCTCAGGCCATGCAGGACGCCGCGAAGAACACCGCCGGCGCGCCCATGGCCTTCATGGGCATGGGCATGGCCCAGAACGCGGGCGGGGTCAACGCCGCCTCCCTGTTCCAGATGGGCCAGCAGCAGGCTCCCGCCGCTCCCGCGGCCCCTGCCGCCGCTCCCGCCGCCGGCTGGACCTGCCCCAAGTGCGGCTCCACCGGCAATACCGGCAAGTTCTGCGCCGAATGCGGGGAGAAGCAGCCCGCTGCCGAAGGCTGGACCTGCCCCAAATGCGGCGCCGTGAACAAGGGCAAGTTCTGCGCCGAGTGCGGCGAAAAGAAGCCTGCCGGCGTTCCCCAGTACGCCTGCGACAAGTGCGGCTGGGTCCCCGAGGATCCCGCCCATCCGCCCAGGTTCTGCCCGGAGTGCGGCGATCCCTTCGGCGATGAGGATATCAAGGGCTGAGGAACATAGCGGCTTACAACATACCGGGGCCTGCTGCAAAACAGGTCCCAGAATCGGGCAGGATGCCGTTCATCGGCTGAGCGGCCGTCCTCCCACACCACCCTGCGTACCGTTCGGTACAGGGCAGTTCAACCGTTTGCTTACAGATGCTCGTACAGGTCAAAAGGCTTGCAAGCCTGGCCTGTACGAGTATTTTTGATAAGCCTTCTTGAACGCAGGGAATCGCAGCGGCTCTCCGGTATGCCTTTTTCCTTCCCACCGCCGCTTTGATCCCTCATCAGTCATCCGCCTTGCGGGGGACGGCGGCTGACAGCTGTCTCGCTGCGGCTCATTCCGCGCGCGAGGGCCCCGCGCCGGGACGTGTGCGTACCTTAGTCAGGCGCGGCTCTGACATGCCACCGGCATGTCATTCACTCCCGCGCCCCTGCTTCGCAGCCAT
>JBGUZS010000090.1:0-2707 GCA_045223835.1 Oscillospiraceae bacterium | reverse complement strand
TTGGAGGGGATCGGAGAAAACACCACCCGTGTATATAACACAAAAGCATATCTGCTTGCTGCGCTGTTCAACGCGGTATCTACCATGGACAACCACTACGCCATGCTGGTCAACCATGACTTCTACGGCGATTCGCCATAAATCGAAACCAGGAGGTGCCTGCCTATGCAGGAAGAAGTAGAAAACAAGATCGTCGTGATGATCACCAACTGTTCCAAGCTCACTGCAGCGGAATTGCGGCGGGCGCTGGAAAAGGTGCTGGCTCAGGTTAAATCCAGGCGCAGCCAGAAGCAGCAAAAGGAGAAGGAGCCCCATGGACAGATGACCGTGAAGGAGCTTGCCCAAAAAGACAAAGGGATGCAGAGCATCGAAGTCAACGACAGCACAATCGGTTCTTTCAATCGCGTCGCCCGGAAGTACGGCATCGACTTTGCCCCCTTCAAGGTCAAGGGAGAGAATAAGTACATGGTCTTTTTCAAGGCCCCGGACGCGGACGCCATGACCGCCGCCTTCACGGAGTACACACAGAAACAGGTGAAAAAGGCGTCCCGGCCCACCATCCTTCAGCGGATGGAGCATTTCAAGAGCCTTATCCAGCATCCCAAGAAGGACAAGACCCGCCACAAGGAGCCGGAGCGGTGAAGCGGCGCAATCTGAAAAAGCTCCTGATCCTCAATTCCCCGTATCTGCTGTTTGCCCTGCTGGGCACAAAGCTGGGACAAGCGGCGCGGCTGGCCCCTGGCGGGGATTTCTCCGCAAAGGCCCTGCACATCCTGGATGGCGTCAAGGCAGCGTTTTCATCCCTTGCTCCCAGCTTCCATCCCTTCGACCTTTGCGTGGGGATCGCCGGCGCTGCGGTGATCCGGCTGGTGGTCTATGTCAGGAGCAAGAACGCAAAGAAGTTCCGCAAGAATGAGGAATACGGTTCGGCCCGCTGGGGCAAGCCGGAGGACATCGCGCCTTTCGTCGATCCCGTCTTTGCCAACAACATCATCCTCACCCAGACGGAGAGCCTCACCATGAATAACCGCCCCAAGGACCCCAGGACGGCGCGGAACAAAAACGTACTGATCATCGGCGGCTCCGGCAGCGGCAAGACGAGATTCTGGCTGAAGCCAAACCTCATGCAATGCACATCGGAGAAGTACCCCTGCTCTTTCGTGGTCACAGACCCCAAGGGCAGCATTGCCGTGGAGTGCGGGATGCTCCTGCGGGAACACGGCTACCGTATCCGCATCCTGAACACCATCAACTTCAAAAAGTCCATGCATTATAACCCCTTCGCCTACATCCACAGCGAAAAGGACATCCTGAAGCTGGTGACGGTCCTGATCGCCAACACCACCGGAAACGCCAAATCGGGGGACGATTTTTGGGTCAAGGCGGAAACCCTGCTCTACACAGCGCTCATCGGGTACATCTATTATGAGGCGAATTACCAGGAGGAAAAATGCTTCGCCACTTTGATCGAGATGATCAGCGCGATGGAGGTCCACGAGGACGACGAGGAGTTTCAGAACAACGTGGACCTGATGTTTGAGGAGCTGGAGAAGGAAAAGCCGAATCACTTTGCCGTGCGGCAGTACAAAAAATTCAAACTCGCGGCGGGAAAGACGGCGAAATCCATCCTTATTTCCTGCGGTGTGCGGCTTGCTCCCTTCGATATTCAGGAGCTGCGGGACCTGACCGCCTACGACGAGCTGGAGCTGGACACCCTGGGGGATCGGAAAACGGCACTGTTCCTGATCATGTCCGACACGGATGACACCTTCAACTTTCTGATCGCCATGTGTTACAGCCAGCTTTTCAACCTCTTGTGCGAAAAGGCCGACGACGTGTACGGCGGGCGTCTGCCCGTTCACGTCCGCTGCCTCATCGACGAAGCCGCGAACATCGGCCAGATCCCCAGGCTGGAAAAGCTGGTAGCGACGATCCGCAGCCGGGAGATCTCCTGCTGTCTGGTCCTGCAGGCCCAATCCCAGCTCAAGGCCCTATACAAAGACAACGCGGATACCATCATCGGCAACATGGACGCCACCATTTTCCTGGGCGGGAAGGAACCAACGACATTAAAGGAGCTTTCCGCCGCCCTGGGAAAAGAAACGGTGGATACCTACAACACCGGGGAGAGCCGGGGCCGGGAGGTCTCCCATTCCCTGAACTACCAGAAGCTCGGCAAGGAACTCATGAGCATCGACGAGCTGGCGGTCCTGGACGGAGGCAAGTGCATCCTCCAGCTCCGGGGCGTCCGGCCCTTCCTGTCGCAGAAATACGACATCACCAAGCATCCGCTATACCCACTTACATCCGATTACGATAAGCGAAACGCCTTTGACATAGAGCGTTTCCTGTCCAATCGCCTGAAGCTCCGGCCGGAGGAAGCATATCAGGTGAAAGAGGTAGATCTATCCGGCAAAGCTCCTTCCGCGTAGGACGCGGAGCGTCAGTCAGAACCAGGGAAAGCGTGCCTTCCATCAATTTATACGGAGGTACAAATTCTATGGCATTTTTCAATTCGGCTGTGCAGGTCCTTCAGACGCTGGTGATCGCTCTCGGCGCCGGCCTCGGCATTTGGGGTGCGATCAACTTGCTGGAAGGCTATGGCAACGACAATCCCGGGGCCAATGCTCATGTACGGTAAGGAAGCAAGCAACCGAAAACAAGAGATAGACCGCCAGCACTACACTATTCCGAACCAAAGACCAAA
>JBGUZS010000089.1:0-2026 GCA_045223835.1 Oscillospiraceae bacterium | reverse complement strand
CGCCCACTGCGGAGCAAATGTCGACGAGCTTCGAAGCCCATACGCTGATAGTACCAGTGTCCATAATATTCCTCCTGTTTTGTTGATTTATGTAGATATAAGTTCAAACGGTTTTATTGCGCTCTATCGCGGTTTATTGCGTTGCTTGCGTTTCATTGTGCCTATTGCGCGGTTTTCCTCCGAGCAGCGCGCCGACCTTTCCCCCGATGGCGGCAGCCAGGAAGATCCAGAGCGCCAGCCGGAATGGGAAGCTGATCATCAGCAGCATCGTCACCGCGAAAGGCTTCTTCAGCTGTGCTCCCAGCGTCGCCGCCGTCACCACCGCCGCCGCAAACACCGCGTGGGCCCCCGCCGCACCGCCGAACACCAGCAGCGCGAGTCCGAACCCCATGCAGCTGCACGCGTAGATGAGCGGGAAGAAATGTCCGCCCTTCATCCCGAACTCGATGCAGAAGGTGGTCATCAGGATCTTGACCAGACCCACCCCGATCAGCGCAGCCGGCGCGTACGCCGTGAACGCATCGGGGAGCATCCCCATCTGCTCCTCGCCGGAGAACAGCACCGCCGGGAGCACGAGCGCAACGCCTCCAATGCAAAGCCCGCAAATAGTTTCTTTAACCACTGCGGGGATCTTCCCCGCTATGATCATCATCAGTTTTTTCGAATAAAAGTACGCCAGGAACAGAATCAGTCCGACGGCAACATACGGCAGGAGCATCGCATAGTCCGCAGCTCCGGCACCGTCCGCCTCGTATCCCGGGAAGCCTTCACCCGCCGGACCGAATACAACGCCCAGCCCTTTCATGACCAGCAGCGCCGTTCCCGCCGAAAGCCCGTACAGCAGCAGCTTGCTGATCTTCGGGATGTTGGGAGTCTCTCCGTTTTCGCTCTCCTCTACGGCGAAGATCCCGAACAAGGGCGCGTGGAACAGTGTCCCCAGCATGACCGCCGCGCCGATATCCGAATACTCGGCCGCGTGGGTTTTGGCATATTTCACATTATCGCCGATCCAGTAGCAAAGCCCGGCGATGATCCCCGTCAAACCCGCTTCCGGTCCCACGCTGGCGCCGAACACCAGCGGCAGGAACGCGCACACGAGCATGACCGGCATCGGATGATAATCGTAATGTCTGTCCCTCTTGATTTTTCCCAGGACCACCGGCAGTTCTTCCGGGTAGTCCCCGTATTTCCGGCGCACCAGACCCATGATCAGCCCGCCGGCCGCGCAGACTGCGACCATGACGATGCCAGCCACAGGATGCCCGCTCAGCGCACTCAACGCGCTGCCGCCGCTAGCAACTGCATCACCGCCGTCGGCAACTGCACCACCGCCGAGCGCCTGCGGGAGTGTCTCCCACAATAGCCCCGTGCACAGCTGGATTGCCTTCAGGAACACCCAAAGGATCACTCCGACCGCCGCGCCAAGAGCGATCACGAACAAATACAGTTTCAGGTTGTTGATGATTTTGTATTTCATATCCTGTTTACCGGATTCACTTACTGTTTATCGGATCCACTTGTCCGTAGGAGTCGGTTCCGGATACCCCCAGTCTTCGTCCGCGTTGTGGACTACCAGGTCGAAACCGGCAGCGGCGGCGGCTTTTGCAGCGGGCTTGTTTACTACCATCGTACTGGCTGTAATGATCTCGATGCCCTTCTCCCTGTACAGGTAGTCTGTCATCAGCCGGAGGGCTTTTGCGACGATGCCCTGCCCCCAGTATTCTTCCAAAAGCCTGGCGCCAACGCTGATCTTATGGATTTCCTCCCGGTAGCCGTACATCTCCGCCAGCCCGCAGAACGCCCCGTCCTGGTAGATCCCCAGAATCAGCGAATCCTCCAGGCATTCGTCGTAGAGATGATTAATCACATATTCCATGTCGTCATACTGCTGCTCGAACAGGAACGTTGGCAGATAACGCTGCACGGCCGGGCTGTCCACCAGCGCCTGCAGGCCATCTTTGTCCGCGAGGGTCACCGCTTTCAGTGTGATTCCCTCACCCTCCAGATATGGAATTTCCTCAAACAA
>JBGUZS010000088.1:0-6351 GCA_045223835.1 Oscillospiraceae bacterium | reverse complement strand
CCGGCAGCTTCAGAGACGGTGTTCGAAAGCTGTCTGGTGCGGCAGTTCACAGTCTTTTCCCCTCAAACCTTGAATAATACCTGGCGGCATTTGTTTTTTCGCGCCGCAGCGTAAGCGAGAATCCCCTTTTTCCATGAACAACCGCACCTGTATACCAGCTTATAAGCCATACTTAATGAAATAAACAGGAGGCCTGGACAAGATGATTCTCTTTCGCAGCCGCTATTCCTTCCGCAGCCTGCGGACCATGTTCAGAAAGCGCTGAGCTTCCCGGCTGAGCTTCGCTTTATGCCAGGCGACAACGATATACTGAGGTTCTGCGGATATCAGTTCGTCTATTTGGTAATACCGCATTCTTACATTGGAGAGCGTGTTGACCATCTTGTTGCCAATGAAGAACCCTGTCCCACTGCTCAGCGCCTGGAGCAGAGAGAGCATATTGAACACAGGGCGAACCTGTTTCGGCGTAAACCCAAGCTTCTGACAGCCGTGCAAAGCCTTTTCCCGAACGATGTCTCCGGCTTTGTCGGATGTCAGGATATACAGCGGTTCTTCCTGCAGAAGCTCCGGGCGGATCGTGTCATAGGCAGCCTGGGCGCTGTTTTCCGCAACGACCAAATACAAGCCGATCGGCGCTACCCGCTCGTATTCCACTTCGCCCATCGCCGCTACCACAACCTCCTGGCAGATGGCTACATCAGACGTGGCAAACATCAGAGCTTCCTGGACCTGCGGCCATTCGCAGATCGTTTCCTGCACATCCACAGCCGGGTACTTGCGTCGATATGCGCTGACCAGATCCTTTAAGGGATCGTAATCCGTATTGAATTGATACGTGCTGGTGCACACGAGACGCAAAGTCAGATTCTGATTGGATATCTCACGAGCTTTGTCGATGGCGATTTCGATAGCCGCCATGGGTTTGCTGATGGAATCATACAGATATTTGCCTTCCGGAGTCAGGGTAACCCCCCGATTATCCCGATAAAACAGCTGAATGCCCAGACTGTTTTCCAGACGGCGAAGCGTTTTACTTAACGCAGACTGAGAAATGTATAGGTTTTTGGCTGCTTCTGTCATATTCCTCTGCTCCGCAACGATGCGGAAGACTTCCAGCTGCTGGAATGTGATGTTTGCCATATTGAGCATTCTCATTCCCTCCTCACCAAAACCTGCCGACTATGTTTCCAATGAAAGTATACCAAATAACGCGCCGGAAATGAAGAGGGATATGCGCAGATGCTTCATGGAACAAAGGTACAAGCCCACATAAACCATGCCTGCAGGCAACAGAAAACCACCGTCGCTTCTGATCCAGGAACAAAGCGTTCCGAATGATCACAGCGGGCTTTCCTTTCGGCGGGAAAACCGGAATCGACAGATATCCCGCGTTCAGTCTCCTCTCCGGCATCGCCTCATAATATATTAAGAATAATTTGCTCTTATTTTTCAGTTTAATTGATTTATTCGCTGCCATTTCCTGTACGAGAATGACATTTTCGGCTCTGAAATTCCATTATTGCAAGGCCAGAAAGCGATTCTCCGGGGGTTGAAGAATTGACTTTGCCCAGAGTCATGTCTAAACTAAAATTGAACGAATTGTTAAGATGCTGTTTTCACTAGCCCTAGAGCAAGAGCTTCGGAAAACTGCAGCGGAAAGGAGAATACAATGAACAAACGAACACGAATGGCAGCTTCGGTTCTGATCCTCTGCTTGCTTGTCAGCTTGATGTACGGCTGCAGCGGAACTCCGAGCAGTTCAATTACCTCTTCCCCAGCTCCTGAGGTCACCTCCCCTGCCGCCAGCGCAACGGTGAAACCCACAGCCGAAGCCACGACAGCCCCCGCGGTCACCCCCGGGAAGGAGGATACGCCGCCGCCGACGGAGGAGCCTTCCCCTTACAATTTTGCCAAGGGGAAGTTTACGGTGAACAGCGATGGATTGCCCACCTCCCAATATGAGTATACCATGCCCCTCAGCACGACGGACGAAATCTTCTCCTGGTGGACGACCTGCTGGGTCGCCCAGTACATCCCGGAAGAAGGCTACGGCAGCATGAATTTCCGCGCAGATATGATGAAGCTGACCGGCGTTAATCTGGAATGGGATATCTGCCCAGCCTCGACCCGTTCCCAGAACTTCGCTGTATTGTTGGCCTCCGACGACCTGAGGGACATCAGCGCCAGCGCCTGGTCATTCTTCACGGGAACCGTGGAGGAGGGCCTGGAAGACCACTTCGCCAATCTTTATGATTACAGAGACTATATCCCCAACTACCTGTACCAGGTCTACGCCAAAAACGACGTGGACGTGACCTCCAGGATTCTCTATGACGACGAAACCATCATTGCGTTCTATTGCATCTATGCCGATCCGCTCCTGGTCGGCGGACTATTCACCCGGGAGGACTGGCTGCAAAAGCTCGGCATGACCGCCAAGGATATCGTCACCTACGAGGATACGGAGAACATGCTCATGGCTCTGAAGGTCGCGGGTTACTGCAACGGCGCAGGCGCTCTGCTGTTCTATAGCACATTGGAGCAGCAGCTTGGCTGCTTCTTCGCCGGTTTCGACACCTCTTTATATGTCTCTTCCCGCGATCTGCCGCTGTGCCGCGTTGTGGACGGCCAGGTACAGTTCACTCTTACCAATCAGGATGATTACGACGCGCTGAAGCTGGTGCGGGATTGGAGCGAAAAGGGACTCATCTATCCCACCCTGTTGGATCCCAACGACCAGAACGACAAGGTGACCAAGTACACCACCGGCGAGGTGGGTCTTTTCCATATGCAGCCCGGCGAAATCAAGGATTACGAGACAAACTCCACCGATCCTGATTGTAAGATCCGGGCGGTGACCCGCCCGGTGAAAAACAAGGGTGATATCCTGAAGTACGGGCAGAAGCCAAACCAGTTCCAGGCCGGTTCTTCCGTTATCAGCAAATCCTGCTCCAATATCCCCCTGGTCTGTACCTTCTGCGACTGGTGGTACAGCGATTCCGGCTCCTTCTATTTTAACTTCGGCAAAGAGGGCGAAGTCTGGGAATACAACGCGGACGGTGAGATCCAGCTGACGGATTTTTTGGTGAACAACCCAATGGGCATGTCCTGGGCGCTCTCTTTCTATGCCGGAAATGGGCTCACTGACCATGGTCTGCAGATCTTCACCCGCAAATACTTGTTCCCTGGGGGTGAAGAGATCCGCAATTCCCACTATGTGTGGCTGATTGACGGATATAAGGGTGAGTATGATTTCCCGGGCAGCGTAACCTACACGCCGGAAGAGGATGAGGAGCTGTCCAGGATCAGCGGCGATCTGGTCACCTATATCGCGGAAACCTTCATGTCCTTCTACGACGGTTCCAAACCGCTCGCTGAATGGAACAACTATCTGGACGCCGTAAGCAGCATGGGCCTTGACCGCTGTCGGGAAATCCGTCAGGCAGCCTACGAGCGGTTCATGGTACGCTTCCAGTAAGCCTCCCTGCGTGAATGCACAAAACAAGCGCAGAAACCCGCAATAATCCCGGACCGCCGACACACCGGTCATCCCGCCGTGTCGGCGGTCTCTTCTCCTGAACGTCAGAAACGGGCTGCCACACAATTGCAGCAGCCCGTTTCTTTTTTGTCAGGATCTTCAGAAGATCAGTGTTTGTATATCGTGTCACGAAGCTCCAGATAAGTATCCCGGATCAGCTGTGCCCGATGGGAAGCTTTATCCTTGCCGACGCTGGGGGAGGCATAGCCGCCCAGGAAACAGTAGCCGCCGCCTTCCGCCAGGGTCCTGATGGTATACCGAAGAGATTCAACGATCTCCTCATCCGTGCAGTCCGGTTCCTGAAGACGGCCTTTTGCCTCCCAACCGCCGGCCAGGACCAGGCTGTTGCCATACTTTTTCTTGATGCCGAAAACGTCGTTGCAGGTCTGGCAGGGCTCCCACAGGGTAGTGCCGACGGACCGCATCATATCGATATAGCATTCGCATTTGCCGCAGTTATGGAAGGTGATGGGCAGCCCTCGCTCCACGCCAAAGGCAGCCTGACGCCGATACTGGGGAACAAAAATATCCTCGTAGGATTCCGGTGACATAAACGGCGCGCCCCATCCTGCGGTGTCGTCCTTCAGGGAAATCACATCCGGTTGGTAATAGTCGATGATATGGGCGCATACGTCGCAGTAGAAATCGCACAGATATTCCATCAGCGCCTTGCACTCCTCCGGCTCCTCGTAGATGGCGCACAGACCCTCCGTAAAGCCCATGAATGCCATGAGATTTTGAAAATAGCCGAAGTGGAGATCCAGAGAAAGGGCGGTCTGGCTCCGGTCGATCCGGGAACGCTCGATATCCTCCCTGCAAAGGCGCTCCCAGTCGAAATGGGAAATATCCGGCGCCTTGATCACATCCCGCCACTGCCGGATGTCCTTTAGGATAAAATCCGACGTCTTCGGCATGGTCGCTCCGAAAACCGCATCTGAATACACATACTCCACGCCGAAAGGATCAATGCCGCCCACGTAGTTTTTCCGATGCTTCTGGAGGAATTCCGGCGAAACCAGGATACAAGGGGGCGCAGGCTGGCCCTCCGGAGGGGCCACGATGCTGTAGGCCGGGATCCATTCAGGGCATTCCCCCCGCAGGGTCATCAAAAAGTTTTCTTTCTCCGTCAACATGACATTCTCCACCTTCTCTCATCTCCCCCGGCGCCGACAGCGCCGTCCGTATGGTCTGATCCAATGGTGAAACCTTTCTGTAATGATCATGATAGCACAGCGTCTGTCCTCTGTCCACGGAACATGCCGGTTTCACCATTCCGATTCGGCATGGAGCGCGGATAATTGCCATAATGAATACGAGACCGTTTTTCTTGTTCGCCGCCTGCTCAGGGCTTATAATGAAGACCAAAGGGAACAAATCCGAAGATCGGCAGACTGCGTTTCCCAGAGATACCGAAAGGATGGTAAACATGATACAGATTTCAGAGAGCGCCAGGATGCTGCCCGTAAGAAGGACCTGTGATGTTTTGGTGGCAGGCGGAGGTATCGCCGGGATTGCCGCAGCCCTGGCAGCAGCCAGAGGCGGAAAAAAGGTCTTGCTTCTGGAACGGGAGTTTGCCCTTGGAGGCATGGCTACTCTCGGACTGGTGACCATCTACCTCCCCCTCTGCGACGGAGCGGGACACCAGCTGGTATACGGGATTGGAGAGGAGCTGCTGAAGCTCTCAATCGCCCACGGAGCGGAGGCCAACTACCCCTCGGCTTGGCTGGACGGTAACGATCCGGACGCCAGAGCGAAGCAAAGATACCTGACCCAGTTCAACCCCCATCTGTTTGCCATGCGGGCAGAACAGCTCCTGCTGAACGCTGGCGTTGAACTGCTCTTCGGGACAATTGCCTGTTCCGTGCGGATGGAGGAAGGCTGTATCACCCACGTGGTTGTGGAGAACAAATCCGGACGAAGCGCAATCCAGGTCGGCTCCGTCATTGACGCCACCGGAGACGCGGATATCTGCGCTCTGGCCGGAGCTCCCACTGCGCTCCATGAGGGCGGGAACGGGCTGGCAGGCTGGTACTATTACCAGAAGGGCAGCCAAGTGAGGCTGAAGATGTTCGGGCTGGCGGATGTGGTGCCGCCCAAGGCGCAGGATAAGCCGCTAAGGCCGGATCCCAATACCAATTACCAGGCGGCAATGGTCGGCAGCCTGAGCCGGGCTTTCCGTTTTTCCGGCGTGGACGGGGCGGAACTGAGTGACAGTGTGGTTCGGGTACATCAAAAAATGTATGAGGACATCATGCAGAATCACGCGGAGGATGAAACCTATCTGCCGGTAACCATGTCCACCATCCCGCTTGTTCGTATGTCCCGGCGTCTTTGCGGCGCATACACCCTGGATGACAGCGAGGAGCACGTCTCCTTCCCGGACAGCATCGGCATGACCGGAGACTGGCGCAAACGCGGCCCCGCTTATGAGCTCCCCTATCGGACTCTGTTCTGTCCAGAGATCCCCAATCTGCTTGCCGCCGGGCGGGATATCTCTGTCACAGACCGCATGTGGGATATCACCCGGGTCATCCCGGGCTGTGCTGTGACCGGCGAAGCGGCCGGAACGGCGGCTGCTCTGGGGACCGATTTTCCCGCATTAAACGTAGGCTTTCTGCAGCAGACGCTGAAGAAAAACGGCGTGCGCCTGCATCTGGACGAGGTACTCCCGGAGAGGTAAGCCGCAAAGAGCCCGAAAAGCAAAACCGAGGAGGCTGATCAAGGTCTTGCACCTGGTAAGATGAAAGTAGACACTGAAAAGTGCCTACTTTCATTTTTATGTTGTAGAATAGGAGAAAGGAAGGGGAGAAACG
>JBGUZS010000087.1:0-3112 GCA_045223835.1 Oscillospiraceae bacterium | reverse complement strand
CCCCGGTGCGGCGGGCGCTGAAGCGAAGGGAGCATAGTGCGGCGGGGAACAAGCGGGTGGTATACGCGCCTCAGCGCCGCTGACTAAACTGCAGGCAATGCCCGTTTGCTTTTCAGGGTGCCCTTCAATGCACTGGCGCATATCTCCGACCTATCCCGCAGGCGGCTGCGTCCCCGTATAGCCGTCCTCAGGCGCAGAATAAGAATAAAAAAACGCTCCCCGGCGCACAGCGCCGGGGAGCGAGTCATATTGCCGCGTCAGCGGATCAGAACCAGTTGCACTTGGCGATCAGGCCGGCGAACACGATGGAGACCATGCTCATGAGCTTGATCAGGATGTTGATGCTGGGGCCGGAGGTATCCTTGAAGGGGTCGCCGATGGTGTCGCCCACGACGGCAGCCTTGTGGTTGTCGGAGCCCTTGCCGCCGAAATGGCCGGCTTCGATATACTTCTTGGCGTTATCCCAGGCACCGCCGGAGTTGGACATGAACACGGCCATGATGAAGCCGGAGGCGGTGGCGCCGCACAGCAGGCCGATCACGCCGCTGCCGCCCAGGATCAGACCCACGATAATGGGGGAGGCGATGCCCACGATGGCGGGGGCGACCATTTCCTTCAGGGAGGACTTGGAGCACAGGTCAACACAGCGGGCATAGTCCGCTTCCACGCCGGGCTTGCCCTCCAGCAGACCCTTGATCTCCTTGAACTGGCGGCGGACCTCCACCACCACGCTCTGGGCTGCGCGGCCCACGGCGCTCATGGTCATGGCGGAGAACAGGAAGGGGAGCATGGCGCCCACGAAGATGCCCACCAGTACGCAGGGATCCATCAGGGAGAGGGAGTAGGTGGCGCCATAGACATCCATCTTCTCCGCAAAGTTCGCGATCAGGGCCAGGGCGGTAAGGGCGGCGGAGCCGATGGCGAAGCCCTTGCCGGTGGCCGCGGTGGTGTTGCCCAGGGAGTCCAGCGCGTCGGTGCGCTCCCGGACCTCGTCCGGCAGACCGGCCATCTCGGCGATGCCGCCGGCATTGTCGGCCACGGGGCCGTAGGCGTCGGTGGCCAGGGTGATGCCCAGGGTGGAGAGCATGCCCACCGCGGCGATGGCAATGCCGTACAGGCCGAGGGAGGCGTCCTTCGCCCCGATCTGGGCGCAGAAGTAGGCGATGATGACGGCGGCGCCCACGATGAGGATGGGCAGCAGGGTGCTCATCATGCCCAGGCTCAGGCCGCTGATGATCAGGGTGGCGGTACCGGTTTTGGAGGACTCGGAAAGCCTCTGGGTGGGCTTATAGGTATCGGAGGTGTAGTACTCGGTGACCTTGCCGATGGCAACACCGGCCACCAGACCGGCCAGGATGGCCAGGTACACGCCATAGTTCTGGATGCCCAGAAGTCCCCACACGGCAAAGAAGCTCAGCACGGCGGTGACGATGGCGGCGAAGTTGGTGCCCCGGGAGAGGGCGGCCAGCAGGGCCTTCTGGGTGGCGTTTTCCTTGGTTTTCACCAGGAAGGAGCCGATGAGGGAGCAGATGACGCCGATGGCGGCCATGACCAGAGGCAGGGCTACCGCATTGACGGCGTTCACACCGGGGATCTTGTTGAAGGCGACCACGCCCAGGGCGCAGGTGGAGAGGATGGAGCCCACATAGCTCTCGTACAGGTCGGCGCCCATGCCGGCCACGTCGCCCACGTTATCGCCCACATTGTCGGCAATGGCGGCGGGGTTCCGGGGATCATCCTCGGGGATGCCCGCTTCCACCTTGCCCACGAGGTCGGCGCCCACGTCGGCGGCCTTGGTGAAGATGCCGCCGCCCACACGGGCGAAGAGAGCCATGGAGGAGGCGCCCATGCCAAAGGTGATCATGGTGGCGGTGGTGACCTCCAGGGTCTCATGGAAGACCTTGGTCAGAAGAGCGTACCAGATGGAGATGTCCAGCAGGCCGAGGCCCACCACGGTGAAACCCATGACGGTGCCCGCGGAGAAGGCCACCCGCAGACCCTTGTTCAGGCTCTTCTGGGCGGCGGCGGCGGTCCGGGCATTGGAGTTGGTGGCGATCTTCATGCCGATGAAGCCGCTGAGGCCGGAGAACAGGCCGCCGGTAAGGAACGCAAAGGGAACGTACCAGGTAAGAAGCCTCAGGGCGGCCATCACGCAGATGATGATGACCATGCACACAAAGAAAATGCCTACGGTCTTGTACTGGCGGCGGAGGAACGCGCCCGCACCCTTGCGCACATTCTGGGAGATGCGCATCATCAGGTCGGTGCCTTCCTCCTCGGCCAGGACCTTCTTGGCCTGCAGCACCACGAACACCAGCGCGATGACGGCGGCGATCAGGCTGACGAGCCAGAGGTTTGCCAGGATAAAGTCCATGCTCTGTTTCACTCCTGTTAATTAGTTTTTCGCCTGTAAGGACGGATTTTCGGCAGGATCCGTCTCTGCAGACTATAAGCAGCAAGGGGAATTATACCATATCTCCCGGGAGAGGACAATATGAAAGATTCACAAAATATCCATTTTCGCTAAATTCTCTCTTGCTTTTCCCGTGCGTACATCATACAATAGGTTACAGCAAGGTTACAATGCGGGAAAACCCGCAAGGACATTGGGAGGAGAGGATAAATATGTCGACAAAAGAACGGATATTCATCGATCAGACCGAGATCGTCGCCGGCGTCACCTTCGGCAATCAGGCGACCCGGATGAGCTGGAAGGCCGAGGATCTGCAGGAGATCACCATCATGCAGATGGAGGTCAAGAAGCTCTTCAAGAAGGAAATGCAGGAGATGATCACCATCCGCAAGAAGTCCCAGCCCATGGGCACCCCCATCATCAAGACCAAGGCGGACGAGAAGTATTGGGAGGGCTACAAGGAGCAGCTGGAGAAGTTCTGCAAGAAGAACCGCGTGAACTTCCACGACTTCATCAAGAACCCCATGCCCGTGCCCGGCGGCCCCGAGGCCCCCGAAGCGCCGGGGACATAAGCGGCGGCGGAAAGAAAAAATCGCAGATCCGGTTTTCGGATTGCACCTGGTAAGATGAAAGTAGACACTGAAAAGTGCCTACTTTCATTTTTATGTTGTAGAATAGGAGAAAGGAAGGGGAGAAACG
>JBGUZS010000086.1:0-9941 GCA_045223835.1 Oscillospiraceae bacterium | reverse complement strand
TTCTGGTCGCTGCCCACGGGCACCAGATCCGTCTGATACAGCAGGATATCCGCAGCCATGAGGGAGGGATAGGTGAAAAGGCCTGCGTTGATGTTCTCCGCGTTCTTGGCGGACTTATCCTTGAACTGGGTCATGCGGCTCAGCTCGCCGAACATAGTGTAGCAGTCCAGCACCCAGGCCAGCTGGGCGTGCTCCGCCACATGGCTCTGGATGAACAGGGTGTTCTTTTCCGGATCCAGGCCGCAGGCGATATACTGGGCCAGCTGGCTCATGCTGCGCCGCCGCAGCTCCGCCGGGTTCTGCCGCACGGTGATGGCATGCATATCCACGATGCAGTAATAGCAGTCGTACTGCCCGGAAAGGTCCACCCAGTTCCGGATGGCCCCCATATAGGAACCCAGGGTAAGCTCGCCGCTGGGCTGGATGCCGCTGAAAATGACCTTTCGCTTTTCGTCCATTGTCTTTTCCTCGCTTCCACGGATGGGAATTATCGGCATGTTGACCGATTAAAATATGTTACCATATTGGCCGGCTGATTTCAAGCGAAACGCGGAAGACAAATGCCCGTACAGGGTTTTTTGGGATTCTACCGGTCTTGATAATAATCATATCCGCATTTCGGGCATTTGGGATAATCGAAATCATGCTCGAAGCCGCATTTCGGACAGGTACGTTGCGGGGTCGCCCCGGATTGATCCGTTTCTTCGGAAGAATCATAGAATTCCAGCTTTCCGCAATTTGCGCATCGGTAAATGGCAACCTCCAATGCGCCGGAAAAGATATTCGACCATATGCCGGTGAAAAACCCGGTTTTCCCAAGCTGGAGCTGTTCGGAACCCAAAAAACGCATGGGTGAGCCGCAGCGCAGGCAGTTCATGCTTTTTCCTCCTCCGACCGGGTTGACGGACTTCTCCGTAAACCCCGCTTTCTTTTCTATGCGCAATCTACCATGAATCCATGGCTTTTGCAAGGCTTGCCCATAGGGGCGCATGCGATCCATGCCTTGACAGACTCCCGCGGCAACGATACAATAAAGTAATACAGTATGGATAGTCTGTCCAATGACGGAGGTAACGATATGAAGGATCAGGCATGGTTTGACGCCCTGGAGGCGAAGATCCCCAAGGGAGGCGTGCGTACCCGCTTCGCTCCCAGCCCCACGGGCTATATGCACATCGGCAATATGCGCACCGCCCTGTACACCTGGCTCATCGCCAGGAGGGCGGGGGGAAAATTCCTCCTGCGCATCGAGGATACCGACCAGGGAAGACTGGTGGAGGACGCCACGGAGATCATCTACCGCACCCTGAAGGGGGCGGGGCTGACCTGGGACGAGGGGCCGGACGTGGGGGGGCCCGTGGGCCCCTATATCCAGACGGAGCGGCGGGACCTGTATATGCCCTATGCGGAGCTGCTGGTGCGGCGGGGCTGCGCCTACCGCTGCTTCTGCGAGAAGACCGAGTCCGAGGAGGACAGCGGCGATTTCAGCCGGGGGGAGGATCCCTGCCGCAGCCTGAGCCCGGAGGAGTCCGAGGCCAGAGCCGCCGCCGGGGAGCCCTATGTCATCCGCCAGAGGATCCCCCATGAGGGGAGCACCACCTTCCGGGATGAGATCTTCGGGGACATCACCGCCCCCAATGCGGACCTGGACGACCAGGTGCTGATGAAGCGGGACGGGCTGCCCACCTACAATTTTGCCAACGTGATCGACGACCACCTCATGGGGATCACCCATGTGGTCCGGGGCACGGAATACCTCTCCAGCACCCCCAAGTACAACCTGCTGTACGAGGCCTTCGGCTGGCCTAAGCCCGCCTATATCCACTGCAGCCCCATCATGCGGGACGCCCAGCATAAGCTCAGCAAGCGGCACGGGGATCCCACCTACGACGAGCTGCTGAGCCAGGGCTATCTGAAGGAGGCCATCCTCAACTATATCGCCCTCCTGGGCTGGAGTCCGGCGGGGGAGCGGGAGTTATTCACCCTGCCGGAGCTGGTGGAGGCCTTCGACCTGAAGGGGCTGAGCAGATCCCCCGCCATCTTCGACCCGGTGAAGCTCACCTATTTCAACAGCGCCTATCTCCGGAGCATGAGCCCGGAGGACTTCCATGCCGCCGCAAAGCCCTATATCGAGCAGGCGGCCGCGGGGATGGATACCGCCCTCATCGCCTCCCTGCTGCAGCAGCGGTGCGAGAAGCTCTCCGATATCCCCGGGCAGCTGGGCTTCCTGAAGGAGCTGCCGGAGTATGGGCTGGACCTGTTCACGAACAAGAAATCCAAGTCGGACGCCGCCTCCTCCATGGAAATGCTGGAGGCCGCCATCCCCCGGGTGGAGCGGCTCTCCCCCTGGACGAAGGACGGGGTGCACGAGGGGCTCATGGGCCTGGCGGAGGAGCTGGGGGTCAAGAATGCCAAGCTCCTGTGGCCTGTGCGCATCGCCCTCTCCGGCCAGGCCGTCACCCCCGGCGGAGCGGTGGAGATCTGCTGCCTGCTGGGACGGGAGGAAGCCCTGCGCCGTCTCCGGCTGGGGCTTGCCCGGCTCAGGGCCGGGCAGGAGGGCTGAGCCTTGCGCCGCCTGATTTTGCCTGCCGGACTGCTGATCCTGATCCTGCTCCTTTCCGCCTGCGCCGGTCCCGCGGAACCTGCGGTCACCGGCGGGCCTGCATCTCCCTCCGCCACCGCGGGGCCGGGTCCCGCGGCAGAGAGCGCCGCCCCCGATCCCACGCCCTCGGCGAGCCCTGCCCTCCCCTCCGCTACCCCCTTCGTGATCCCCGAGGCCTCCCCCAGCCCCACGCCGGACTGGACCCAGGGGGAGGAGGGAGAGCTGGTTTACCGCATCGATGGGGAGGAGCAGCATATTCCCGCCTATGGCCGGGAGTACGTTCTGCGGGAGGAGCCCCATCTGGGCTTCAGCATGATGGCCCCCAAGGAATCGGTGCCCTCCGCCTATGTGACGAACGCCTGGTATTTCCCCATCCAGTCGGAATCGGAGCCCTCCTCCTGGCTGGAGATGAGCTTTATCTCCGGAACCGACGCGGAGGACCTGCTGCCGGATTTCATCAACGCCTATCTGCAGTTCACCGAGATCGAGTTTTCCGGCGCCTCCCGGCTGGGGCGGATCTCCATGGATGAGACCATCACCGCCTCCGGGACCACCCTGCTGGTGAAGGCCTGGCTCCTGAATGTGCCCGAGGGGGTTTTTACCGTGGTCCTGAGCTGCCCCCTGGACCGGCTGGATGCGGATCTGGGTCTCCTGGGGGCCATGCTGGAGACCTTGAGCCTGACCATGTGAGTCTGGAAAATCAAACCGAACATATTTGGATCACCCCATGCCATACTAGCGGCATGGGGTGATTTGATGCGAAAAAGAAGAACGGCGGTACGGCTCCTCAGCTTCTGCGCCGCCGCGCTGCTGGTGATGGGCGGCTTTACCGCCCGGGCCCGGGCAGAAGCCAGGGAGGACAGGCGGCAGCTGGAGGCGGGCTGGCGCAGATCCTTCGCGGCGCTGGCCTCCGACGCGGCGCAGATCCACACCGCCCTGACCAAATGCCTCTGCTCCTCCTCCCCCAGGCTGGTGGGCTCCGCCTGCGCGGAGATCAGCGCCCGGGCTCAGGAGGCGCAGCTGAATATGGGAGAGCTGCCCTTCTCCGGCCTGCTGCTGGAGAAGACCTCCGGCTTCCTGGGCAGGCTGGGGGATTACTCCCGGGTCCTGGCCCAGGGGGCCTATGCCGAGCTGCCCGGGGATCCGGAGCGGGAGACGATGGAGGCCCTTTCCCGGGCGGCGGAAAGCCTGGACCGAAGCTTGACGGAGCTCCAGTCCCAGCTGGAGCAGGGGATGATCAGCATCCGCCAGCTGGCGGAGGATCCGGACAGGGTGGAGGCGGCGATCCCGGATCTGGGCGCCGGGATGATGGAGATCGAGGACGCCTTCCCCGAGCTGCCCGCCCTGATCTATGACGGACCGTATTCGGACAGCGTGGATCAGGGAGAGGCCAGATTCCTGGCCGGACTGCCGGAGGTGGAGGAGAGGGAGGCCGTTTGGGCCGCGGTGGCCTTTGCCGGCGTTTCCCAGAGCTCGGTGAAGTCCCTGGGCCGGGGAGAGGGGAGACTGCCCTGTTACCTCCTCAATGCAGACCGGAACGGGACGGAGCTGACCCTCCGGGTCACGATCCGGGGCGGCAGGATCCTGGATATGGTGGCTGCCGGGGAGACGCGGGAAGCCCGCCTCACCCCGGAGGAGGCGGTGGAAAGGGCGGCGGACTTCCTCGGCAGCCGGGGCTATGGAGAGATGCGGGAGACGTATTGGCGCCGGGAGGGAAACACGGTGCTCATCAATTTTGCCCCCCTCCAGGGAGACGTCCTTTGCTATCCGGATCTGGTGAAGGTGCGGGTCGAGCTGGAGAAGGGGGACGTGGTGGGCTTCGATGCCGAGGGATATCTCCTGAACCATACCCTGCGCAGTCTGCCGGAGCCGGCGAGCCGGGAGGAAGCGGCGGCCGGGGTGGCCCAAAGCCTGACCATCCTATCGGACCGGCCAGCGGTGATCCCCACCGAGGGAAAGGGGGAGCGCTTCTGCCGGGAGTTCCTCTGCGAGACGCCCGCCGGGGGGAAATGCCTGGTGTATGTGGACGCCCTCACCGGGGAGGAGGCCAGGATCCTGCTCCTGCAGGAGGACGAGGACGGGACGCTGACCCTGTAAATAACGACCCGGAGCCGCTTGATCGGCTCCGGGTCGAACACCGGCGGTCTACTTCAGCCGTTCCAGGGCTGCCCGGACCTGGGCTTTCATCTGCTCCTCCAGGTCGGAAGCATGGCTCCGAAGGAAGGTCAGGAGCCGATCCCTCAGCTGGGAATGGAGGACCTGGCCATAGGTGAGCTCCAGCAGCTGGATCACGGGAGGCTGGGAGAGGAGAGGCGGCAGCTCCCGATCCGTCCGCTCCTCCAGAGAGGGGATGAGGCGCTCATCCAGGCTGGAGGGAAAGACCTGCCGGGCCACGGGCAGGGCGGTGAGGGAGAGACCGTAAACCAGGCGGAAGAGCACAGGCTCCTCCCGGGCCAGAAGGCGCATGGCCTCCAGCCAGCTCAGACCCGTCAGGCCGCCATGGAACCTGTTCCCGGTGACCTCCCCCATGAGGGAGAGAAGCTCCGGCTTGTGCTCCAGGTTCCGGAAGCTCAGCTTGAAGCCGAAGCTCCGGGAGACGGCGTTGAACAGCTCCAGCTCCCCCCGCAGGGTCTCCGCCTCCGCTCCCAGAGGTGCTGCGGCCTCCAGAGGCAGCTCCAGCCGGGGACAGACGGCCTGGAAGGAGACGCCCCGGCGGCACAGCTCGTTGGCCAGAAAATAGAGGCCTGCCCCTCCGGTGGAGGTTTCCGCCTCGTTCAGCAGGATCTCCAGATCCGCCTCGGCGCGCTGGATATAGGAATAATAGATCTCGGACAGGAGGATGACGGCCTGGCCGTATTCCCGGCAGCAGTCCTCCAGGGTCAGCCGGTCGAAGACGATCTGCCTTCCCTCCACGGAGAAGGTGCGGCCCTGGTACTGCTCCCGCAGCTCGTCTGAAGGGGGATCCCCTTGGCCCAGGAGGGGGGCGCAGTCCACGCTCAGGCAGGTATAGCCCGCCGCCAGGGCGGCCTCGATCTCCTGAAAGCTCTGGAGACGGTCCGCGCAGGCGCCCCAGGGGCCGAGATACCCCTCCCGGTAGACGGCAAAGGAGGCGGCGTCCAGGGCTTCCTCCCAGGTCCTGCCGCTGAGACTCAGCTCCCGGGCGGACTGCTGCACCGCCATGGGAACGGCGTCGGAGTCCCGGAAGCCCTCCAGGATCCCCGGCGCGGAGAGATCCAGCCGATCCCCCAGCCCCACGGTTTTCCGCAGCGCCAGCACCCGGGAAGGGGCCGTCCAGGGAAACTCCCGGCGGAGCATCGCCCCGGTCTTGTGGTCCAGAGGCTGGGTGATGCCGCAGTTGACGAACCAGTCCTTGCCCTGATTGTCCCGCAGCATATAGGCCTTGCCGCAGCCGTGGGGACGGACGGACCGGGGATAAACGGTAAAATCGCTCATGGCGCGCCTCCTGATCTCGTTCTGGTGAATACTATACCCGCTTTTCCCCCCCGGAGCAAGAAAAATTCCGGAGCAGCCGCATCGCGGCAGCCCCGGCAGGCCGGTGCGGGTGCACCCGATGGGTTCGGGCGCTTATTTCCCGCCGTAGCAATGGAGACCGTAGTCCTCCACCACCTCGGTCATCCAGCGGTTGCGCTTGTTGAAGGCGTCGTTATCCGGATCCCCGAACAGCCAGTGGTTGAAGACGAAGATGGCGTCCCTGGAATAGGTATCGATGGCCTCCCGCACGGCGGCCTTGAAGGTCTCCTCAGTGCAGGAATCGCTCATCAGGTCCCCCAGCACGTCGAAGCAGCCCTCCAGAATGATCCGGTTGCCGTATTTCTTCTGGATCGCCGCCAGATCGTTGCTGGTCTGGGGCGGATCCCAGTACCGGACGCCGAAGCTCAGCCAGTCGTCGATGAACATCTCGCATTTGCCGCAGCAGTGCATGGCGATGGGCAGGCCGCGGTCATTGCCGAACTTCGCATCCCGCTCCTGGAAGGGCTTGATCAGGGCACGGTACTGCTCCGGGGAGACAAAGGGCATGGCCCAGGCGGCGATATCGTCCGTCAGCTGGATGACATCCGGCTTGTAGTAGTCGATGACCTTAGCGGTGACGGATTCATAGAAGCTGCAGAGATAATCGAAGAGGGCATAGACCTCCTCCGGCTCCTCCTGAATGGCGCAGAGGCCCTCCACGAAGCCCATGAAGGCCATGAGGGTCTCGAAATAGCCCCCGTGGATCCCGTAGGTCACGGCGGATTTGGTCCGATCCATCCCCATTCCGGCGACCCGTTCCATATCCTTCTTCGCCTGCTGCTCCCAGTCCACTCCGCTCAGGTCCGGGGCTTTGATCACATCCCGCCACTTGGTGATGTCGTCCAGGATGAAGTTTCCCGGCTCGGGGATGAAGGCAAAGCCGGATTCCCGGTTGGCCACATAGTGTACGCCCCAGATATCCTTGCCCCCCTCCCGGGAGCGGACGATGGAGGGGCTGTATCCCATGGTCAGGGGATCCCGCTGGGAATAGGGGTTGCGGCCATAGGAATACTGCAGAAGAAAATCCGGTTCGATCCCCTCCAGCATATCCAGATACATCTGCCTCATGCTGCGTTTCGTCATGATAACCTCTTTCCGGCCCGAAGAACGGACCCGGTTTGTTTAATCTGCTGATATTGTAGCCCAAAGGCAGGGAGAAAGCAAGAGGGAAGGTCCCCAAAAAGTCAAAATCGGGAAGGCGCATGGCCTTCCCGACGAGATTGCCGCCTGGGGAGATCGGGCTCGCCGAAACAAGCCCGATCTGCGGGATCAGCGTTTTTCCTCCGCCTTTTCCAGCTTGAGCTGGCGGCGGTGCTCCACCTCGGGGCTCTTGGGCTGGATATCCCCGCTTTTGGTGAGAACGATCTTGGTCATCATGGGACCGGTGAGCTCATAGATCAGCACGCTGAAGAGAATGATGCTGCGGATGAGCTGTCCCTGGGGGCCCAGAGCCGTTGCCTGAAGGCACATGCCCAGGGCAACGCCGGCCTGGGGGAAGAGTGCCACCCCCAGATACTTCTGCACCCTGGGGTCGCAGTGGGTCAAGCCGGTGCTCAGCCGGGCCCCGAAATATTTCCCCAGGCAGCGGGAAAGGATATACACGATGCCGATCCCGACGCAGGCCACATCCCGGAACACATCCAGCTGCAGGGCGGCGCCGCTGATGACGAAGAACAGGGTATAGATGGGGGCGGTCCAGTTATCCTCCCGCTCCATCAGGTCCTCGGAGAGGGGGCAGGCGTTGCAGAACACCGTGCCCAGCATCATACAGACCAGCAGGGGAGACATGCCCACCGCAACGCCCCCCAGGCTGAGCTTCAGCTGGGACAGACCTACGGAGAGTACGACGATGCCGGTCATCAGGCAAAGGCGGTTCTTGTTGGAATTGAAGAAGCGCTCCAGGAAGGTGAGGAACCAGCCCAGCAATGCCCCCAGGATCAGACTGAACACGATCTCCAGGATCGGCGCCAGGACCATGGAGCCCAGGGAGGAGGCGCCGCTTACCATGGACATGGCGATGCCGAAGTTGACGGCGAAGAGCACCAGACCCACCGCGTCATCCAGGGCCACCACCGGCAGAAGTATTTCCGTCACCACGCCCTTGGCCTTGTACTGACGGACCACCATAAGGGTGGCGGCGGGGGCAGTCGCAGCGGCGATGGCGGAGAGGGTGAGGACCATGGGCACAGGGAGCTTCTCCCCCAGGAACAGATGGAGGAGGAAGAGAAAGACGCAGACCAGAAACGTGGTGAAGACGGCCTGGGCGATGCCCACCACCACCGCCTGCTTACCGATGCGCTTCAGGCTGCTGATCCGGAACTCGCTGCCGATGGCAAAGGCGATGAAGCCCAGGGCGATATCCGAAAGGAACCGGAGCTGATCCACATCCCGGGCGGTGGCAAAGCCCAACCCGGGGATCCCCAGCCTGCCCAGCACATAGGGGCCGACCAGGACGCCCGCCACCAGGTAGGCGGTCACATCCGGCAGCTTCAGCCGGGTGAAAAGACGGGTGAGGAGCAAGCCGGCCAGCAGCGCCACCCCCACAGACAATAGGGCGTTCATGTTGTTTCCTCTTTTCCGGCGGCTTTCCGCCGCGCTAATGTCATATTATACGGGATGTGGGCCGGAGGAAGAAGAGAAAAGCCGCCGAAAAAACACGAAATTTCTCCGGATCGGGCCAGAATATTCGTGGGTTTTGACCAAGAAACAGGGAGGAAAGAGGAGAGTTGAAGCATTGACAAAGGACCCCGTTTCGGGTAACATGTGAATAAACTGTAAACGCACCGGAGTCCCGCCGGCGGGCGGAGTTGAGATAGAACAGAGGGGGAGTCGGTCATGCGCCCGGACGGCATCAAGGTAAAAGAAGCGGATCCCATGTATTTCCTCATCCCGTATTTTCTCACCCGGAGATATGACGCGATGAATATGATCACGGTGGATGTGCCGGAGGAGCCCATGCGCCTGTATATGAACCAGAAGCGGCGGGAGGGCAGACCCGTGAGCCATTTGGCCCTGGTGATCACCGCCTATCTGCGGGTGCTGGACGAATATCCCGCCCTGAACCGCTTCGTGGGCAACAAGACCATCTATGAGCATAAGGATAAGACCGTTTCCATGGTGGTGCTCCGGCCCAACGGAGAGGACGCCATGAGCAAGATCTATCTGGAGGCCACGGACGACGTTTTTTCCATCCAGGAGAAGATCACCTCATATATCAGCGAGAACCGGAGCGTGGAGGAACAGAACTTGCTGGATAAATGGATGGCCCGCATCGTGCGCATGAAGCTGCTCATGAGCATTTTCCTGGCCCTGGTGCGCTTTATGGACCGGCATGGGCTCCTGCCCATGGCCCTGGTGAAGGCCAGCCCCTTCCATGCCAGCCTGCTGATCTCCAACCTGGCCAGCATCCGCACCAACCATATCTATCACCATATCTACGATTTCGGCACCACCAGTCTGGCCATCACCATGGGGAATATGCATGAGATCCCCCGCCGCACCAAGGACGGCATCGTTTTTGACCGGTGCCTCCCCCTGGGGATCGTCATGGACGAGCGCATCGCCACGGGCCACTATTTCGCCCTGGCCTTCAACCGCTTCCGCCAGTATCTGGCCAAGCCGGAGCAGCTGGAGAGACCTGCCAGGCGGGCGGAGGGCAAGGCGGAAGCCGCGGCGGCGGCCGACTGAATGGAGAATTACACCGGCCCGGGGTTTTTGCCACGTGCACCTGGTAAGATGAAAGTAGACACTGAAAAGTGCCTACTTTCATTTTTATGTTGTAGAATAGGAGAAAGGAAGGGGAGAAACG
>JBGUZS010000085.1:0-24532 GCA_045223835.1 Oscillospiraceae bacterium | reverse complement strand
GACCTCGGTTCTGGATCCGGACCGCATTCCTCCACAGCCAGGAGGATTTCACCATTGTGATCCGACGCAACGAAAAAGCCGCCGGGGCTGCGGATCAGGTCACCCCTAAGCGCCTGCAGCAGCCCGGTGCCCTCCGCAAAGGGAAAACGCCAGGCTCCCCCCGGCAACTGGATCGGTTCGAGCAGGAATGCAGGGGGGAGTGTCAGGCTAAGGCCCAAGCCATCTCCTGCACGGCAGAGCACAAGCTTCCTTTCCGCCAAGCAAAAGCGCGCCCCGCCGTATTCGCTTTCCAGGATCGCCTCGCCGGGGGAGGTTGAGATCACCGCGGGCAACGGCACGCCCCCCTTTGTCAACTCGATGCGGATTGCGCGGCAGCTGTTTGGCGTGCCAAGGTTGGCCATTCCCGACCCTCCACCGCGGCAAGTACTCAAATATAACGTACTCTTGCCGAACTGTGACTCGCCATCGTTCGCATTGGCAAAGCAGAGATAGCTGCCTCTTCGGCCAAGCGGCATATCCAAAGGATCAATAAAGCATGTGGGCTTGATCATGGATTGACCTCCTGTTTAAGTTTTTTTCAATATCCTTCATTTTCGGAAGACCGCGTCCGTTCAGCTGCTTCCGCAGAAGGCCTTTCTCGATGCAATGTACAGCATCTCCGCCACACAGTCAGGACACATCCAGGTGCTGGCCTGCGCCAGGGGATACTGATCCACAAAGGCGGAAACGGTATCGTACATCTCCTCTTTGTCCATGTCGTCCCGAATGTGGTTCTTCAGCGGAATAACGACGATAAGTCTGCCGGCGCAATCCGCATAAAGCCTGTCAAAGTCATTCATAAACTGAGGCTGCCAGGTATCCACGCCCGCCTCGATCATGGCGGGCACCAGGGCTTCATTCTTTCCGCAGGAATGCAGCTCGAAGAAACAGCCGCAGCGATGGGCACTCTCTACGATGCGCCGGAGATAGGGCAGGATCATCTCTCGCAGCGTGCCCAGGGAGAAGAACGGCGCCCGTTGGCTGCCCCAGTCATCATGGAACGTAACTATCTCCACCCCCAGCCATTTCCGATAGAGCCGGAAATACTCGTCATAGAATGTACATAGCCGATCAAAAAGACGGTGAACGCCAGCCTTCTGGTCCTCATCCACCAGGGCGATCATTGCGCCCTGCATATCCATGAACGAGATCAGGCGCTCGAACAAGCCGTTCAGAACAGTGACGTTCAGGGGCTTGCAGGGATTGGCATAGGCTTTGTTTCTCTCGCTGATTCCTTTCCAGTCGATAATCTCCTCTAAGTTAGGAAAGCTGATATACTTTTCCCATTCTCCGATATCCGGAACCTTTGGATTGCCTCCTCGCACCATGCTACCGCCCACGGCGGGAACATACTCCCAATCCACGCCGAACATGTCCCTCCCTCCCACGCGGCCAGGTATCAAGGGTATCTGTAAAGACTCAAAGACAAAGGCCCGTGCGATGTTATCCGGAACAGCCGGACAGATCATGGCGGTATCATAAAAGGCGTTGGGCATCCAGAGCGGCTTTTCCTGCCGCAGACTCAGGAAGAAGTTGTCCTTCACGGAAATGGGCGAGTCATAGACCGGCTTAGTCGGAAAGCCGGGCATCAGAGGCGGCTCCAGCGCTATGGGAATTAGCTCTTTTGGGGAATATGGCGGTCTTTCCACAGTTTTTCCTCCTTTCGCTCGGGAGGCGGTAGTCATCCGGGTTATGCGCCGGGGCAGGAAATACACGCAAAATGCGGAATTTCAGCTCATCCGTGCAATCATAGCGGTGCTGGGTGTATTCTCTGCAGGTAAAGGATCAGACAGAGAGAAGAACAGAGCATCACGCGCTCGAACTCAGCGCCCATCTCCGGGTGCGCTTATCCCGCACCGCGCATCCCGTTGCTTCATTACGAAAGGGATGCGCGGTTACCATGGCCTACCGGCGTTTCCGGCGCCGGTACTCAGGACTTTCGTGCTGCCTTTTTCTCCAGATATTGCTCATAGGCCTCCTGGTAGATCTCCAGAGCCCGCCCGATACCCAGCTCCTCCAGTCCCTGGGAATAGCTGTCCCACTCGGAGAGAGGCTTATCCAGATTCACAAACTGTGTGACGTTCTCCGTTATATATGTGCTGAGATCATTTCCCACCACGGCGAATCGCTGGGATTGCTCATCGGAAAGGGTTACACCCTTCGGCCACTCCCACTCTCCGCTGTATAGGTACTGATTGTGGTAATCGAACATGGAAATGGCGTTTTCCCCTCCGGGGAAACAGTATTCCGAGGCAATCAGCTTAATCCCATGCTCAACAAAATGGTTGAAGGCAAAAACGGTCATTCCATAGGTGAAGTCAATTCCATCGGGATTGTTGTAAATGAATTCCGTTGCCTCCGGCCGTCCCGCCTCATTGTACTCCCATGTAATGCCCTGCACGCCATATGAACAGAAAAAGGCGCCGGATTCACTGTAGCGCCAGTCGCACCAGGTGACGGCGAGCTCAATATTGCTGCATTTCATGGAGATCTGCGTGCTGCCGTAACCATAATAGCCATCTGTCTTTCCCAGCTTGTGTACCTGCCCCTCATAAAGGCTGACTTTCTTCAAGATGCGCCAGTCGCAGTCCGGATCAATGCAATTCTGGTTATACTGGGGTATCCAGGACGGAGTCATACAGTAGAAGCCTGCATCGTTATTCCACTGCGGATTGGTGCTGTAATCCGGAGCCATAAAGTTGGGGTCACAGAGGCCCTCCGCCATCCACTCCGCCATCTGTGCGACAAAGGCGCGGGCGTTCTCGTCGGAATAGTAGAAATGCACCCTTCCCTCCGGTACATAGGGCGAGGGGAAGGTGTTGTTGTAGGTGGAGGCAAGGCAGGTATAGGTGTCATAGCAGGTGAAGAAATTCGGCATGTCGATTTGATTGGTTATCAGGTTGATTGCCTTGGAGCATCCATATTCCGTGCGGAACATCCTGCCCACTCGAGTGTAATCCTCCACCGTTGTAATGGAATCCAGGTCAATGCCCAGCCGATCGAGCCAGTCACCCCGCACCCCGCAGGTCCCGTAGGCTGGAACGATTCGGTCGGAAAACTTCCGGAAAGAGGCTACAAGGTTCTCCCGAATGAAAATTTGGTCGTAGAGATTCGGATCGTCATCATGGCTCAGGACAAAGTGGAAGAAATTCGGGGCATATACCCGGTAATCATAAAGATTTACCAGGTACCGATCCATAATCGCGTTTTCCATGGAGCCAGGATAGTAGTTATCCGCCTGGTTAAGCAGGTCAGGCAGGTCATCGCTGGCCAGGAGCACCGCAAAGTTGGATTCTCTTCCGGAATAGGCGTCGATCACCAGATACTCTATATGCACACCAGTGATGCGCTCTTCCTCCAGGCAGAAGTCCACCTGTCCCAATCCGCCCTCAGGAAGCCACTCGGGATAAAAGGTCGTTGTCCAGTAAGTCAGAATGGTATCCGTCAGGCAGAATGGCGTTTCATACTCATAGTAATCCAGCGCCCAGCCATCCCTATCAGCCTCATACTTGTTTACGGCATAGCGATAGGGTATGTCTTCCTTCGGCGCCTCTGTGTGGTTGTCGTCTTCATGCATCGCGCTCGCTGTTGGTGTGAACGTCGGTAATGGCGTTCCTTCTGCGGTGGGCGTTGACATTTCCTTTCCGGCTGAGCCGCCCTCGGGTTGATTGCAGCCGGCGAAGCATATCAGAAGCAGCAGCGGCAGGATGAATAATAGCGTCTTTTTCAATGCTTACCCCTCCATTTCGTATTTTCCCCGGCTTGTGCTGTACGGCGCGGCTTTACCCCCCCTTCTGCGCCAATTCGATCCTCAGGTTGGCTTTTCCCGCGTATCTCCACCTCCCATAAATACCTGCAGCATCACCAGCACGCTGCTGGCGGCCCAACTTGTCCAGGGCCAGCCGTCCGAAGCCGTCGGATTCTGATAGGTATCAATCGCTTCACCGGTGCTGATCTCATAGGGATACGGAGCAAAGCCCAGGATCGGACCGTTTTCCAATATGTTTCTGCATACATGCTCACAGATGATCCGCGCTTCATCCCGGTAGCCGCAGCGCCAAAGGCCCATTGCGGTCAGCATATTGCATGGGGTAATCACGCGGCCAAGCACAAAATTGTAGCCAAAGTGGCAGAGCGGACTGAGCAGACTTTCCGTCACAAGTCCAATATCCGTGAGATATTCCGGCTTCATCACTTCTTTGGCAAGTTTATCGGCGATTTCCTCAGGAATGCGCTTATTCCCAAGGCAGAGGCACTGGAACATGGCCAGACTTTTGCAATATACCCGCTCTCCGGTATAGGTGAGCAGGCCGAAAAACTGCTCCCCATCCCAAAGCTCGCTGAGTAGCTGCCCAAGGAGCCTTTTTCCCCGGGAGGCATATTCGGCGGCCTCCTTTTTCTTGCCCAGCCTTCTCGCCAGCAGGCTCAGGTCATCCAACATAAAAATCATGTAGGACCAGAGATCGGGCGTCTGCAGAGGGAAGCCCTTCCGGTAAAGGCTCAGGTCGTCCCAGCCGCTCTCGTGGGCGCCATAGATATGTACGCGGTCATCCCCGTAGCCGGCGCTGCGGTTGGCAGTCCAGAAATCAAGCCAGGCCTTGAAGCGCGGGTAAAGGTATTCGCAATCCTCCCGGGTCAGGAAATCCTCGCCGCAGGTTGAAATGAGCCAATCAAAGGCCAGGGCCTGAAATGCTGGCTGAAACCCACCCTCTCCCAACGTATAAAAATTGACGCTCATGGGCAGGTGTCCATCCGGAAGCTGATATGAAAAGAAGGCCTTGATCAGGCGGAGCCCCTCTCTGGGGTCATTCAGCATCGGCAGCGCATTATAGCTTTGCTGCCAGCTCATACAGTAGCCCGCCCAGACCTGCTGCATCATCACCAGGGGTTCCCGGTATAGGCCGGCAATGCCGGTCCGGTGGCTCCAGCAAACGTATGCCACATACTGGAACAGCTCGCGCCACTCCTCCGGTACAGGACGGAAGCAACGGGCGCAGTACTCGGCGAAGTCCCTGCGGCTCTGTTCCGCCACCACATCGAATGCATCATATTCCTTTTCTCTGGTGCGGTAATCCATGTGCTCATGCAAAACCGCCTCAAATGCGCCGCTTCCTGCATCCGGCAAAAAGTCAAAAATGACCTTACCATACTTCCCGGCTTCGCGGTCCCAAGGGGCTGTCACCATCATCGCTCCCTTCAGGGGCACGAGCAGGAGCTTTCCGGAATAGCCCATATCTGCTTCCCAGCAGCCTTCCGGCGTGGGATATACGCCGAGCGCCCCATCCGTTCCGCCAAAAGGGAGCTCCGCACGCAGGCGCAGCCTAAGCCCCACGCCGCTGCCCCGAACGCGGAGCTGATCTGTAGCATCCATACAGAAGCTGACCTCCCCCTTGGGACAGTACATACTGAGCACTGCCTCATCGGCATGATAGGTATAAGGAAGGGCGTTTCCATTCCAGGTCAGTTCCAAAAGAAACACGTTCGCACGGTGATCAAGCATAACGCCGTCCTTGATCACGGTGAGGCCAAGAACGGGCTCCCGAAAATCTTGATACAAAGCCCAGAAGGAGCCCTCCCGGGTAAACGCTGCACGCAAAAGGTCAAATCTTTCCCCGCTGCCAAACATATCTTTATTCTCCTTCCTCATTGTTCCGCAATTGCAATCAGCATCGCAGCGGAGGCTGCATCCCAGCCATCTCCCGGCCTAACGGGCTCGCGCTCACCGGAATAAAACGCACATAATGGAGCAGGTCCCTGTTCCTGCGCATCCCGCAGCAGCAACTCTGCAAGCTTGTCCGCCTGTGTATGGCGGCGGGCATCCCGCAGTGCAAGCACGTATAACCCGTTGGTCATCAGATCCACCGCGCCGCGGCCCTGTGCTTCTTCCCGAAAACCCCCATTGTCCGTTGCTAGGGATGCAAGGCCGTGGTCGCCAAGAAAGCGCGGGGAAAACAGTTCCTCTGCCAGGGTGCTCAGGATCGTTTCCGGCAGCCGCAGTCCTAAAAGCAAGGGATACCTGGCCAGAAGGCTGTCATCCTGCAGAAGCCGGCCTGTAGCCGTCTCCCGGCAGCAAAAGGCCGCGCCATCCCATAGCTCCTCCGTCAGGATAGCAAGCCAACTCCGAGAGAGCGTATACCAGCTGACGCCGCTCCCTTTTTCTGCCAGGCGCTCCAGCCGCCCGATCATCTCCGCCCAAAAAATCATTCGGGTATAAAGCTCCGGCGTTTCCAGCGGAAAGCATGCTCCCGCCGGGGCGGAGGCGGGTATGCTCAGCTCCCCTTGGTTTAGGCTGCTCAAACGTCCGGCGGAAAAGCTGTGGGTTTCCATCACCTGCTCCAGCACCTGTCGGAAAACCCCATAAAGATCGGCAGCCCGTTCCTTATCGGGCGCTGTACCCGCATTCAGAACACGGGACAGGACATAGGCATGTAACAATGGAAAATGCGCATAACGCAGCTTGGTCGTGCATATCGCCTCAGGGAGCATCCCATTGCGCAGGAAAGGAAATACGCTGGTCAATGCGCTTTCTGCCGTCTCCTGTTTCCTTATTGCCAAGGCAAAAACCGGCTGCTGCCGACTGCTGCACTGGGAATCCGTCATCCGGCTGCGGCAGAACATGGGTAACCTCATTATAGAATTCTCGTTGGCTTTTCCTTTCCGGCGGGCAATCCACAAGGCATAGGTGCACCGCAGCAAGAAGGCGGAGTCGGCGCTTCTCTTCGGCGACAGGAAAACCGTCTCGGTAAAGCGCTCAAATGCTTGTGCTGCCGCTTCCTTTGCTTCCGACATGGATCTTGGCTTCAGCATTTCGGGCATCGGCGCCGAGCAGGTCACCAGCGCCTCCCAGTGCCCGTCTTTACCGGGCTCGATCCAGATCGTGCATTGGTTTACCCCGCCCGCGGTTAGTTTAGTTTGACGATCCACGGTAAGGGATCCGGAAATGCTGCTGAATACCAGGTGCCCTCCGCCTCCAGTGGGAACAAAGAGATTGTAGTCGGCAATACCGGGACGAACCTCTGTGATCGTTTCCAGACTCATGACCGGCATTTCCTTGTGTATCATGATCCCAAGCCCCGTTCCATAGATCCGCATGGCATCGGCGCTGTCCATCACAATAGTCAGCTGCCCGTCTCCTGCCGCCAGCTCAACGCTCTGCGGCGTCGCGCTGATGCTGCATTCCAATGGCCTGCGTTCCTGCGTAGGCACGAGACGGAGCAGCCCTTCCCTTCGTGCAGCGCCATCCGGTACACTTACCCTAAGCCACAGGCCCTTTTCAATTCCCAGTCCTTCCCGGTCATCTTCTTCAAAAAGGAAGAGGTCGCTGTCAGCTCGGCTAAAAATCTGTTCTCGCAGCGCTAGATGAACCCAGTCTCTATCCATTGTGCCTTCCTCCTGTTCTTCCTTTTTTGACTGCTTGACGCCTCATACGCTAATATTCCAAAATATTTACAATAAGATTATATAAGTATTACCGATATTAGCATAATGTGTGGTGTAACACGAATGTCAAGTATTCTCCGCTTTTTTTCTTCCTTTGTTTCATCTCATAGTGATTGGTCCGCTTGTATTTCGAATTATACAAATACTATGTATTTCTGATCATTCTGTTTCGCCAAACCAACTGCCTTCCGTGTTGACAGACGCTCTATCCTGTATTAAAGTATTATGCAACACAAAGGTTAACGGCCCCAATTCGCGGAATGAAGGATGTGGGAACGCATATGATGACCATTGCGGAATTTGCAGACTTCTGCGGAACCACAAAGGATACCCTTCGCTGGTATGACCGTCTAGGTCTGCTCAAGCCTTCTCAAGTAGGGGATAACGGCTACCGGTACTATGACATTGTCCAATATGAGGAATACGACTTTATTCGCATACTCAAGGAAACCGGCAGCAGTCTGGGCGAAATCGGTGCGATCCTGGAAGATAAGCAGGCATGGCTGAACGAGTCTTTTTTCTCTAAGAGGATCGCTCTGCTTGATCAGCAGCTTCATCGCTTGGAGTCGATGCGCTCTCTGGTGCAGGGAATGTTCGACGGGTTCCTGGCAATGCGTACCTGTTGCCCCAAGGTGCCTGTACTGGAGGATCTTGAAGATGCCTGGCTGCTGCAGATCCCTCTGGAAAAGACTCGGGAACGGAACGAGGATGATTATGTATACAGCTTGGCAAAGCTGCAGCAGGCTGTGGAAGAGGATGAGCGCACACCGCCGTATCCTGTTGGTATCAAGCTGGCGCTGCTCCCGTCCATGAACGGGGAGTTGGAGCAAACCCATTTTTATTGCAGAACCAGAGACGCCTCCTCTCCTCTTGCGGTGTTCCGCGCCGGCGGCCCGGCAGTGTCCATATGGCACAGAGGCCTGTACGAGGATATCTTCTCCACATTGGATATTGCTTTCCGGTATATCCGGGAGCGGGGCCTCCGACCCTGTGACGCTGTATATGAATTAGATTATCTGACCTCCTTGTCCGATAAACCAGAAAACACCACATTCCTGTTTACGATCCCGGTGGCACGGAGATCGATTTAGAGGGTACACCGGTTATAGATACTCTCCTCCCGGAAGAGCTGTGAAATAACTACATTTTAGATGCAAGGCTTATCTTTCTTCAAAATCGCTGCGAAGTGCTGTTTATTAATGAAGAATAAGTGTTTGGCTGCATTGGGTTTGAACAGAAACGGAAAAACTGCTTTTCTGTGTCAAAAACGGCAGGAGCGCCGGATTTTTTGGTTCCGGTTCTCCTGCCGTTATTTCTTTTCTTTTCGCCGTCGCTGGCGCTGAAATGCCGGACTCCCCACCCTGTTTGACTCTGACTGCAGGCTACAACTCCAAACGCTGCGGGCAATACTTGCGTGTGGCTGCCCGATTGACTATACTATGGCCAACAACAGTGAAGCTAGTACGCAGGAGGTATCAATTATGACAGACCTGGAAGTTATGCAGCATGCAAAAATATACATGGAAAAGCTGGCGAACGGCATCGACCCAGTCACCGACCGAGAGGCAGCGGAGGATGACGTCATCCAGAACGTCCGTCTTTCCCGCTGTTTCTTTTATGTGGCCGACGTCCTGCGCAGGCTGATCGAAATCGGTGGGATGCCGCAGGGCGGAAACAGAAAAATACCCTTTGCGCTGCCTTTGGAAAAGCGGGATATGTACGCCTTCAATTCATATCCGGTCACGGTCAGCGTAATCACCCAGCAGCTCAATTCCCTTGCCGACAATCCCGCTATGCAAAAGCTGAAAACCACCAGCATCACGGGGTTTCTGCTCCAATCCGGACTGTTGGAATCCAGAACAAATAGCCGGGGAAAAAAGGAGAGGGTCCCCACAGAGGCGGGCAGGGAGCTGGGCATCGCTACGGAAACTCGCATAGGACAGAATGGGGATTATACCGCAGTCCTTTACCATACCGATGCGCAGAAGTTGATCCTGGATAACCTGGACGCCATTATCGAACTGAATGTGGTGCCGCGCTATGAGAATCAAAACAAGCCCTGGACACCGGAGGAGGAACTCTATTTACGGGAATCTTATCGGGATGGTATGGAGATCAAAGTGATGGCGGAGGAACTGAAGCGGTCCCGCGGCGCGATCCGGGCCAGACTAAAACGGCTTGGCCTGGAAGAGTACACCCGATCGGCGCTGTGAAGCCGCTGTTGGCATGCTGGTCAGATGAAGAGCTCTGGCCTTCCCATGAAGAGAAAAACAATCACAGGTGATTTGAGTGAAAATAGCAGCCTTTCCGTTTTCGGTAAGCGGTAATATCAGGGAAAATCTGGAGAAGATGAAAAGTGCGATTTGTCAGGCGGCAGAAGCCGGGGTGCGGCTGACGGCGTTCCCTGAATGCGCCCTGACCGGCTTTCCGCCCCGCAATCTCACCTCCTCGGCGGAAGTGGACTTCGCGCTGCTGGACGAAGCGCACAAGGAACTGCAAGTGATGGCAGACCGGCACGGCATGGTTTTTATTGTCGGCACCATGACAAAAGCAGAGCGCGGCATTCATAACACGGCTATGACCTTTCGCCCCGGAGAACGGTCTATCCTGTACCATAAACGGGCTCTTTGGGGCTGGGATCGGGATAACTTCATTCCGGGAAACGAGCCCGGGATCGTGGAGCTGGACGGTATCAGAATCGGCATCCGTATCTGTTTCGAGGTTCGCTTTCCTGAATACTTCAGGGAACTGTACATGCAGAAAACCGATTTGAACGTGATTCTGTTCTATGATGTCGCTGACAAGGAAGATCTGATCCGTTATGACCTGATTCGCGCCCATATTCGCACCCGCGCCGTGGAAAACGTGTGCCCGACGCTCACAGTGAACGCCGTCAGCCCCTGCCAAGCCGCGCCGACCATGCTGGCCGGCGCTTCCGGTCAGGTCCTGATGGAAACAGAGCGAAACCGGGAAGGTCTGCTTGTTTATGATTTCATCCTTCAGCCGCCGGATTTCGGCGAGAAGGGGCGGAGGGAAATCTCAGACCGGTTATTCCTGGAGCGCGGAAAAAGCTGAGTACGCTCCCGCAGCGGCCTCTGCAGGATCGCCTCCGTCATGACTGCTCTTTCCGCCCATACTTCCTCACCAACGACCGCTGATCTCAGTCGGAGCCGGGATCCTTGTAGAACTCATCGTTCAGGTCCCCGAAGCCGGCCCAGGTGGAGAGTTCGAAGATGTTCATGGAGATGTTTGTGCTCTTGGTGCCGGCCACCTCCTCGATGGCCTTCATCACGGCCACCGCGAAATCCCGCTTCGCGTGGTACTCCACCCGGCTGAAATAGCGGGCGTCCACAAAGGCGAAATTCTCCTGTTTCTTCCCGAAGGCGTAGAACTGCCGCCCGTCCTCGATATCGGCGATCAGCATGAAGGGCTCCTTGCCGGGGATATGCCGCAGGGCTTCACCCAGCTTTTCATACAGGCTCTGCCGCTGCTCCTCCGTCAGCTTTGCAGACAGGCTTACGCGCATATAAGGCATGATGATTCTCCTTCCTCTGTCCGGCGGCTCATCCGTCCGCATCTGTGAATTCGATGGCCTAAGGATACTGTTCTTATGATTGCATCATACCATGGAGCCTTCCGGTTGTACAGGGAGAAGACGCCGCGGAAGCGGCATGGATCGCCGATATGAATATATCCTGTTGCATCCGGCGGAAAAAAGAAGTATGCTATAGACATCCAGACAATATGGAAAGGAGCGTTACTCATGAGAGACTTCAAAGGCAAGATCGTATTCATATCCGGCGGCGCCTCCGGCGCCGGTCTCGGCCAGGCCAAGGTCTTCGGCCGGGAGGGCATGAAGGTCGCCATCGGCGACGTACGGCAGGACGCCCTGGACAATGCCGTGAAGGAGCTGATCGCCTTCGGCATCCCCGAGAAGGACATCCTGGCCATCAAGGTGGACCTGACGGACCGCGTGAGCTACACCGCCTGCGCAGATAAGATCGAGGAAGTGTTCGGCGGTCCGCCCCATCTGTTCATCCAGACTGCGGGCGTTAACTCCTTCGGTCCCGTGGAAGCCTCCACCTTCGATGACTTTGACTGGGTCATGGGCGTCGACCTCTTTGCCGTGGTCAACGGCCTGCTGATCTTCGTCCCGAGGATGATCAAGGCCTATGCCCATAAGACCGAGTTCTGGGTAGCCACCACCTCCTCCGGCGGCGCCTTCGGCGCGGGCTCCACCTGCGCTCCCTACAGCGCCTCCAAGGCCGCCGTGAACAACCTGATGTACTCCTATGACGAGGCGCTGCGGCCCTATGGCTCCGGCGCTACCGTCCTCTGCCCGGCCAATATCAACTCCAACATCGGCAATGCGGAGAAGTTCCGTCCCGCCAACCTGAAGAACACCGGCTACCATGTGTCCGAAGGCACCATGGCCCACCTGCGCAGCATCCATGCCCAGGGCATCGACCCGGTGGAGCTGGGGGAGATCCTGAAGGAAGGCATTGAGAACGAGCGCGTTATCGTCCTGCCCGACCGCCACCCCGAGACCTGGATCCAGCAGATGCGTCGGAACGACGAGGTCATTGAGAGCTACACCATGACCCGGGCCGATCGCGATGAATGGAACCGCAAGCGCATGGAGGCGCGCCGCAAGGAAATGGAAGCCATGTTTGCCGACGCCGGCGACGAGAAGGAGGGCGGCCGCCGGATGCCCAAGGGCTGGGAGGTGCCGGAGGGCGCCGAGGCCTTTGGCCATGCCCGCCACGACCTGGACTGGATTGACCCCACCCGCAAATAAGCGAGCATAAGAATGGGACCGCCGGTTTTCCGGCGGTCCCAGACAGAGAACACCCATCCATCCGGACGGGTGTTCTCTTTATGTCGTTTCATCCCGAGTTTCAGCGGACGGGCCTTTCCTGCGGATCCGAGTCCATATCCCTATCCATTCAGCTCCGCCATGATCTCCGGGGGTGCTTTGCCCTCGGCGCTCATGGCCATCACCCTTTCCAGGATCGGTTCGGCATGGGCGAAAAACGCCTTGAGCCCCGGGCAAAGCCAATACTGCCCCGGCTGTCCGTCCCCGCTGAAACCGAAGCGGTCCTTGGGGCAGCCCCCGTTGCAGAAGCGCAGCCAGGGACATGCCCGGCATTCGTCGGTCAGGCCATCCCGCTTCGCGAGCCCGAAGGCACGCTGGAATTCCCCCTCGGCCATCCCGGCCAGGCTGCCCTCATACAGATTCCCCAGCCGGTGCTCCGGGTCAACGAAGTGGTCGCAGGAGTACACCGCGCCGTCCTCCTCGACGATGAGCACATTGCCGCAGGCGGGGCTCATCCAGCACAGGCTGGCCTGCCCGCCGGCCATGATCCGGGCCATTTCGGCGAAGAGCTGCACATCCAGAAGCCCCAGATCATGCCTGACCCATTCGTCGAACACCGCGATGAGGAAGCGCCCATAGCCCTCCGGACTCACGGAACCGGCGTCAGCGCCGCCCTCCCCGCCGCGGATGACCACAGGGATGAACTGCACCCAGCCGCAGCCCGTGTCCCGCAGGGCGCGGTAGACCTCCAGAGGTCGTTCCTGGGAGACGGCGTTGACCGTGCACAGCAGATCCGGCTCAACTCCGGCCTCCCGCAGCCGCCGGATCGCCGCGCTGACCCGGGCATAAGTCCCCGCCCCGTTCACCAGCCGCCGGTTTGCATCGTGGACTTCGGCGCTTCCGTCGATGCTCAGGCCCACGTCGAAACGGTTTTCCCTCAGGAAGCGGCACCAGCTCTCGCTCAGGAGCAGGCCGTTGGTCTGCAGATTGTTCCAGGCCTCCCAGCCCTTGGGCAGGTATTTCCGCTCCAGCTCAAGCGCCTTCTTGTAAAACTCCATCCCGGCAAGAGTCGGCTCGCCGCCATGCCAGGTGAAGGAAACGATGGGCCCGGGGGATGCGGCGATGGTCTGGCGGATCAGCTTTTCCAGCAGGGTATAGCTCATACAGGTCTGCTTCCGGCTCTCGGAGTACTTTCCCTTCTCCAGGTAGTAGCAGTAGGCGCAGCGCATGTTGCAGCGGGAGCCGACGGGCTTGGCCATCACCGCCAGCGGCGCTGCCGGCCCTTCCTTCGGCATATCAGTCCCCCTTGAGGTGCTTGTCAAAGAAGGCGAGAACCTTGTTCCAGGAGTCCATGGCCTGCTCCTGACGGTACATGGGCCGGTCATAGTACCAGAAGCCGTGACCCGCGCCGTCATACCGGTGGAATTCGTAATCCTTGCCCTTCTCCTTCAGTACAGCCTCCAGGGCGTTCACTTCCTCCGGCGACGGGAACTTGTCGTCGTTGCCGAAGATGCCCAGCAGCGGGCAGTCGATGCCGTCCGCCAGATCCACGGGGGCCGTGGGCTGCTTCGGAGAAAGCCTCTCCGGCGGGACGATCACGCTGCCGCCCCAGCAATCCACCGCCGCGTCGATCCCCTCCAGGGTGGCCGCCGCCAGGAAGGTATGCCTTCCGCCGGAGCACATGCCGATCACGCCCGCTTTGCCGCTGGCGTTCGCCTGGCTGCGCAGGAAGCGGAGAGAGGCGTCCACGTCACCCATGACGTCCTTGTCGGCCACGCCCCCGTCCTCCCGGGCCCGCTGGGAGACCTCTGCGGGGGCGCCGTCTCCGTATTCCTCATAGATATTGGGGCATACCACGGCATAGCCGTGGGCGGTGAACCGGCGGGCCGTTTCCCGGCACCATTCATCCCAGCCGGGCATATGGGGGATCAGGACGATCCCCGGGAAGCGATCCCTGCCCAGGGGCCGGGAATAATAGGCGCGGATCGGCTTCCCGTCGTGACCGGTGATGCCCACCGTCTCGGCGATCATGCCCTCATATTCCTGCACCCGTTTGCTGTTCCACATGGTTTTCCCTCCTTCATGTTTTTCCTCAGTATACCATACAACTCCGGAAAGCGCACGGCTTTTCCCCCTCCAAGGCGGCTGCGTCCTCATTCTGCGGGCGGACGAAGGATAACCGGGGAAGGCTTCAAAGAAAACACCTGCCCCAAGGGACGGGTGTTTTCTCAGGAAAGAGGATCTCAGGAAAAGCGGTCAGCGCACGAACTCATCATAGAACTCGGCGTAGACCTCCGGCAGAATGGCGGCCAGGTTTGTGAACTCCTTGATATTATGGTGCAGAAGCGCCTTTACCGGCGCGAGGGTCGGGAATTTCATGCCCTCGGGCAGAGCCCTGACCATTCTGCCGTTCTCGCACTTGTACCCGAAGAAGAAGCGGGTGCGGAGCTCGCAGCCGTTGGCGGTGGGGCGGAAGAAGTGGACCATGTTCCCGGCGGCGGAGCAGACGATGGTGCCGTCGAACTTCGCCAGCTTTTCCTTGCTGAAGCCGATATCGGCGGGATTGCAGAACCGGATCTTCAGCGGCTGCTTGCCCATGTTGCAGTCCTCTTCGATATCATGGGTGGTGTTCCAGAGGCGCTCTCTGAGGGAGAGGGATTTATCCAGGGCGATCTCCGGGTTCATGGTCTGGCAGTAGTAGTGCTGATCACGGTTCCAGATCTTGTACCGCATGGATTCGATGGGGTGCCAGGCAAACCAGAAGTCGAACATCTCCACGGTGGCCCCCGGAAACTCGGTCAGGTTGGCCAGAATGGCGCATCCGTCCGGAAGGTAGCCGTAGCCGAGCTCCACGGGCATATAGCCGGGGTCGAACAGCCTGTCCAGATGAAGCGGACTCTCTTCCTCCGGAAAATCGACGGGTTCTTGGGTCTGGGCATACTTCGCGGGATCCGGCTCGGCCATATCCCGCAGGAAATACTTGTAAAGCGGGCTCTTTTTTTCTTCTTCGGTAATCGGTACCATGTCGTCATTTCCTTTCCATTGAATTTTCTTGCCTACAGGATAGCATATCCCCGCAGGAAAGTCCATCCGCGCCACAAAAGATGAACGGGGAGGGAGAAAGGGGAGAGGAGCGGAGGCTTGCCTTCTCTCCCGGATTTGATTTATGCGCGAAAAAATAGTACACTATAGGCCAGATCAGGGCCTGTCCCCCATCGTCTGCCGAGGGTGATGGCGGGTGATCCCGCGCCGCGATGCCTTGCAATCATTCAATCAAAGGAGAGGAATCAGATGATCTACCGTGCATTTCAGGATATCCGGCTTTCCAATCTGGGCATGGGGGCCATGCGGCTGCCCGTGCTGGAGGGCGGCGGAAAAATCGACGAAGCGCAGACCTTCCGTATGGTGGACGCCGCCATGGCCGCGGGCGTGAATTATTACGATACCGCCTGGGGGTATCATGACGGGCAATCTGAGATCGTTCTCGGAAAGGCCCTGGCGCGCTTCCCCCGGGACAGCTTCTGCCTGGCCGACAAATTCCCCGGGTACGATCTCGAAAACTTCGGAAAGGCGGAGGAGATCTTTGAAGAACAGCTCCGGAAATGCCAGGTCGATCACTTCGACTTCTACCTTTTCCACAATGTCTGCGAGCTGAATATCGAGCGGTACCTGGACGAAGAGAAATACCATACCTATTCCTATCTGATGGAGCAGAAACGCCGGGGGCGCATCCGTCACCTGGGCTTCTCCGCCCACGGCAGCGCGGAGGTGATCCGGCGGTTCCTGGAGGCCTACGGAAAGGATATGGAGTTCTGCCAGCTCCAGCTGAACTGGCTGGACTGGGAATTCCAGAACGGGAAGGAAAAGGCGGCGCTGCTGAAGGAATGGAATATTCCGATCTGGGTGATGGAGCCCCTGCGCGGCGGAAAGCTGGCTGCGCTGCCGGAGGAGGACGCCGCCCTTCTGCGCCGCTTCCGCCCGGAGGAAACCGTCCCCGGCTGGGCCTTCCGCTTCCTGCAGGGCATTCCCGGCGTTACGGTGATCCTCTCCGGCATGTCCAACGAAGCCCAGATGCGGGAGAATCTTCATACCTTTGCCGCCGATGCGCCGCTGACCGGGGAGGAATCGGCTGCGCTGCTCTCCTTTGCTTCGCAGATGACGAAGCGCACCGCGCTGCCCTGTACGGCCTGCCGCTACTGCACCGCCCACTGCCCCCAGGGACTGGATATCCCCTGGCTGCTGGAGCTGTATAATGAGCATGTCTTTACCGGCGGCGGCTTCATCGCCCCCATGGCGCTGATGAGTCTGCCGGAGGAGAAGAAGCCCTCCGCCTGCATCGGATGCCGGAGCTGCGAGCAGGTCTGCCCGCAGCAGATCAGGATCTCCGAGGCCATGCAGGATTTTTGCAGCAAGCTCGCCGCTTCGGAATGAGCCGGGGAATCGTATGACGGGATCCCTTTCCGCTCTCCTCTCCGAAGGTAAGCAGGGCGTATCGTACATGCTCCGGGAGATCACCCATATCTGCCGGAACATGGAGTCCCGCTCCCCCGGCAGCACCGGGGAGCGGGAAGCGGCGGAATACATGGCCGACATCCTCCGCAGGGAGTGCGGCTGTCATGTCCGCATGGAGACCTTCCGGGTACGCCCGGCCGCCTTTTACGGGTATTTCCGGTTCTCCATGGTTCTGGATGCGCTGTGCGCCGCATGCTTCTTTCTGACGCCGTGGCTGAGCATCCTGTTCGGCTGCGGGGCGCTGCTTCTGTTCCTGCTCCAGTTCGGGCTGTACAGGCAGATCATCGACCCGCTGTTTCCGGAGAGGGAGAGCGTGAACGTGACGGCCGTCCGTCCCTGCAGGGACGCATGCCGGCAGCGGGTTTTCCTGAACGGCCATGTGGATGCGGCATGGGAGTTTCCGCTGAACTACCGCTTCGGCGGCGTGGTTTTCGAGGTGCCCGGCGTCATGGCGCTTCTTGGCGTACTGTTCTACCTGCTGCTTTCCGTCTGCGCCCTCCGGGGCGCCGGCGGCTGGGTCCGGACCGCTGCGGGATGGGGGCTCCTGTTTCTGCCGTTTTTCCTTCTGGTGGGCTGCACCTATGATCCGCGCCGGATCGTGGACGGCGCGAACGACGATCTCTCCGGCTGCTTTCTAAGCATTGCCCTGGTACACGAGATGGAAAGGCTAGGCGTTGAGCTTGCCCATACGGAGCTGGGCGTCATCCTCACCGGCTCGGAAGAAGCCGGGCTGCGCGGCGCGAAGGCCTGGTGCAAAGCGCACGCGAAAGAATACCTTGACGTACCGACCTATATCCTCAGCTTTGATACGATCCATGATCCGCGCTGCCTGATGGTCAATGTGCGCGATCTGAACGGAACGGTCCGAGCCGATCCGCAGCTGTGCGATGCTTTCCTGCGGGCGGCGAAGGAGGCCGGCGTACCCTGCCGCCGGGGCTGGGTCCCGCCTTTCGGCGGCGCAACGGACAGCGCAGCGTTTACCCAGGGGGGATTCCGTTCGGTGGGCATTACCGGACTGAACCATCGGCTGGAGGACTACTACCATACCCGCCGGGATACCGATGAGAATCTGAATGCGGTCGGTTTGGAAAACTGCTATCGGGCGGCGGTCGCGCTGCTGGCACAGTTCGAATCGAGGGAATAGGCTTTGGCGGAAGGGGGGCGAAAGACCCGTGAAACGACAATTCATCGCCATCGATCTGAAAAGCTTTTATGCCTCCGTTGAGGCCGCCGAAAGGGGATATGATCCGCTGGACGTCAATCTGGTGGTGGCCGACGAAAGCCGCACGGAGAAGACCATATGCCTTGCCGTTTCACCTGCGCTGAAGGCCCTCGGCATCCCCGGCCGCGCCAGGCTGTTTGAAGTCCTGCAGCGCGTGGAGGAGGCCAACCGGGAGCGAAAAAGGAAAACGCCCCAAAAAGGGTTTACGGGAAAAACCGTCTTCGCCTCGGCGCTTGCGGCGGACCCGGCCCTGGAGATCGATCTGGTCATCGCAAGGCCGCGGATGAAGTACTACATGGAATATTCCAAAAGCATCGTGGAGATCTACCTGCGCTATGTCTCCCCGGATGATCTGCTGGTCTACAGCATAGACGAGGTCTTCATCGATGCAAGCCGGTACCTGGAAACCCATGGGGTCACGGCCCGGGAGTTCGCCATGACCATGATCCGGGACGTCATGCAGGAAACGCGGATCACCGCCACTGCAGGGATCGGGACCAATCTGTACCTGGCGAAGGTCGCTATGGATATCGTGGCCAAGCATATCCCGGCGGACGAAAACGGGGTTCGAATCGCGGAGCTGGATGAGCTGAGTTACCGGGAACAGCTCTGGTGCCATCGGCCGCTGACGGATTTCTGGCGCGTAGGCAAGGGGATCGCCCGGAAGCTGGAGGAGAACGGGATGTACACCATGGGGGACGTGGCCCGCTGCTCCGAGGGGCCGGACGGTTCCCTGTTCAACGAGGATCTGCTGTACCGGCTTTTCGGCGTCAACGCGGAGCTGCTCATCAATCATGCCTGGGGCTGGGAACCGACGGAGATCGCCGATTGCCGGGCCTATCAGCCGGAGTCCAAAAGCCTCAGCCAGGGACAGGTCCTTTCCCGCCCCTATACGGCGGCGGAGGGGCGTATCGTCGTGCGGGAGATGGCGGACCAGCTTTCCATGGAGCTCGTGCGCAAGGGCCTCTTTACCGATCAGGTGGTCCTGGATGTGGCCTATGATCAGGAAAACCTCCGGGACCCGAAGATCATGGGGAAGTATAAGGGGCCCATCGAAAAGGATTATTATGGCCGGGAGGCACCGAAGGCCGTTCACGGATCTCAGAACCTCGGGCTCTCCACCTCCTCCACGGCGCGGATCATGCGGGCGGCGGCGGAGATCTATGACCGGATCGTGGACAGCGGCCTGCTGGTGCGCCGGTTCAACGTGGCGCTGACGCATCTTCTGCCCCGGGAAGACCTGAAGCCGGAGCGGGATCCGGAGCAGCTGGACCTCTTTACGGATTACGAAGAACAGGAGAGGAAACGGAAGGCGGAGGAAGCGGAGCTGGAGCGGGAGCACCGCAGGCAGAAGGCGATCCTGGCCATCCGGGACAGATACGGCAAGAACTCCATCGTCAAAGGGCTGAACCTGCAGGAAGGGGCTACCGCGATGGAGCGCAATAATCAGGTGGGCGGCCACCGGGCAGGAGACTGAAGATGGATAAACGGGATCGGAGGGCGGAAGAGGCAGAGGCGAGGGCGGTATACGGAGACCTGATCGACCGCGAGCACCATGTCTCCGCCAAGCGCCCGCAGATGCCGCGCCTCAGCCGCGCGGCACAGTTTGCCCCCTATGCGGCGCTGAAGGGCTATGACGACCTGATCCGGGAATCCGAGCGGGAAACCGACGCCCGGCGGGTGCTTGACGAGAATGAGATCGAAGAACTGAATCATCAGCTCGTCTTTTTGCAGCAGCTGGAGGAGGCGCCGGAGGCTTCCTTTACCGTTTTTGTGCCGGATGGGAAGAAGGCGGGGGGCAAATATGCTGTCCTGCGCGGGAGGCTTACCCGCTTTGATGAGTACGAGCACAGCATCACGCTGGATAACGGCCGGGTGATCGGGATCGAGAACATCGTGCGGATCGACTCCGATGTGCTCTCCCGGAATTGGGAACGCCTGTCCCTCGACGGGGATGACCCCGTCGGGCAGGAATGAGCATGAGCTGCGGGCGGAAAAAAGCCCGATATTGCGCGGAGGGATGAATCGATGATCTACATTATCCGTCATGGCCAGACCGAGCTGAACACCCGGAACGCCCTTCAGGGCAGGAGCGATCATCCGCTGAACGAAACCGGGATCCGGCAGGCGGAAGAAGCGGCGGAAAGGCTGAAGGGCGTCCGTTTCGACGCCGTCTATTCCAGCCAACTGATCCGGGCGCTGCGTACGGCGGAGATCATTGTGCCGGGCCTTCAGCCGGTCATCGACGATCGGCTGATCGAAATGGAATACGGTCCGTATGAGGGGAAGGGCCTGGGCGAGCTGGGGCCGGAGGTGATGGCCTTCTTCCGGGATTTCGTGCATACCCCCGCCCCGGCGGGCATGGAGCCGCTGGACAGCGTGGTGCGGCGGGGCGGCGCGTTCATGGAGGACCGCTGCAGGACCGACGGCAATATCCTGGTTTCCACCCATGCCATCGCCATGAAGGGGATCCTGGAGTATCTGACTCCGGATTCCGGGGGGAGCTACTGGTCCAGACATATCGGGAACTGCGCGGTGTATACGGCGGAATATCTGCCGGAGGGCGTATGGACGGTTCCTGCGGAGCTGTGAAGGGCATATGGAGAGAATAACGGAGAAAAGGATGGGCGGGGAAGAGGAACGGAAGGCCCTTCCAGCCCTTGCCCCATGCCGGGACTATGCCCCGGCGTCAGTCCGCCGGGCGCTGGAGACCGTGATCCGGGAAGCGGGCGGGCTGGACTGGGTAAAGCCCGGCATGCGCATCGGCATCAAGCTCAACCTCTGCGCGGCGAAACCCCCGGAAGCTGCCGCCACGACCCATCCCGCCGCGGCGGCGGAGCTGACGAAGATGCTGACGGAGCGGGGAGCGGAGGTGGTGCTGGGGGACAGCCCCGGCGGTCCCTTTATCGCGCCGCTGATGCATCGCCTGTACGAGGCGACGGGCCTGGGGCTGTGCCTGGAGGCAGGGGGAAAGCTCAACGAGGATTTTGCCTATACCCAGGCGGAGTATCCGGAAGGGAAGAGCCTCCGCAGCTTCGCCTATGTGGACTGGCTCCGCTCCTGCGACGCGGTCATCAGCTTCTGCAAGCTCAAATCCCATGGCATGATGGGCATGACCGCGGCGGTCAAGAACCTCTACGGCGTGATCCCGGGTACCCATAAGAGCGAGTATCACTACCGCTGCGCGGATCCCATGCGCTTCGCGGATATGCTGGTGGATCTCAATGAATATGTGAAGCCGCGCCTCTGCCTCTGCGACGCGGTGGAGATCATGGAGGGCAATGGTCCCACCATGGGTACCCCCCGGCATCTCGGGCTGATGCTGGCCTGCCGGGATCCCTACCGGCTGGACCGGCTGTGCGCCGCCCTGCTGGGGCTCGGGGAGGGGGAGATCCCCTATCTGGAGGCGGCGAAACGGCGGGGCCTGCTGGAGGACTCGGAGCCGGAGATCCTGGAAATGGCCGCGCCTTATGCCCTCAGGGACTTTCAGCGTTCCGGGGCGACGGCGTCCTGGTTCGCCCGGTCCGAGGAGGACCGGGGGCTGCGGAAGCTCGCCAAGGGGGGCATGTACATCCTGTTTCGGTCCCGGCCGACGCCGGGACGGGAATGCATCGGCTGCGGAAAGTGTGCGCAGGACTGCCCCGCCTCGGCCATCGTCATCCGGGGAGGCCGCGCCAGGATCCGCCGCCGCGACTGTATCCGCTGCTTCTGCTGCCAGGAGTTCTGCCCCACGGGGGCGATGAAGGTGCAGCGCTCCCTTGCGGCGAAGCTCACCGGGCGGTAAAAAAGAAAATGGGCTGCCGCGGCAGCCCATTTTGTCAATCGGCGGTTTATCCCATTCTGCTGGGGATCCGGTCCTCGCAGGGAACGCCCACCATGCATTTTCCGCAGTTGCCCTTCTTGTATATTTTGAAGAGCTCGCCCGAGCGCCCGCTGCATTTCTTCAGGTTGCGCAGATGCTCCAGGGAGATGGCGTCCACAGGGCACCGGGTGGTGCAGGCGCCGCAGCGGATGCAGTATTCATAGGGATCTGTGTAAGGCCGCTTCGTGGGCTCCAAAGCGCAGTCCAGAAGCAGGGTGACCATGGCGCCGCAGCAGCCCTTCTCCGTGATGATATGGCGGTGGACGCCGAAGGTGCCCAGGCCGGCGGCATAGGCCACATGCCGGGTGGACCAGGCTACGGACCAGCGCAGGTCCTCCTCTCCCCCGTTATCCACCGGAATGGAGACGGAGGGGTGATCCGTATTCCAGGTGGGATTGAAGACCTTGACGCCCTCTTCCTCCAGCGCGGCGGTCACAGCCTTGGCAAAGGGGACGACCACCTTGGCATGGTTCCCGTAGCCGTTTATCCAGGCCTCGTCGATGGGCTCGTCGGAAGCCCGGTGCCGGCTGCGGATCGCCTCCGAAAAGGAGAAGTAGAATACTGCGACGGTCTTTGCCTCCGGCATCCATTCCTTCGGACTCATAAACTTCTCTCCGATGATCTCCGGATCCCGAAAGATTTCGAAGAGGGGATCGTCCGCGGCGGCGAAGCCGTAGATCGGCGCATCCATGATCGGCACGGTCACGTTCTCCCGCGGGAGAAGGACTTGGTTGTCCACGCCGGCAAAGGCGTCCTTCACGATGGCGGCAAATCGTTCCTTATCCATAGCTCCCTCTTTTTCCCCGGACCGGGAAAGCCATGCGGCGGCTATACCCAGCTCAGTCCTGCCGTTCGTTTTCCGGAGCAAATCCGGACCGATGGGGGATGTTTGAGCTTCATCTCCCGGCCTGGTTCGATTTTATCATAATCCCGGATGACTGGCAAGGGAACGGCTGGTTTCCCCCGGCGCCCTCCCCGTGCGATTCCGTTTGCGTTCTTTCTGCAGATAGAGTAGACTGGTCTTCGGAAGCAAAAAGCGACTTGAAAAGGAAGGGAGATGAACGGAAGATGTTCACCGCGGAGATGATCGCCCCCTGCGGGCTGGACTGCAGCCTATGCCTTTTTGCCCATAACAAAGAAAAGCCCTGTCCCGGCTGCAACGCCGAAAGCGATGCAAAGCCCGATTTCTGCACGAAATGGTGCAGGATCATCCCCTGCGAAAAGCGGGCGAAAAACGGATACCGGTACTGCGACGAATGCCCGGATTATCCCTGCGAAGATCTGGAGAAGCTGGAGGAGCGCTATATGTCGGCCTACCCCTTAAAGGAGTCCCCCATGGAGAACCTTCGGGATATCCGCACCCTGGGGATGGAGGCGTTCCTGGCCCGGGAGCGGGAGAAATGGACCTGCGGCAAATGCGGCGGGCCGATCTGCGTGCACAACGGGATCTGCCGGGACTGCGGAAACAAGGCAGGCGGATGAGAGACGACTGGCGCTTTGCCCGGGATGAGCTGGTCCGGGCGGTGACCGATCTCGGCTTCCCGGAGGAGCTGGGGGTCGCCGCAGCCCGGCACCTGGGCAGCCCCAAGGCCATGGAGCGGATGACCCGATACCTGCAGTATGTGCAGCCCGGCAGCGCGGAAATGATCGTGGATGAGATGCTGTCCATCCGCAGCGAGATCGACGTCTGGCGGGAGCGGAAAAACGGCCGGTAACGGCGCGCGGCCCCCTCAGGCGGGCTGCGGGTACAAGGGCTTTGGCCCCTGCCTTTTTGTTTGATTTCTCCCGAAGGAAATAGTACACTGTATTGGGAAGGTTCCCCGGGCGGAGGAGAGAATCATGCTGATCAAACTGAATGTGGACACGGCGGAGCATACCCAGATGGTAGATATCACTGGGCTGATCCAGAAGGCGGTGGAGGAGAGCGGCGTCCGGGCGGGGATCTGCACCGTTTTTGTCCCCCATACCACCGCCGCCGTCACGATCAACGAGAACGCCGACCCGGACGTGGTGCGGGACTTCATGGCGGAGCTCAACAAGATCGTCCCCTGGGAGGACGGGTATCGCCACCTGGAGGGAAACTCCGCCGCCCATCTGAAGGCCAGCCTGATCGGCTTTTCCCAGCAGGTCATCATCGAGAAGGGGAAGCTGGCGCTGGGGACCTGGCAGGGAATCTATTTCTGCGAATACGACGGTCCGCGCAGCAGAAGCGTTTATGTGAAGCTGACGGAGGATCCCCGATGAAGCGGGAGCATACCGCAGGGAATAAAGGAGCGCATGAGAGATGGGATTGTTCGATTTCTGGAAAAAGAGAAGGAAAAAGGCTGTACCCCAGGGGGAAACGGCGGAGCTGAGCGGCGTCGACCCTGGGGAGATCGTCCCCCCCGAGACCCGGTATACGCCGGAATATCAGGAGTTCCTGGCAGCCCGGGAGGCTGAGGAAAGAGGCAGAGCTTCTGCCGAAGAGGAGAAGAACGAGCCGGAATGCGGCGGTCAGGCCGGACCGCAGCCCTTTCCGGAGGAAGAAAACAAGGAGGTATGCGCAATGAAAACGCTGGTGACCTATTTCTCCGCCGGCGGCGTGACTGCGGGGGTGGCCAAACGCCTGGCGGACGCCATCGGCGCGCCGATCTATGAAATC
>JBGUZS010000084.1:0-3249 GCA_045223835.1 Oscillospiraceae bacterium | reverse complement strand
CCGCATACCGGCGGGTCAGACCGGAGACCGCGGCGGGGGCGCAGCCGACCGCCGTGCCGACCAACGTGGCCTCGCCGCTGTAGGGGCAGAGCTTCTCGCCGGAGATCCCGGCGGCGCAGACCGCGCCGACGCACAGGGGCAGGGGCACCCCCGCCCGCAGGGCCAGGTGGGCCGCCACGGGGAACCCGATGACGAACATGGCCCAGGAGGAGCCGAGCGCCACCGTGAGCAGGGTGAAGATCAGGAAAAGCACCGCCGGGAGGAAGCGGGTATAGCCCCCAAGGAGGCTCACCGTCTGATCGAAGAAGGGGGCCAGGGCCTCCTGCTGCAGCAGGGCGGTGAAGCACATGGTGAGGAGATACAGGATGATGGGCAGGGTGACGTTCTGGATGCCCGCCACCAGATGCTCGAAGAATTCCTCCGGGGACAGGAGCCCCTGGCCGCAGTACAGGAAAAACATGACCAGGAGGGTGGCGACGAGGCCGCAGGCGCTGTCCATGGCGAAGGAGCCGATATGGAGGCTCCGCACCCCCAGAGAGGTGACCGCCAGGACGATCACCGGCAGCAGCAGGTTCCAGGGGCTGCCCCAGAACTGCTCTTCCTCCTCGGGGATATACTTCTCGCTCCCCTCGGGAAAGAGCTCGCCCCCCGCCTTCACCCGCTTCTCGGCCCTCTTCAGGGCCCCGTTCCGGGGCAGCAGGCCGAAGCAGAAGAGGACGCAGGCCAGCAGGGCCAGGATGGAGAAGAAGTTCAGGGGAATGCTTCTGCAGAGGATGGAGAACCGGCTCATCCCCTCCACGGGAATGATGGAGCCCACCACCCAGATGCCCCAGAGGGAGAAGGGGAAGAAGGAGCACAGCACCGTGGGCAGGAAGCTCAGCAGGAAGCCGGAATCCTCCCGGGGGACCCTCTGCTCATCCACCACGTTCCGCAGGCTGCCCGCGGCGCAGAGGAGGTTCAGGCCGTCGTCGATGGCGGTGACCGCCAGGATCCCCAGGGTAGCCAGAAGGGTTCCCCGCCGGGAGCGGATCTTCCGGTCCGCCAGCTTCTTGAAGGCGGTCACCGCCCCGGAGGCTTCGATGAGGGTGATCATGCCTCCCATGAGGGCCATGACCAGCACGGTGAACACGTTGTCCGCCTGTCCCATGGTTTCCATCAGGGCGTCCGTATACCCCGGGGCGACCCCCAGCCGCCGGGCCAGCAGGGCGGCGTACATCCCCGCCGCCACCAGGGATTCCAGGGTACGCCGGGTGACCAGCACATAGACGATCATCAGGACCAGGGGCAGGATAAACACGGGGAAATCCGTCTCCGCCGGGATCAGCAGGGCGGACAGGAGAAAGATCAGGGCCAGGATGCCGTACTGGAGGAGCATCTGCCGCTTCCCCATGGGGGCCCGGTTCCCGGGGGCCCGGAGGACGCCCCGCTGCATCCGGGAAAGGGTGAGGAGCTGGGCATGCTTATGGGAGACCTGGCTGTACACCCGCTTCATGAACTCCCCATACAGATCCGGGTGCTTCCGGAGCATGTCCATCATGTCCTCGCTCTCCAGCTTGTACACAACGGTGCGTCCCCGGGAGCGCACGGTGGTCAGGCGGCGCTGCTGGGCCAGCACGCCGTATTCCCCGAAATACTGCCCTTCGTGCATCACGTTGACCTGCTGCCCGTCCCGATCCAGGACCAGGGCCACACCGGATTCCAGGAAGAACATCCCGTCCGGGGGGCCGTCGATGGTGCAGATATCCTCCCCGTTCTCAAACTGGAGGCGGACCAGACGGGCGCGCAGCTCCGCCATATCCGCCAGCTCCCCGGGAGAGGTTCCCATGCCGAAAAAGCCGCAGAGGAATTCGTCGTCGATCACATGTGCCAAGGGGTCGATCCCTCCCAACTACAATAGGGCATACAAAGCCGCCATCAGCGGCAGGGTGATCACGCAGAGGATGGTGCTGAGCACATTGATGCTCCCCGCCCAGTCCGGTCGTTTGTCATAGAGCTGGGCGAACTGGCTCACCATGGCGGCGCAGGGGGCCGCCCCCTGGAGCAGGGGGATCAGGAGCACGCCCCGGGCCAGGTCCCAGCGCAGGAGCCCGGTGAGGGCCAGGAGCAGCAGGGTCACCAGGGGCAGGCCCGCCAGCCGCAGGAGGGCCAGGAGCCAGGCTCGGGGCCGGGCGAAGATCTCCTTCAGCCGGCTGGAGGCCAGCATCATGCCCAGGAGCAGCATGCTCAGAGGGCCCAGCATGGCGGACATGCCAGAGACGGCGGTCATAAGGATCTCCGGCAGGGAGATGCGGAACAGGAACAGGGCCAGCCCCAGGAGAACGGAGAGGAGATTCACGTTCAGCAGGGCCTTTTTCCAGTCCCCCTTCTCCCCGGAGATCAGGCTGCGGCCGTGGGTCCAGATCAGCACCGTCTGGATGAGCAGGTAACTGCTGGCATAGAACACCCCCTCCCGCCCCAGAAGGGCGGAAGCCAGGGGGAGGATCAGGTTGCCGCAGTTGGAGTAGATGAGTCCCGCCTCCTCCACCGGCTCCAGCTTCAGGGGCTTCCGCAGCAGCCGGGAGAGAAGAAAGGCCATGAGGAAGAAGAAGGCCGAGCCTCCCAGGGCGATCCCCAGGCTCAGGAGCCTTTCGGCGCTGTATCCCATCTGGTAGGCGTTCACCACCGAGCAGGGGGTGACGGCATAGAGGATGACCTTGTTCAGCGCCACCTCCTGGCCGGGCTTCAGCACCTTCAGCCGGACCAGGGCCACCCCCGCCAGCAGGATGAGCAGCAGGGAGGCGATATGCTTCCCCAGCAGCAGACTCAGCTCCAAGCTCCGCTCCCCTCCTTGCCGGTTTATCTGTTTTGAGAGTATATCATACGGGCGCAGCCTTTGCAAAAAATTTCCGAATCCCGTCCATCCCGAACCGCTGCAGAGAATAAGGGACGGCGCTGACCCCCTCCAGGGGAAATCAGCGCCGTCCCGGGTTGTCCCAGTTCTTACAAATATTACTCTCCTTGCTGGATAACGTCAGTGGAGTGCAGCAGTTTCCCTTGTGACGCCCCATATGGGAAATACATGTATTCTGTGCCTCTTGTTCTTTCTGTGAGATAGACTACGAAGCCTTTAGCACCGAAATCAATTGTTTTCCTGAAGGTTTGAGCGCCAAGATATGGTATAAAGGCGGAACCACAGCTTTCAATCGTTCCGTTTTTCATATTTCGACGGAGGACTTCAACATAGCTATCGCCTTCGCAAAAAAGGGAATC
>JBGUZS010000083.1:0-2174 GCA_045223835.1 Oscillospiraceae bacterium | reverse complement strand
TAGCAGCCCCGGCCCTGGGTGCGGCCCATCACCAGCATATCGAAGTCGTCCCCCTCCACCAGGGCGTCCGCGAACTTCATCTCCGCAAACTCCTGCTTGGTCATGCCCACGGGCACGGGGCTGGGGTCAGCGATATCGGAGCGGGCCACGTCCTCCCGGATATCCCCCAGGGTGAGCTCCACCTCCACCCCCAGCACCTCGTTGAGGTTGGAGTTGGCGTCCGCGTCCACCGCCAGGACGGGTCCCTGGTCCTTGGCGCAGAGATATTGGATCAGCAGGCCGCAGACGGTGGTTTTTCCCACGCCGCCCTTGCCGGCCAGCGCTATGGTCTGAGTCATGGTAATCCCTCCTTTTGTGGAAAGTCCCCCGCCGGAGGCGGAGGGAAACACAGCCGCCCCCTCGGATCAGTCCGCGGGGGTCAGCTCGTATACGGTCAGCAGATTGGCGGAGACCACCCGGTACCGGATGCCCCCGGGAATATCCTCCCGGTCATAGATATCCGCATTGGGCGCCTTCTGCCGGATCCACTGATCCGGATCCGCCATCTCCGCTTCCTCGAAGAAAACATCCCGCATCTGGTTCGCCTTGCAGGTGTTTTCGATCTTGTACACGACCTCGTACAGCATTCAGGCCACCCGGATAATGACCGTGCCGCCGGTCAGATCGATGAAGGTCAGGGCGCCGGGGACCTCCGTCTCCGTTCCCATCACGTCCGTCAGGATCACCGAATCCCCCTTCACGTCGATTTTGGAGACGTAGCGGGCGATGACGGAGTCCTCATCCTTGCTGTTCTTGTAAGCGGTGGAAAGGCACATGTTCGAATCCTCCTATCGGCAAAAGGCAAAAGGAGCGGACCGGTTTGCGGTCCGCTCAGGTTGTAGACAAACCAGTAAACGGGACGAAACCGGAAAGGAAGATAGGGTGAAAGAAACCCATCAGGGGTGTCTTTCGCGTTCAATCATCAGTTTTTCGAACAATCTCTTCCATATTCTTTGTTCGAAAAACTTGCTTCAGCGGGGCGACAAGACTTTGTCGCCCCGCTGAGCGGACCGGTTTGCGGCCCGCTCCCCGGTTGGTTCGCGTTGATCGGCTTCCTTCTGGCTTACAGCATGGGCTCCATGGCCAGGGCCGGATGCCCCTTCTCCGCCAGGAATTCGATCATTTTATCCAGATCGTCGGCGGTGGCGGCGATGGTCTCATCGCAGATCATATCCGTAAAGTTTTCAATGCCGTAGAGCTCCTGGGCGGCCTTGTTCACCCGGGGCGCCACCTTTTCCTTCAGGGCGGCGGGCATCCAGACGATGCGCTGAATGCCGCCCTCGGCCCGCATGAACTTCTTGGAGCCGATGAACTGTACGCCATGGCCCATGAAGCCGGGGGTCTGCTCGCCGCCGCCGGTCATGGAGGCCAGCTCGGCGAAGGTCATGCCGATGGGGGTGGAGCCGGCATACTCCCGGTTCACGATGACGACGCCGTTGGAGGCAGGCTCCAGGCCGCAGATGCACTCGAAGCAGCCGCAGGAGGTCATGGGATCCTGGATGATGGAGTAGAGGGTGACGGACTCCAGGTGGCCCTGGGAGTATTCATTCACCGCCCGGTTCACATCCGGCCAGATGCCGATGGTCTCATCGATGCAGTTTTCCTTGGAGACGATCTGGCAGGGGCCGTTGGGGTTCAGGTGGTTGGTGGCCTTGGCGTCCAGCCAGGAGACGGCGCCGCAGAGGCCCAGCCGCTCGGGGGTGACGATGCACACATGGCTGGGAGAGAAGGACTGGCACAGGGTGCAGGTGTAGAACACGTCCGCCGCCTCGTCCGTCAGGCTGGCCAGGCGGGCGTCACGGGCGTCGTACACCGGGGTGGCCAGTTCCCTGCGCAGCCGGGTGCATTCCGCGGGGTCGGTATAGATGGTGACCTGGCAGCGGTCCACCACAGTATCGTAATCGCCCTTGATCTTGGCGTAGAGCATTTCGCCGAAATGCTTCGCCCGGAGGCCGTTATTATAGGCGGCCTTGCTGATGCGGATCCGGATCTGGTCCCGCTGGCCGGTATGCATGACGCCTTCCATGCAGTTGATCCAGCTGTGGAACTTCCGCTCGAACACGGGCTCGAAGTCGGACTGCATCTTCTTGCCGCCCACCTCGGCCACCATGGCGATCTGCATCATGCCGCCGGGC
>JBGUZS010000082.1:0-8272 GCA_045223835.1 Oscillospiraceae bacterium | reverse complement strand
CCGCTGCCGCTGGGACCGACTACGGCATACAGCTTCCCGGCTTCGAATTCATAGCTTGCATTTTTTACCACCGGGGAAGTCCCCCCGGGGTAGGTGTAGCTGACGTTTTCCAATGTGAGGGCGTTCATGGCAGTGACCTCCTTGATTGTTGTTGGATGGGGGAAAGAGGGGTTATCCGAAATACGGCAGGCCAGGACGGGAGTACGGATTGCCACAACCCAGTGTGCGCACTGGGTTTCGCAATGACAGAAGGGGGCGGCACTGGGCTCGTTTTATCGTTACCCTGTGGGTCTCGATTCCCTCTGTGCCCGCTGCTTTGCGTTCAATGCACCATAAATTGTCATTGCGAGGAGGCCAAAGGCCGACGCGGCAATCCGTTTCCTCCTCAAACCCCTTCGTCCTTCATGCCCGCAGGCAATTCATGTGCGAATCACAATTCACGCGACGGAGCGCGTAAATTCATTCCTTCGCCTGCAGCTGCGCCAAAACGTGCTTTCTGGCGCACAGCCAGGCAAATAACCCGCTGCCCATGGCGCAGACCGCCAGATGGGCGGCAAAGTATATCCCGAAGGGTCTCCATACCGCCCCCAGCTCCGGATGCTGGGTCAGGATCACGACAAGGAACCCCAGGACCAGACCGAAAAAGGCGCAGAGGAATTGAGCTAAGGTATAGATTCCCACGCATCTCCCCATCTTGGCCCCCAGGGCCCGGAGGACGCTGATCTGCCGAGAAGCATGGAGCACCGTGAGCCCCGGCAGCACTCCGCCCAAAAGCAGAGCGGCGGCAATGGTAAGGGGGTATAAGGTTTCGATGAGCTGATGGATCTTGTAGATCCGGTCGGCATAGGAGGTATCCAAATCCAGCTTCACGATATGGTCGATCCGGGAAAGGACGTCCTTGGCATAGGTTCGGAATTCCTCCGCCCGGTGGTAGTCCCTCAGGGTGTATTCCGCCAGATCCAGAATGAGCTGGTTGGAGATCCAGGAGAAATGCCGCCAGGCGGCGACGGGGATATACAGGGTATCGTCGCAGCTCTCCGAGCGGATCAGCCCCACGATCTGCAGCTGGGGCCGCCGCCGATCCCGGACCGTCAGGGCTTCTTCGTAATCGGTGAGCTTCAGATCCCGCATGAGCGCGCTGAGATAGTCCTTCTCCTCCACCCGTACCGGGTCCCCCAATCGGAATCCCTGCCGCCGGGCCGTCCCGGCAGACATGACGCAAACCTTCCCATCGGAAGAATCAAAGGACGCCTCGTCCCAGCCCTCCAGCCAATCCGTCCCCGCTTTGGCATATCGGCCTGCACTGCTCAGGAAAACCAGTGTTCCGGATTTGAACTCGATCTCGCAATCCCGATGAACATACTCATAGCAGGGATCCCGTACCATGCCGCTCTTCTCCAGCTTTTGCGCCGATGCGTAGGGCAGACCGCCGGAAAACACTGCCCGCACATCCGCATTCTGATAGGCCTCCCGATATACGCTCCGAAGCACCGTGAGCAGGCCGAAGGCGAAGGCCAGCAGGGCCGCAAGCAGAAGGCTCATCAGGCTCCGTCCCGGGCTCCTCCCCAGTAAACGCCTCAAGTATTTGCCGCCCCAATTCATACGCGAGCCTCCTCCAATGCCTCCGGGCAGTTCATGTGCGCAGCACAATTCATGCTGCAAAGGCGCAATTCATTTATCCCCCTGCACCAGCTCCAGTATGCTCCTTCTCCGCACCAGGAGCAGTCCGACGAAGGACAGGAGGGCCAGCAGGACCAGGAAGCCCAGAGCCCCCAGGAGGAAGAGACCGGGACCCGCGGGGACATGGCCCGTCCCCAGCTGCCGCGCCGTGACGATCCGGGCCGTCAGCAAGCCGAGGACCGCGGAAACCAGCCCCAGAATGAGAAAGGGGATCAGCAGGCTTCTTCCCGCCTCCCCCCTGGGCATGCCCAGGGCCCGGAGGATCCCATATTCTCGCTTCTTTCGTCCGATGAAGAGCCAAACCGTGAGGATCAGGGCGAAAAGGGCGGCGGCGGAGAAGATAAGCAGCTTCACCAGAGACAGAGACCTGGCCCGGAGCAGGTCCTCCCCCACCTGGAGCCAGCCCCCGTCGCTGAAGGAATAGGCCAGGCCCATGGCCTCCACCTGGGGCAGGCATTCCTTCATAAAGGGAAGAATATCCTCCGCGTTTCCCACCACGAAGCTCACTTCCGCGGGCTTGGGAGAATAGGAGTCGGCGTTGACGCATTCCGGCAGGAAGGCGGAGGGGATGAAGATCGCGTTATTGCTCCAGCACCAGTACAGGTCCCGGTTCACATGCTTCCCCTCGTTCAGATCCAAGTAAGCCCCGATGATGGTGAATTCCCGGGTCTCGAACCGGGTGGAATACCGTCCCCGGGTGGAGGCCACCGCCCCCAGGGGGGCGTACTGTTCGCAGAGGTAGTTGCCCAGATCCAGAGCGAGGGCGTCCCCCACCGCGAGGCCATAGGTCTCCAGGAAATCCGTACTCACCACGCAATAGGGCTGCCCCGCGTCGGCGGGGGTAAGGAAACGGCCCTCCATGCAGAGGATCCGCCCCTCCGCCGCCCGGGGGATGGCGGCCATATCGTCCCCGTATACCACGTCGAAGGTATGCAGGTCGTCCTCCGTCACCCGGATGAGCTCCCGCAGGGGGGCGAAGTCCTCGGTCTCCAAATAGGTTTCCGGCAGGTCGGTCACGTCGGTGATGTAGGGCCACCAGCCGATGCGGGTATCGTCCTCCATGGGAAAAGACTCATCCGACCAGGAATTCATCCCTCGGAGGACCAATACATAACGGCGGCCAACCTCCAGGCCCTCCAGGTCCTCCCGGAACAGGCCCAGGTCCAGGGCCTGCGCAGCCCAACGCTGCGAATACCCGCCGTCTTCGGCACAGTATGCATATGCATCCCGCCGTTCTTCCCGCAGGGTCCGCATGCCGACCTGTACTTCTTTTTTTCTGACCAACTGCTCCGGGTCCCCTGCAAGGAGCTTCACGTCCTTCAGAATCAGTACTTTTGAATTGGCGGCATCATAATTGCCCAGAGTATTTGAGAAGTAATCAAAGGCTTTGATCCGTTCCAGGGTCCCCTCCAAAACAAGGCGGGAGTTGTAGGCGAAAAAGCTCTGATCCGTATCCAGACGGAGGTAGTCTGGGGAGACTCCCGCGGTCATGTACCGCCGCTCCACCCGGGATACATAGGGCAGGGCAGAGAGAGCTTCCACCGTCTCTACCCCCAGACTTTGGTGATGGTATTCTTCATAGGAGAACCGGTCCCAGGTACGGCCAGGATTCATCTCATCCGTCAGGAGGAAGAAGCTGTATCGGGGATCCACCAGCTCGACGACCTCCGATTCCTCCACGGTGAGGACCCCCTCGTACCTGTCCCGGGCCTCCCGGTATTCCCGGTCGGAAACGCTGTATTCCGAGAGGTTGTACAGGAAGAGGAAGGCCGCCGCCCCCAGAAGCAGCAGGGTCAGCCCGGCTTTCAGAGGACTCCGGTACAGGGACTGGAGATGGGTGCGCAGCTTCATGACGTTTGACCTCCTTCCGGCAAGACATAGACGGAATCAATGATGCTTTTGAGCTCGTTCAGGGTGAGGTTTCCGCTGACAGAGGCGGCATAGTGCTCCGTGCACCAGATCGCGGTGATGGTCCCCTCGCTCCGGAACATGTAGTGCGCGGTCCTGCCCGTACGGTATTCCCGGGCAGTCTCTCCGCCCTGCTGGTACAGGCTGGTCTCAAAGCCCTTGACCGGGGTGATGGTAATGCTGAGTCTTTTGTCCCCCCGGGCATAGTGCTCCACCAGCACCAGTGGATCCTCGCTGACATGGGATTCCGTGATGACGAAGCCCTCCGGCAGGCGGGTGGGATACACCGGCTCGGTGATCCCCAGCTCCGTGAGCGCCGCCAGGACGGTCCCCTCGGCCGCCGCCTCCCGGACTACGGGCTCATACCGCCCCGCCGCCGCATTCCATTGGGGCACCCAGGCCGCCAGCCCCAGGGAGTCCGCCGCCAGGGCCGCCCCGGCCAGGAGGACCACGATCACCGCAGCGATGAGGCCTCGGCGCAGCAGGGCCGGGATGGGCCGGCGCTTAACCGACCTTCTCTTCTTTGTTCCGGCCTTCTCCGGTGAAGGCAGAAGGCGTTTCAGCTCTTCCCCATGCTCCGCCCGGAACTGCGCCCAGGATTCCTCGGGGGTATACAGGTATTCCACCGGACGCTTCCGGTCCAGAGCTTCCCGGATCCTCTCCAGCTCTCCGGACAGGGGGCCTTCGATCCGATCCGCGCAGAAGAAGGCCTCCCGAAGCTCCCGCTCCAGCTCCTCCGCCGTCATCTCCTCGTATTCTCTCCGCGTCTCTTGGCTTTTCCGGCTCATTTCGGTTCCCTCCCTTCCGTCGATCCGCCCACCGGACCCTCGGCGTCCTCCAGCGCGCTGCGCAGCCGCTCCTTTGCCCGCTGGATCCGCTTCTTGCAGGCGCTGAGGCTGATCCCCAGCTCCTCTGCCAGCTCCTTCTGGGACCAGCCCTCCAGATAAAACCGGATGAGGAGCCTCAGTTCTTCATCGCTGACCGCGCCCCGGTACAGCGTCTCCGGCCGCAAGCCGCCCGAACCGGATTCGCCCTCCTCCGGGATCCGCTCCCGCAGCTTCCGCTGCAGCTCGGCGGCATACCGCATACAGCGGAGCTGATACCCGATCACGTTTCTCAGGACCTGCTGGAGATAGCCCCTTGGGTTCGGGGAGTTCTTCACGGCCTCCGCCTGCCGCAGCGCCGTCAGAAAGGCTTCCTGCACATAGTCCTCCGCCGCCTCCCGCCCGACGCCCAGGTGATAGGCATAACTGAACAGCGCCCGGTAATGATCCTGATACAGCCCTTGGAAAAAGGTCTGCTCCCCTGTCTCCAAGGGGCGCTCGCCGTCTTTCAGCATAACTGCCTCTCCTCGACCTTTCTGTCCCTCAGCCGGCGGGGTATCCCGCCCGATCTGTTTCTCTATCAGTTTATATTACACGAGCCGGGGGAAAAGTGACACCCTTCCCCCGGTTCGGACGGTATTTCCCTGTATTTCTCCCCATCCGGTATTCCCGCGTCTCCTATTTCCGCCCTGTCCGGCCGAAACGCTCTTGCGGCGGCCCCTTCCTCCTGCTAAAATGGCAGGCAGAACGTTTACGGGAGGCAGGCTATGACCATCGTGATTCTGGCGGGGGGCGAAAGCCGCCGCATGGGCAGGGACAAGCTCCGGCTCACCCTGGAGGGGGAGGCGCTGTTGGAGCGCGCCCTCCGGCGCTGGACGGAGGTATTCCCCCGGGTGCTGGTGAGCGTGGGGGATCCGGACCGGTATCCCTGGCTGGAAGACCGGCGGGTGCCGGACCTGCGTCCCGGCCAGGGACCCATGGCCGGACTGGAGGCGGGACTCCTGCGGGCCGATGAGCCGGTCTTCCTCACGGCGGCGGACATGCCCTTTTCCTCCCCTTCGGCGGCCCTGCGGATGCACGATCTCTGTCCCGAGGAGGCAGAGGCCTGCGTCCTGACGGATGAGGCAGGCCGGTGGGAACCCCTCTTCGGCCTGTATAAGCCCGAGATCCTCCCCCGCATCCGGGAACTGCTGGACTCCGGCCGCCGGAGCATGGGCGCTCTTCTGGATCGGAGCCGGGTGAAAATCCTGAAGCCTTCGGACCTGGGGGAAGCCTGGGAGGACCGCCTGCTTCTGAATCTGAATGAGCCGGGAGATTACGAAAAACTGCGGCTTGAATTGGGCGAATGACCGTGCTAATATAAGAAAAGAATTATCGGCGGCTGCCGATCCGGCGGCCGCTCAAAGAAAGGAAGCGTTACCATGAGCTATAAAGTCACCCGGCGCAACGAAGCCTATCGCTATGAGGCTCCCGGCCATTACGACGTCCTCACCACCCGCCTGCATGATCCCGCGGACGTGAATGAGGGCACCATCGTCAACGGGCTGAGCCATTTCCTCCCAGGCGGCGGTGCCGAGGCTGCCGTCAGCAAGTTTGAGATGATCTACTACATCATCTCCGGCGAGATGACCGTGACCATGTACGACGAAAACGATCAGCCCACCGACTACGTCCTGCACGCGGGGGACAGCGTCCACTTCGGCAAGGGCACCAAGCGCGGCTGCAAGAACACCGGCGTCACCGCTGCGCGGATGCTGGTCATCATGATCAAGCCGTAAGGTCTGCAAAGTCTTTTTCCGGGGCGCGGAGATCCGCGCCCCGGATCATTTCATCCGGATCCTCTTCCCTTTCCCGTCGGCTTTTTTCGGAAGCCTGACGGGGCGGCTGACCACGCCGCAGACGGCGGCGGGATGCCCGAGGGAGGTGCCGCCCCCCGGCAAAGGCGCACGGCGTTCCCCCCTGCGCAAGGCCAGGGATCGGTCTGCCCGCCTCATCCGGAAAGGCCCGGCGGGGAGTTTTGCCATAGGCGCAAAAAAGGCTTTACAAATCCGGATTCTGTGTTATAATACATAAGCCTGTGGGGGCGTAGCTCAGCTGGGAGAGCAAGCGGTTCAGTTTCTAGTCAGTTGGCATATCTCTCTTGCATCCCACGTGAGTCACATCCCGGAAAATGGAAAAATTGGAAAATTATGGGGGCATAGCTCAGTTGGGAGAGCGTACGGTTCGCATCCGTAAGGTCGAGGGTTCGAATCCCTTTGTCTCCACCAGAGTTTGCAGGATTTACTTTATAGTAGGTCCTGCAAATTCTTTTATTTGATTTTCTCCGGGATGTGAACCGAGTGGTAGTTTTGGGGAATTCTTTTCCCGACGGTGTTTTTTGGCTGTGTTTCGCGTCGATCATGCACTGGTTTGCAGTCTTATCGCGGGTAAAAACGTCGTGCTAATTCCGGTTTCTTCCGCATACTCACCTACAATGGCCCGCTGTAGTTCTTCAAAGGTGATGTTGAAATCGACTGAAACCAGGTATCCCCGGCTGATGCAGACTTTTTTTATCAACTGACCCACGATCATCTTTTTCCTTTCCAGGCTTGCGTTGCTATATATGTCTGCCCAAGTGATGATCTCGTCCAGTTCTTCATTCCGCGCCGCAGCCAACTCTTCGATTTGCTCCAAGTTGAGTTGTGCGCTTTCTACTGCTTTTTTGTCTGCTTCAATCGACTTCTCCGTCTGTTCAATTGCAGAGTTCAGAAAACCCATACTGAGTTTGCTCTCACCCCGTATCACTTTCAGGACTTCGTTCTGAAAATCACGTTGATCCTCCTCATGAAATTGAAGCTGTTTTTCTGCTTTCTCCAACCTGAGCCGTGCTGCGCGTAGGTCACGTTCACCCTGCTTTTTCAGAATCTCTGCCTTGGACGCAGCTTTGATCTCCGAGAATTTCAGGCGCAGAATCTCATCAACGATGGCGTCCACCCTGCTGGCAACATATACGGACTGGCCGTCGCATTCTCCCGGGTGTCGAACCTGATAGTGACATTGATACCGCAGCCTGGTGATGTATCCTTCTTGACCATCGGCGTTCTTCATTTTGTGTCCACTGGTCGAGATGGTTAAACGATTTCCGCAGTGTGCGCAATAGATTTTTCCTACCAGAAGGCTTTTACCCTTGTTGTTCATAGGGATGCTCCTGTGCTTATTCACCCTTGAATCCATCACAGTCTGTGCCCGCGCAAATAAAGCGTTGTCAATGATTCGAAGATGTTCCAACTTGATTTCGGTTTCTCCGTTTTTCAATACGCCGATGTAGATTCGATTTTTAATGATCCGATTGATCGTCGTGTTTGGGAATCCTTTCCCCTCCCGACTTGTTATCCCCTGTTCGTATAGCCAGTGACACAGTCGCTGGGCTCCATAACCTTCATCAGCATACTTATGAAAAATCAGGCGGATAATCTGTGCTTCATTCTCATCTACCACAAGGTCATAGACTTCCTGTCCTTTTTTATTCAACCGCCCCTGTTTCACGATTCGATAGCCAAACGGATAGGAGCCGCCGGTATAGCAGCCCTCTCCAGTCAATTGACTGAGGCGGGTTTTCACGCGTATTGAGGTTTTCAAGCTCTCGCCGGATGCCTGCCAATAGCGGATATAGTTCATCAGCTTGTCAACATGGCTGTCAAATCGTTGCTGGCCTTCCATGCAACTCCAGACCTCTATCCCGCATTTGACGAACCATTCCACCACGAAAGGCGTTTCATCGTCCCTGCGGCCAAGCCGGTCAAACATGAACACCAGCAGAATATCGAACTTCCCGGCAACGGCGGCCTTTTGGATCTCCTGGATCGCATCACGATCCTTTG
>JBGUZS010000081.1:0-3808 GCA_045223835.1 Oscillospiraceae bacterium | reverse complement strand
CCATGCCGGGCCTCGTCCCGGGCCATCTCATGAACGGTGTCGTGGATGGCGTCCAGGTTCAGCTGCTTGGCCAGCTTGGCCAGGTCGGTCTTGCCCTGGGTGGCGCCGTTCTCAGCGATGATCCGGACCTCCAGGTTCTTCTTGGTGGAGGGGGAGACGACCTCCCCCAGGAGCTCCGCGAACTTGGCGGCGTGCTCCGCCTCTTCCCAGGCGGCCTTTTCCCAGTAGGCGGCGATCTCGGGATACCCCTCCCGGGCGGCGGCACGGCCCATGGCCAGGTACATGCCTACCTCGGAGCATTCGCCCTCAAAGTTGGCCCGCAGGCCGTCGATGATCTCCTGGGGGACGCCCTGGGCGATGCCGATCACATGCTCAGAGGCCCAGGTCAGCTCCGCGCCCTCTTCCACCAGGACGAACTTCTCCCCGGGGACCTTGCAGCGGGGGCAGACCTCGGGACGGGTTTCGCTCTCCACGATCTCACCGCAGACGGTGCATTTCCATTTCTTCATGTTTAGAATCCTCCTGTTTCAAAAATGTGTGTGTATACCTGAAATATAGCATGTCCGCCGCTCCGCGTCAATGGTCCCGGCGGAGAGATACGCGGGCTCAAATTAATTTGCAAAGTTCTCAAAAAGCCTTTACAACTCAACGAGTATTGAGTATAATGTCGGCGGAAAGGAGGAGGGCTATGCCGAAGAAGGAAACGCGAATGGAAGGCTTTACCCTTTACCAGGGAAGCATAGAGCTGCTGCGCATGCTCTCGGACGAGCAGGCGGGAAAGAGCATCAAGGCGGCAGCGGCCTATTTTCTGGAGGGAGAGAAGGAGGATCAGGGGGGAGATCCCATGGTCGGGCTGGTCTCGACCATGCTGTGCTGCGATGTGGATCGGGCTGTGGAACGGTACCGGGATGCGTGCGAACGGAACCGGGCGAACCGGCGGGGCCGTCAGAGCGCTGCGGCGGAAACCGGCGAAGGCGCAGAGAATGCCGAACCGGCGTGACGGCCGTGACGGTCGTACCTAATAGAATGGAATAAAAAAGAAAAAAACATATCTGAAAGGAAAGGAAGGGAGCGAAGCGACCGGAACAGATCGGAGCAGAGGGTGTGGACAACTCCCTGTGGATTTGTGGATAACTCGCTTCCCCTTGCGCCGAGGGACCTCCCGCCGTATAATGACAAGGCGGCGGGGAACGCCCGCCGCAGCCCAGAACAGGGAGGAATACGCTATGGATATCGTCGATACCGAGGGGACCCTGCTCACCGCCCTCACCCGGGACGGGGGAGCCCGCCTCCTCTTTGCCCATACCACGAAGATCGTGGAGTATGCCCGGCTGCGCCATGGCTGCTCCCGCACCGTCACCGCGGCCCTGGGCCGCTGCCTCACCGCCGCCGCCATCATGGGAGGGACCCTGAAAGATGGGGACGGGAGCGTCACCCTGCGCATCAACGGAGGCGGACCCGCCGGGAGCTTCACCTGCGTCTCCGACGCCCTGGGGAATGTCCGGGGCTGCTGCGAGGACCCGAAGGTGGAGCTGCCCCCCAATGCCCAGGGCAAGCTGGATGTGGGGGGAGCCGTGGGCCGGGAAGGGGACCTGTACGTGGTGCGGGACTATGGCTTCGGGGAGCCCTATGTGGGGTATACCAGGCTGGTGAGCGGGGAGATCGCGGAGGATATCACCGCCTACTACGCCATGAGCGAGCAGACTCCCACGGTCTGCGCCCTGGGGGTCCGGGTCTGGCCGGAGGGGAACGTGAAGGGCGCCGGAGGCTTCCTGCTCCAGCTCCTGCCCGGCGCGCCGGAGGAGCTGGCGGACCGGCTCCAGGAGCGGGTGGAGGCCATGCCCTCCCTCTCTGCCCTCATCGGGGAGGGGAAGACGGGGGAGGAGATCGCCGCCCTGGTCTTCGGGGAGATCCCCTATGACCTGCTGGAGACGAAGCCCATCCGCTACCGCTGCAGCTGTTCCCGGGAGAAGTACCGCTCCGCCATCAAGGGCATCGGCATCCGGGAGCTCCGGGATATGCGCAGCAGCGGGGAGGAGGCGGAGGTCGTCTGCCGTTTCTGCGGGGAGCGGTACGTCTTCCCGCCGGAGGAGCTGGCCGCCATGTGCGCGGAGCGGGAGGCGGAGCTCAGGGCGAAGAGGGATCGGACTCAGTCTCCGGCTCCGGAAGAAACGCCGTAACAGAGACCTCGTAGGCGGTCTTCTCCCGGGTCTCCCCGGTCTCCAGCGTTTTCACGTACGCCCGGGACTGGAAGCGGCCCAGGAGGGAGACGGTCCGGCCCACGGCCCAGGCGGAGGCCAGGAGGGCGTTTTTCCCCCAGGCGATGCAGGGGATGTAGTCGCTGCGGCCGTACCGCCGGTTCACCGCCAGCATCAGGTCGCAGATCTCCCGCCCCATGGGGGTCCGCCGCCAGGTGGGGGCCTTGCACAGGGCGCCTGTGAGGGTGATCTCGTTCCGGTCCTCCCCCAGGTCCTCCGCCGGGGCCAGCTCCTGGCCGTAGATGTACAGCATCAGGCGGCTGCCGCTGCCGCTGCGGTTGTTGAAGCTCCGCAGCTCTCCCCGGAGCCAGAGCTTTTCCCCCGGCTCCGGCAGACAGGGCAGCAGCCCTCCGGGCAGGATCACGTTGGCCCGGTCCCGGGCGCCGGAGAGCCGCCGGGTGATCAGGGGGACGGCGTAGAACTCCGTCCCTCGGCTGATGTGGGATAGTTCCGGCGGTCCGGCCAGGGTGCCCCGGAGCTCCGCCGTGTTGTTCTGCCATGCCAAAGCGCTTCCCTCCTTCGGCGCGGCAGAGCCGCGTCCGCTTTCATCGGTAAACTGTATGCGCTTCGACAGAGAAAAATGCCCCGCTGTCCGTGATCGGACAGCGGGATGAATTGTATTGTGCTTTCCTTCCGCGCAGGGGGGTATTCAGGGATCAGTCGTCGTATCCCACGTCCTTCCAGAACTCCATGAGGCGCTCGGGGATGGAGGCCTTCTGCTCCGGGGTGAGGTACTCCCAGAGGAATTTCTCCGTCCGGGGATTGGCCTCCTGCACCTGGACGAACATCCAGGGCCTGTCCGCCTTGATGATCCGGTAGAAACCGTGGGGGGTGTTGGCGGGGATGCAGATGCAGCAGCTCCGGGTGATGGTGAATTTCTTCATGTCCGACCCGATGCAGATCTCCACCTCGGCCCCCAGGTCGTAGGGGTCCTCGGGGTTCATGCCGATGAGGTACATGAGCTCGTTTTCCTTGTGCATGTGCGGGGGATGGCCCACGGATTCCCGGACCTTGGGGTCATAGGGCTGGGGCATGTTCCAATGGATGGAGTAATAGTTCTTCAGGCAGTCGTCGCTGAGGTTGGCGATCCAGGGGATGGGACGGTTCGCGGGGAATTCCATGTTTTCCGATAAGGTGACGTATTCCATGATCCATACTCCTTTACCATATAGTTATGATTTATTTCTATTGTATTGGGCTTTCCGGGGAAAGTCAACGGGGGGCGGGGCTGCGGTCCCGGCGTCTCACGGAAGCCGGAGACGGATGAGGGACTCTCGCCCCGCCGAGCCTTCCGTTTGCAAGCGCTATCGGCAGGGTGCCTCCGGCGGCCCGGTTTCTCTTGCGCGAGAGAAACCGGGGAAAGAGCGCGGCAGGGCTCCGCCCCTGCACCCCCGGTGCGCAGGGCGCTGAAGCGAAGGGGGCTAAAGGCGCGACGATAAACAAGCGGGTGCGGTACGTCAGCTTGCCGACTTTGAATCTGCTTGGCAATAGTCGTTTGCTTTTCAGGGTGGTTATCTGTAGATCGGCAATGTTTTCCGTCCCCCTTCCCC
>JBGUZS010000080.1:0-8247 GCA_045223835.1 Oscillospiraceae bacterium | reverse complement strand
TCAGCTGGTTACCTTTTTCTGCCCGGACGGCGCAAAAAGACCGGGGAGGCTGCAAAAACAGCTTCCCCGGTGCATGCTTTGGAGGTTATTCTCAGATGCCGGCCAGCTTCAGGATATCGGGCACCTTGGATTCCCAGCCCTGGGCCATGATGTGCACGCCCTGGCAGTAGGGCAGGCATTCCTTGATGAGGCGGGCGGTGATCTCCACACCGGTGATGCCTGCTTTGGTCTTTTCCTTGTCCGCCTTCAGCTCGTCGATCAGCGCGTCGGGCACATGGACGCCCGCCACGTTGGCGTTCAGGTAGCGGCACATGCCCACGCTCTTGGGGATGATGACGCCCAGCTGCACGGGTACGCCGAACTGCTTGGCCTTTTCCATGAAGGCGATGAACTTCTCGGGCTCGAACACGGCCTGGGTCTGGAAGTACTGCGCACCGGCCATGACCTTCCGCTCCATCTTCGCCAGCTGGGCATCGATGCTGTCACTGCAAGGGGAGACGACGGCGCCCTTGCAGAACTTCGGGGGCTCGCCCACCAGCTCGTTGCCGCCCAGGTCCACGCCCTTCTCCAGCTGACCGACGGTATACAGGAGGGAGACGCTGTCCAGGTCGAACACGGGCTTCGCCTGGGGATGGTCGCCCAGCTTGGTGTGGTCGCCGGTGAGGCAGAGGATGTTCTCGATGCCGAACATGGCGGCGGAAAGCAGGTCGGACTCCAGGGCCATGCGGTTCCGGTCCCGGCAGGTGAGCTGATAGATGGGGGTCAGGCCCGCGTCCTTCAGCGCCTTGCAGGTGGCCAGGGAGCTTAGACGCATGACGGAGGACTGGTTATCCGTGACGTTCACGGCAGTGATGTTGGAGAGGTATTCCTTCGCCTCCTCGATCAGGGGCTCAACATGGAAACCTTTCGGAGGGCCGACCTCGGTAGTAACGACGAACTCACCACGAGAAAACTTTTCACTGATCTTCATATCTTCAATGCTCCTAACTCTTAAAATTTACAGTAGCCTGATCAGACTTCTTTGTCGGTGGCGTAGTTGCGGAGCTGCACCGGCACCTTGAGCAGATCCAGTCTGCCCAGTTTCTTGAGGCGCTGGTAGATGCGCTCCCAGCCGCACTCCATGTTGGGGTCGACCTCGCACTTGCCGTCCTTTGCGCCGCCGCACTGGCCGTTCACCAGGCTCTTGGAGCAGGCGGTGAGGGGGCAGATGCCGCCGGTGATGTTCAGGTAGCATTCGCCGCACTGGTCGCACTTGTACTCCAGCGGGGTCACGCCCTGGAAGCCCGGAAGCGGATAGGTATCGCAGCCGGCACAGACCTTCTTGTCCTCCAGGTAGTCGGCAATGGTCTGTACGCCCACGCCGCAGGAGAATACCAGGACCATGTCCGCCGCGTCGATCTCCTTCCGGTGCATTTCCAGCCGGAGCTTCATGTTTTCGGGATTGCAGATGTAGTCGGTGGTGAGGATGCCGGTGACCTTGCCGGTCTCCGCCATTTCCTTCTGGAGGGCCTTGGCCTCCTCCTCGGGGAAGCTCACTTCCTTGCAGCCGTGGCAGTTGATGATAAAGACCTTGCCGGTAACCAGAGCGTCAATGGCCTCTTTCCCTTTGAGTTTGGTGATCAGCATCTTACTTCATCCCCCTTACTGCCGCTTTACCGGCCTTGATCTTGCTGACCAGGGAGATCTTGGAGGAGCAGATGTATTCGCAGCACCGGCATTCGATGCAGTCCATCACGTTCTTGTCCTTCATTCCCTGCCAGTTCTCCTCATCGGCAAACTTCTGGAAGTACAGCGGGCTCAGCTCCATGGGGCAGACGTCGGCGCAGCGGCCGCACTTGATGCAGGCCACGGCCTCGGTCTTGTCCGTATCCACGGCGATGATGCCGTTGGAGGCCTTGATGATGGGTACGTTCACATCGGTGACCGGAGTGCCCATCATGGGGCCGCCCATCTTCAGGGTGACGTTGTCGCCCACCACGCCGCCGCAGTAGTCGATGAGTTCCTTCACGCTGGTGCCGATCTTCACGATGAAGTTGCCCGGGTTCTTCATGCGCTCGCCGGTGACGGTGACCACACGGTCCACCAGGGGCATTCCCTTCTGAATGGCGTCGGAGATGGCCTTCACGGTGCTGATATTGCTGACGATGGCGCCCACGTCCGCGGGCAGCCCGCCGCTGGGGACCTGACGGCCCATGACGCGCTTGATGAGCATTTTCTCAGCGCCCTGGGGATACTTGGTCCTGGCGCAGACCACTTCGATATCCGGAATATCCGCGGTCTTTTCGGTGAGGAGAGCCACCGCATCGGGCTTATTGTCCTCGATGACGATGACGCCCTTGGGGGCGCCGACCGCCTTCATCATGGCCTTCAGGCCGAAGACCACGTCGTCCGCATACTCCAGCAGGACCCGATGGTCCGCCGTGAGCAGGGGCTCGCATTCGCAGCCGTTCAGGAGGATGGCGTCGATGGGTTTGCCGGGCTTCAGCTTCACATAGGCGGGGAAGCCGGCGCCGCCCATACCCACGATGCCGCTTTCCTTGACGATCTCGATGATCTCATCGGGGGTGAGCTCATCCAGGCTCTTGTTGGGCTTGATGCTCTCGTCCAAGGTATTTTTCTTATCGTTCTTGATCACCACGCTCAGCACCTTGCCGCCCTTGGAGGGATGGAGACGATCCTCCACCGCGATGACGGTGCCGCTGACGCTGGAATGCACGGGAGCGCTGATGAAGCCGGCCTGTTCGCCGATCTTCTGGCCCAGCTTGACGGCGTCTCCGGCCTTCACCAGGGGGTTGGCCGGCGCGCCGGTATGCATGGACAGGGGGATGACGACCTCATCGGGCTCGGGGAAACGGGACAGGGGGATATGCTCGCTGAGCTCCTTCCGCTCGGAGGGATGCACGCCGCCGTAATACCCGGCGAAGCGGCTGTCCCGCACGGAATCCACATATTCCTTGATGACCTTGAAGTTGATCTTGGAATAATCCCGAAGCTGCACAGGCTGCTTCTCGAACTCCTCCTGCCGGCCCTGCTTTTTCAGGCGCTGATAGATCTTTTCCCAGGCGCAGTCCTTCTCCGGGTCGACTTCGCATTTGCCGTTCTTGGCGCCGCCGCACTGCCCGTTCACCAGGCTCTTGGCGCAGTCCACGATGGGGCAGATGCCGCCGGTGATGTTCAGGTAGCACTGGGCGCAGGCATCGCAGGCCTTTTTGGTGAGGGCCATGCCGTGGTAGCCCCGGTAGTTCAGAGAGTTGGCCGCCGCCATCACGGGGAGAGCCGTCTCGTCCGCCATGGTCTGGATGCCCAGGCCGCAGGAGATGACGACGACGTTCTCGGTCCCCTCGGGGATGAGGTCCTTCAGCTTCTTCTCTGTCTGGGTCTTGTTGCAGAGGAAGTCCACCTTTGCCGTACCCGTGACGGTCTTGCCCTGCTCCGCCGCGAATTTGACGAATTCGTCGCATTCCGGCTCATCCACGGATACAAATTCCTTGAAGCACTTGTTACAGGCGATCACGAAGAGCTTATCCTTGCCCTCCAGCAAGGCAGCCAGTTCCTCGTTCCCCTTCAGCCTGTACTTGGTATAGTTCTCCAATTTCTCACCTTCCTTAACTATTGATCGACAAAACTCAGCTTCATTATTTTTCCGCCCCCGATGCAGAGGAAAAACAACAAATTCGCACGCAGCGCGTACTAGCTGAGTATAGCATATCCCCTAATCATAATCCAGCAAAATTTTTGGTTATTTTTCCCCTTCCCCGGTTTTTTCCCTGCTTTTTCGGGGCGGGAGATTCATGACGCCGATGGAAATCAGCACCAGCAGGATCCCCGCCGTCCCCCATACCCCCAGGCGGTCATGGTACAGCGCCGCGCCTACGGCGGCCGCCACCACCGTTTCCACCGAGGCGATCACGGGCACGCGGCTGGGCTCCCGGATCCGGCCCAGTCCCCGATAATACAGGACATAGGCGCAGACCGTGGGGATCAGGGCGAAAAGCGCGCCCCAAAGGAGGAGCCCTCCGCCGAACCCTGCGCCGCCGCGCCAGGGTCTGAGGGTAAGGAGCATGAACAGGGCGGCGAAGAGGAAGCTGTACAGCGTCATGACCCGGCTGTCCATGCGCTTGGTGCCGAAATGGCCGAAAATGGGGGTGAGGGAGTAGCAGAAGCCCGCCCCTACCCCCACCAGGATCCCGGGCAGGGAGAGGGCTCCGGGCTCCAGCCTGCCACCCGTGGCGGTCAGGGCGCAGCCCAGGATATTCAGCAACACGGCGAGGAGCTTCCGGCCGGTGAAGGGTTCCCGGAACAGCAGCGAAGAAAAGAGCAGGGTGAAGACCGGCGCGGTATACAGAAGGACCGCTCCCACGGAGACCCCCACCATCGTCACCGCCCGGCTGTACAGCATATTGAACAGGCCATAGCAGACCAGACCCTGGGCGGCGCAGAACAGCAGGTCCTTCCCGCCGATCCGAAGGCTGCCCGGCCCCGCTCCCGCGGCGCATAGGGGCAGATACAGGAGGAAGGCGAAGGCCATGCGCAGAAATGCGGTCATCTCCGGGGTGGAGCCTTCGGCCTCCAGCTGCTTGACAAACAGGCCGATAAAGCCCCATAGGATCCCGGCTGCCAGGATATACAGATAGCCGCCCCGCCCGTTTCCCCCGCCGTTCTTCATGCTCCCGTCCCCTTTCCCGAAAAAAACCCACGCGCCGATGCTCCGGCGCGCGGGCAGAGTTTTGGCTTACGCTCCGATGAGGTGGAGCCTGCCCAGGATATTCATCACCTCGGGCATCACGTCCTTCCCCTCCATACGGCCGAGGCCGCCCTTGGAGAAGGCCCGTTCCCCGAAGGAGCGCACCTCGTCCCGGCGGACATGGGGAGAGCGGAAGAGGATGGGCACTGGATCCGCCGTATGGGCCTTCAGCTCACAGGCGGTGGAATGGTCCGCCGTGATCACCAGCAGCACGTCCTCCGGCAGGTCCAGCAGCTCGGCGGCCGCTGCGTCGCATTTTTCGATAAAGGCCTTCTTCCCGGCGAAATTCCCGTCCTCCGCCAGGGAGTCCGTAGCCTTTACATGGGTAAAGACGAAATCATAGTCCGCCAGGGCCTGCTTCGCCGCCAGGAACTTGGCCCGCACGTCGCTGTCCGGCAGGGCCGTGGCCCCGGGGACGGAGATCAGATCCATGCCCAGGAATGCGCCGATCCCCTTATACAGGCCGCCCCCCGCGATGCAGCAGGCCTTCATGCCGTATTTATCCGCGAATTTCGGCAGGGTGGGATAGATGCCCGCGCCCCGAAGGAGCATGAAGTTCGCCGGATACTCTCCCGCCGCCTTCCGCTTGGCGTTGGTCTCCATGGGATCCAGGATCTCATAGGCCCGGCGCATGAACTTGTTGATAACCTTTGCGGTAAAGGCCGCCTCCGGCGTATCGTCCGCCGGCTTCACCTCCAGCACCGGCAGGCCCTCCGCATGGGGATCCGCGTCGGTAATGGCGGCGGAAAGCCCCTTCCCCCGGAAGACCACCCCCGCCCGGTGGGCGGTGCCCGGCTTCACCAGGACCTGTACCCCGTCGATCTCCATCCCGTCCAGGGCGGCGGCAAATTCGTCCACCACCCGGATGCGTCCGGCCCGACGATCCAGGATATTCCAGTTCTTGTCCACGGTGCCGAAGTTGCCCCGGAAGGCGATATCCCCCTCCTGCAGGGCGATCCCCAGGCCCGCGACCTCGATGGGACCCCGGCCGGTATAGTACTTCTCCATGGGATAACCGAAGATGGCCAGATGGGAGACGTCGCTCCCGGGGCGGATCCCACGGCCCAGGGCGTTGGACAGGCCGCAGATGCTTTCGGCGGCGATCCGGTCGAAATTGGGCGTGGCGGCGGCCTCCAGGGGGGTCAGGTCTCCCAGCTCCGGCACAGGCCGGTCCCCCAGGCCGTCGAACACGAGAAACAACACTTTCTTTGCGGTAGACATAGACGCATCGTCCTCCGTTTCCTCCGCCGATCCGCGGCGGATATCCTATTTCGCATAGTAACACTGTCCCGCCCCCCCGTCAAGAAAGAGCGGCCCGGACGCCGTTTCCCCATGCCGAAAAAAGTGACGGTTTGTGCCGGAATAAAGGGAACTTCTTCCGGAAGATTCCGTCTGATATAGAAGAATCATAGATCATGACGAGGATGATCCGGACCCAGATCAAACGGGTGGATAACATTGGGCTCCTCACTCCTGCCCATTGCTGTCAGAGCGCAGTCTGCTGTTTCAAGCAGGCTGCGCTCCTTTTTTCCGGTTTCTCTGCCCATGCCGGAGGAACCGGGACGGATCAGCTCCTTCCCATGAGCACCCGCAGGACCTCCATGAAACTCCTGTGGCGCAGGGTACGGGGATCAAAGCGGAGCAGATTGTATACCAGCTGCATCACCGCACCCGCGCCGATGGTGCTGATGAGGGTGCCGATGCCCACGGGTCCCCCCAGGAGCCAGCCGCACAGGAGCACTGCCGCCCACAGGAGGATCTCCACCACGCCGATGGGGATCTTCGGCAGCCGTTTCCCCAGCCCCACCAGGAGGGAATCCCGGGGTCCGCAGCCCTGCTGCCCCCGCATGTAGATCCACATGCCCAGGGCCATGAACACAAAGCCCGCGAGCATCAGCAGGACGCCCAGCCAAAGCTTGTTGTTCAGGGGGAAGGGATTCAGGTCGCTGAACATCTGTACGAAATTCCCGGTGAGCAGGGCGTCGATCACGGTGCCCCATCCGATCCGCTCCCGCAGGAGCAGGTCGATCCCCAGCACCGCCAGGGCGATGCAGGTCATGCTGAGGCCGTAGTTCAGGGGCGTATGGGCGGCGATGCCCATGCCCAAGCAGTCCCAGGGCGCCAGGCCGATATTGGCGAAAATGGTGAGATGCACCCCGAAGGCGAAAACCAGGAGCCCCAGGGCAATGCGCAGCCACTCCAGAAGGATGATCCTTTTCTCTTCTTTCAATTTCCCAGATCCTCTCGCCGGGCGCAGAGCAGACTGCCCGCCCGGATCGGTGAACAGGATGGGAAAAGCCCCTTTGTCCAAAGACAAAAGGGCTTTTCCATGGCGGAGAAGCCGGGATTTGAACCCGGGCGCGGCTCAACACCGCCTACTCCCTTAGCAGGGGAGCCCCTTCGGCCTCTTGGGTACTTCTCCAAAGCTTTCTGAGAATACCACATGTACCCTGCCTTGTCAAGTCCGTTTCGCGTGGTTTTTCGTCTTCTCCCGCAGGGGAAAGCGCTCCCCCAGCTCCTTCCGGAGGAAGTCCTCCCATGCGGTATAGTACCGCTCCGCTTCCCCGAAGGCGCAGCCGCCATGGCCCGCGTTTTCCCCGGTAAACAGCCGCTTCGGGGCCCTGCAGGCGGCATAGGCCCGTTCCGTCTCGTCATAGGGCGTCATGCTGTCCTTCCTGCCATGGGCGAAGAATACGGGGATGCCCTCGTTCCGCTCCAGAGCCGCCCTTCCGTCCAGGCTGCCGGGCCCCCTGCCCCAGGCGATCCGGGCATAAAGGGAAAGGAGCTGAAGGATGGGGAAGGTGCGCATATGGAGCCGCTGCCGCAGCATGTACCTGATCTGCGCCTTGGGGGAATAGAAGGCGGAATCCAGCAGCAGCGCCGCGGCGTTTTCCGGCAGGCCCCGGTCCAGGGCGGAGAGGATCGCCGCAGCCCCCAGTCCGACGCCCCCCAGTACCAGTCGGCGCTCCGGCCCCGCCAGAGCCGCCTCCTGTTCCGCCCACCGGAGGCAGTCGCCCCCCTCCAGGAGGCCCAGGGTGGAATACGTTCCGCCGCTCTCCCCATGAGCCCGCTCCGCGGGCAGGAGCACCCCCCAGCCCTGCCGGATGGCCCAGCGGGCGGTGAGGCAGAAATCCAGCCAGGGTCCGGAGCCGTAATCGTGCATCAGGAGCAGGACGGGCTTCTCCCCGCCGCCGGGCAGCCAGCGCCCCCGGAGCTCCGCCCCGTCCTCCCCGGAGACGGTCACCTCCTGCCAGGGCTGCTCCCGCAGCCATCTGACCCCCGGCTTCAGGATCGGACCGTAGGCGAACCAGCGGGAGCTCTGCATGGCTGCCTCATCCTCCGGATCCACGGAGGCCGGACGGCGGAAGGCCCGGCGGAACAGGCTCCAGGCCATGAATCCCGTCAACGCCGCCAGGGCCAGGATGATCGCTGCCAGCAACATGCTTTTCTACCCCTTTGCGGAACTTTGCTCCCATTCTCCCCTCATCCGCCCGGGGACGCAT
>JBGUZS010000079.1:0-2219 GCA_045223835.1 Oscillospiraceae bacterium | reverse complement strand
GCCCCGGCTGGAGCGTATTGAGACTGACATCCTCAACAACTTCAAGCGGTTGGGCGTTTCTGCCGAGGTGTTAAACGGTATGGCGCGGCTGGCCCAGCTGCATGGTATCTTCCACATGGATGAACAGGTGCCTTTTTGCTTCTCATGGGACTGGCTGGCCCCTTCCGGCCTTTCCACCAAGGACTTTATCGCTCCTACTTCATTTGAGTTCCGCACCGGCAAGCAGTTCCGTATGGGTAAGAAATACGGGACAGTTTCTTTTTTGCAGATTCTCGCCCCGGAGCTGAATGACCGGATGCTGGCAGACTTTTTGGATATGGAATCCAGCTTGATCGTGAACCTGCACATCCAGTCGGTGGATCAGGTCAAGGCCATTAAGACTGTCAAGAGAAAAATCACAGATTTGGATCGGAGCAAGATCGAGGAGCAGAAAAAAGCCGTTCGCGCCGGATACGATATGGACATCATTCCCAGCGACCTGGCTACCTACGGAGCCGAGGCCAAGAAGCTTTTGCAGGATTTGCAGAGCCGCAACGAGCGAATGTTCCTTGTGACCTTTCTGGTGTTGAATACGGCGGACAATCCCCGTCAGCTGGGCAACAACATCTTTCAGGCCAGCTCCATCGCGCAGAAATATAACTGCCAGCTGACCCGGCTGGACTTCCAGCAGGAGGAGGGGCTGATGTCCTCTCTGCCCCTGGGCCTGAACCAGATCGAGATTCAGCGGGGGTTGACTACCAGCTCCACGGCCATTTTTGTGCCGTTCACCACGCAGGAACTGTTCCAGAATGGCAAAGAAGCGCTGTACTATGGCATCAATGCCCTGTCCAACAACCTCATTATGGTGGACCGCAAGCTGCTGAAGAACCCCAATGGCCTGATCCTTGGTACACCCGGTTCCGGTAAGTCCTTCAGCGCCAAGCGCGAGATCGCTAACTGTTTTCTGCTCACCAATGATGACATCATCATCTGCGACCCGGAGACAGAGTATGCTCCGCTGGTGGAGCGTCTGCATGGGCAAGTTATCAAGATTTCACCCACATCCGGTGACTACATCAACCCGATGGACTTGAATCTGGATTATTCAGATGACGAAAGCCCGCTGTCTTTGAAGTCTGACTTCATTTTGTCGCTGTGCGAGCTGATTGTGGGCGGCAAGGAGGGCTTACAGCCGGTGCAGAAAACCATCATTGACCGTTGTGTGCGGATGGTCTATCAGAATTATCTCAATGACCCGCGCCCGGAGAATATGCCGGTGCTGGAGGACCTTTATGATCTGCTGCGGACACAGGAAGAAAAAGAGGCGCAGTACATCGCTACGGCGCTGGAAATCTATGTGACCGGCTCTCTGAATGTGTTCAACCACCGTACCAATGTGAATATCCAGAACCGCATTGTCTGCTATGACATCAAGGAGTTGGGCAAGCAGCTCAAAAAAATCGGGATGCTGGTGGTGCAGGATCAGGTATGGAACCGTGTTACCATCAACCGGGCGGCGCATAAGTCCACCCGATATTACATTGATGAGATGCACCTTCTCTTGAAAGAGGAGCAGACGGCGGCCTATACAGTCGAAATCTGGAAGCGTTTTAGAAAGTGGGGCGGCATCCCCACAGGTGAACAGGTCTGTTTCTTGTTTATGCGCTTAGAGAATCAGACCACGCCGTACTGACTGAAATCGGCAAGTAGGTCAGTATTATCAATGCGGAAGAAATCGGGAAGGGAGCAGCGCCCTAATCCGAGTGGAAGGCTGTCCGTAAAATGGCAGTCACACGCAACGCATAGAGCTTGAACCTGCGTGATGCAGAATATAACAGCTCCACGAGTCCGCATTGCCTGCCGATACGGAAAAACCGTGGCAAAAAGGTATGCTATGCTGGGCGTGAACAGACACGCCGATGAAAATGAGCGAAAGCTCCAGAGAGGTGGATAAAAAGCCACCTGTTAAGAACAATCAGATCACCCAAAATGTCAAGGACCTGCTTTCTTCCCGTGAAGTGGAAAATATTTTCGAGAACAGCGATTTTGTGTATATGCTCAATCAGGCAGGCGGAGACCGGCAGATTCTTGCCAAGCAGCTGGGCATTTCTCCCCATCAGCTGTCCTATGTGACCCACTCCAGCGAGGGCGAGGGCCTTCTGTTCTACGGCTCCACGATTCTGCCTTTTGTAGACCACTTCCCGAAGGACACCGAACTCTACCGTATAATGACCACCAAA
>JBGUZS010000078.1:0-15297 GCA_045223835.1 Oscillospiraceae bacterium | reverse complement strand
GCGCCGTCACCAGCGCCACGAAGTACGCCGTGTACCGCAAGGCCGCCGGAGCGACCAGCTGGACCCGCCTCACCAATACCGTCACCGGTACTTCCTATACGGACAAGAGCACGGACCTCAAGGCCGGTACCACCTATTATTACACCGTCCGGGCCTACGTCGGCGGGACCTGGGGCGGCTATGACGCCGTCGGCGTCAGTGCAAAGGCAAAGTAAGGTCAGCTGAAACCGCGGATAACCGGACAAGAGCATAAAACGCCGGACTGCTGAAATCTCAGCAGTCCGGTCTTCATTTGGAGTCCAGCATCGGGCAAAAGGGCGGAAGAGGAAGTCTTTGAGATCCGTTCCCATTGACTGGCAGCTTATTTCCGGTTTTTGGCGCGGGCGATCCCTTTGATGATCGCGGCGGCAGACAGAAGCAGGACCGTCACCATAACCGCTGCGCTTGTGATGGCCGTCAACGGCAGCATTTCCCCATCCTCGCCATTTGTATTGACCATGATCAGCGTATTCTGAAGCACAAGGATCGATACGAGCGCATCGATAAACCCGATCGTACGGAGCAGCCTGATCAGGCTGTCGGCCGACCTGTTTCTTCTTTTCAGATTGATGGAAGCCATGATGACCTTATACGTCGTATAAGCCGCCATGGCTATCGCCGGGATCAATGTCAGGCTGACGGGCTTCTGCTGTCTGACCATCAGGGTTACGGGGATAACCAGGCTCAGATTCAGAAGCAGTAGCAGGGCCGCCGCCAGGATATAGGCTTTATTTCCCGCATCCTCCCGTCCGTCAGCTGGAGCGAGCCTTTTTCTTGCCGTGATAATGACCCCGCGCAGACCCGTGAGCACGATATAATAAACGCAGATGGTTCCATGCCACAAAGAAGAATGCCGGACGCCGAGAAACCCATTATACAACGCGAAGACCACGGTCATGGCAAGGGAGCTGAATGCTCCCGTGACCGTTTTGAAATCATAATCGGTCTTCCATCTGTCGAGGAATTGTTTTCCTTTGCTCATAGCCCGCTTAAAGCTTCCTCAGCTATGCTCCCGGTTTCCTTCCTCCGCCTCGCCCGCTCCGCCGCCTCAAAGGGGATGGTCACCAGGATCATATAGGGCAGAAGGATCAGGCAGCTGGGGATCAGATACAGAAACGGGACCGGGAGCCAGCGATGGAAAAGCTCCAGCAGGAAGTTCCCTTCCGTTTCCACGGAGAAGAAATAGTTGGCCTTGGGGTGCAGTCCGCTCCACCGAAGAAGCAGACTGACGGCAAAGGCGGCAAAGGCAATGAGCAGAATGGTGAGGACCGTACCCGGCAGATCCCGAAGGCGGGGACGGAACAGGCCGAAGGCGGCCAGGGCCAAGCCTTCGATCAGGATCATGAAATGGGTCCCGTAGTAGCCCAGCATCCTCGGGAGAAGCAGAGAATACCCGTCAAACCCGTTTGCGGGCATGATCAGGGCCATCAGCGCGCCGAGAGGGCCGACGAAAAAGGAGAAGCCCATGAGTCTCCGGTTCTTTTTCAAAACGGCTATGGGGATCAGAAGCATATTGATATTGCAGAGCTGCAGGGGCAGCTCCCCCCACCAGTTGAAGCCCCCCATCCCCGCGGTCAGCTCGGCATAGCTGCCGTCCCGGGACAGGAAAACCTTGTATAACACAAATCCGATCAGGGTAACGAGGGAGGCTGAGAGAAGCGCCGCCGATTTCGCTCCCTCGCTCTTCCCCCGCAGGAGCAGGCCCGCGAGGATGAGCAGCAGAAGGAATGCGCCGAACACGGCGAGAAACAGCATATTGAAGGGCCGAAAGAGCCAACCATCCGACATCATATCCCTCCGTTCCCCGGTTTTTGAGTCGATTCTACCACAGAGTCCCGGTTTCCGGAAGGGGCATTATCCCCACGCCCGCCAACAGAACCGGTCATTTCCTCTGCCGCCCGTTTTCCCGGGTCCAGCTTCCGAACCAGCGCATAGCAGAGGACGGAGATCCCGATCCCGCCGATCACATCGGCGAAATAATGCTGCTTCGTCAGCACCGTAGACAGGGAGATGAGAACGGTCATCACAAGGGAATAGCGCCTGTAGCCCCGGGAGATCTCCGGCTGTTTCCGCACGCCAAGATAACAATAGGCGCTGGCCAGGCAATGGTAGGAGGGGAAGAGATTGAAGGCCTCCCCCCTGCCGTCCGCGGCATAGACGATCCTCAGGATCCGATCGAACAGCCCGGAGCGGTTCCCCAGCTCCAGCAGGCCTTCCTCGGCCCGGTCCATACGGGTGGGCAGGAAGACGAAGAACAGGAATCCGACCATATAGGCCAGAAGCAAGCCGATGAGATAACGGACAATATTCCTTCTGTCGGTCAGGGTAACCGCAGCCGTGCCGCAGACCCAGAACACATAGGAGAACAGATAGATGACGACAAAGGCGGGCACCAGGGGGATCAGATCGTCGATCACCGGAAGCTTGCAGGGGAAGGCATGGGACGCGGTGCCCAGCGCGGCGCTGAGGTATGCCCCCAGCCGGTACAGGCCGTACTGCAGCGCGAGGCAAAGCAGGCCGAGTCCCCACCCCCAGCGGGGCACGGCCCGGACCCGCTCCCAAAACCGACGCACGGATCCCCCCCCTTTCCCGGCATTTTGCCCTTATCCTAGCATATCCTCCCGGAATTGGCAACGCAGGCCCGGGCGGTCGGGAGCCAAGGGGGACGGTTCTCCATCCGGCAGGGAAATGCAGCCCCGCAATGAAATGCCTTTTTTAATTATTTTCAGATATGTATGGTATTTTCACATAGGATATGCTATAATCCGTTTCGAAATCTGATGGACAAGGAGATCCCGATATGCCGGATTACATTATTGCCACCTCCTCCACCGCCGATCTTCCCCGCACATGGCTGGATCAGCACAGCATCCCCTTTATCCCTTACAGCTTTACCGTAAACGGCAAGCTGCAGGAGGACGACTGCCGGGAGGAGAGCCGGGCGGCCATGTACGCCCAGATGCGCGCCGGCGCACTGCTGAAAACCTCCATGATCAATGAATATACCTACGCCGAGTTCTTCAGGAAGCTGCTGGATACCGGGAAAAACGTGATCTTCCTGGATATGTCCAGGGAGATGTCCGCTTCCTATCAAAACAGCATGAACGCCGCCCGGGAGGTACGCCCCCTCTATCCGGACCAGGAGCTGTACATCATGGATACCCGCTGCATTTCCGGCGGTCTCGGCACTCTGGTGGTCAATATGGTCCGACGTATGGAAGCCGGGGCGGACTTCCGGGAGGTCGTCGCCTGGGGCGAGGAAAACAAGCTCCGGATCGCCCACCGCTTCACCGTGGATGACCTGAATTACCTGAAGATGGGCGGCCGGGTCTCCAACGCCTCCGCCCTGGTGGGCTCCCTGCTGGGCATTAAGCCCGTCCTGTACGTTCCGGATAAGGGCACACTGGACGTGGTGAAAAAGGCCCGGGGCCGCAAGGCGGCGCTGAAATCCATCCGGGACGGCGTCCTCCATGATTTTTCCAAAGCAGATCCCTCCGGAACGGAGGTCCATATCCTGCATGCGGACTGCCTGGCAGACGCCGAGTATATCCGGGACGAGATCAAAAGCGCCTATCCCCGGGTGGGAGAGATCACCATCACCCAGCTGGGCGTTGTCATCGGCGCGCACTGCGGCCCGGGCCTGCTGACGGTATTCTATTTCTGCGGCGGCCGCTGCCCAGACTGAGCCATGGTCATCACCGTACTGGCGGAGAATCGAGCCTGCGGGCCGGTAAGCTGCGCCCACGGGCTCAGCCTGCATATCGAGACCGGGAGCCGGCGCATCCTCTTCGATTTCGGCCCCGATGGGGATCTGCTCCTGCGCAACGCCGAAGCCCTTGGCGTCGACCTGGCCCGGGTGGACCTTGCCTTCCTCTCCCATGGGCATGACGACCATTCCGGCGGGCTGGAGGCGTTTATCCGGCATAACGACCATGCTCCGGTATACCTGCACAGGCTGGCCTTCGCCCCGCATTTTTCCCGCCGACAGGAGGGGATGAAGCGCATCTCCCCCGACCCGACCCTGCTCACGCGATACGCCTCCCGCCTGCGCCTCACCGAGGGGATCTTCTCCCCCCGGGAGGGATTGACCCTGTTCTCGGATCCGGAGGAGGGCGAGCTCTCCCCCGGCTCCAACGGCACCCTGTATGAACAGGCGGGGGATTCCCTGATCCCCGACCGCTTTCTCCATGAGCAGGATCTGCTGATCCGTGAAGGGGAAAAGCTCGTTCTCCTGGGAGGCTGCGCCCACCGGGGCATCGTCAATATCCTGCGCCGGGGGGAAGCGCTGGCGGGAAGAGCGCCGGACGCGGTATTCTCCGGTTTTCATCTCACGAATCCCGGCCTGAAGCGGGATGAGCCGGAGGACTTCGTCCGCCGGGTGGGCGCAGCGCTGGCCCGGTTTCCCTCCCGGTATTTCACGGGACACTGCACCGGGGAAGGCCCCTACCGGATCCTGAAGGAGCTCCTGGGAGATCGGCTCGAGTATCTGGGCTGCGGTCTGCGCTTCGTCGTTTGATTCCCTTTCCGCGGGAATCCCGTTTACCCGGTTGATTCTCCCGTGTTCAGGGTGTATACTGGACGCACGAAAATCATAAGGAGGTTTGAACATGACCAATCTGGAAAAAGTTGACGCCTTTCTGAAGGACGCCGGTACCTTCTTCTACACCACCACGGACGGAGATAAGCCCCGGGTCCGCCCCTTCGGCTTCTACATGCTCCTGAACGGGAAGCTGTACTTCGGCATGGGCAAGCAGAAGCAGTCCTTCAAGCAGACCGTTGCGAACCCCAACATCGAGGTATGCGCCATGAATGCGAAGCGCCAGTGGATCCGCATCCGCGGCACCGCCGTGGTGGATGACAGCGCCGAGGCCAGCGAAGCCGCCTTCACCAAGAGTCCCTTCCTGAAGAATCTGTATAATGAGCAGACCGGCAATGTGCTGGGCATCGTGGCTGTGGAAAACGGCTATGCGGAGATCGCCGATATGGCCGGCGGCTTCGAGAGCTTCGAGTTCTGAGAAAGTCTCCCGAAAAGAAATGGGCGCCTGCTTCGGCAGACGCCCGTTTTTTGGCTATTTGCTGTTCCGTTTTCGCAGCGGGGACCACGGCTTATCCGGAACGAACCGGACTTCCGGCCGGTAGAATTCAAAGATCACCGCATCCAGGCCCGCCTGATCCGCCTGATCATGGCTGGTCCAGCCCACCCGCAGAGCGCCCATAGCCTCCGCCAGGCGCACGGGCAGGGGTTTCTGCCCGAGCCGGTAGGCGATGAACTGCGGCCTGGCGGCGAAGTTGAACAGCGTGTTGCCCAGGAGAAAGCTCATGATGGGCGGATTCCCGCCGGCCCGATATCTTGCCGGAGGCTGCGCAAGCTGCCCCCGAAGCAGCTCCGGCGCATGGAACCGGAACCAGGCGACGATCCGGGGATCGAAGCTCTCCACGCAGGCTTCGCCCGAATAGCTCCGCAGCAGAGCCAGGGTCTTTCTGCAGAGCTCCCGGTTCCGCTTCCCGCTTTTCAGCTCCACGATCAGGGGCGCGTGCCCGTTCACCAGGTTCAGCACCTGGGAAAACAGAGGAATTCGCTCCTCCGTTCCGCAGAGGGATAAGGCGTGAAGCTCCGGCCAGGTCAGGGCATCCACCCGCTCCTCCCTGCCGCAGACCCGCCGCAGATCGTCATCATGGAACACCACCACCTGCCCATCCCGGCTGAGCTGCACATCCAGCTCCATCCCGTAACCGGCCTCCGCCGCCAGGCCGAAAGCCGCCAGGGAGTTTTCCGGGATCCGTTTATCCGGCGTATGCAGGCCCCGGTGGGCGAAAAAGCGCCCACGGAAGGGGTCCTTTTTCCTTCCGCCGAAGCCGGGCGCCAGAAGCAGCACCGGCAGCGCCAAAAGTCCGGCGGCGATCAGTCCGCGTTTTTTCATGCCTTCAACCCCTCCCCCGTCAATCTCCGTCCAGGGCCTCCAGGCCATGGGCGTTTTCCACCTTCCTGGCCCTGATGTTCTTGACCAGAGCTGTGAACAGGACGCAGCTCACCAGGCACATGACCAAGGCATAGACGGGTAGGGTGCGCCAGGCCAGGGTCATGCGGAAGGCCAGCCCCAGGAGCACCGGGGTAATGGTCTGGGCGGACATGCTGGCGGCGTAATAGTATCCGGTGAAGCGGCCGATCTTCTTGCTGCTGCAGAGCTCCACCACCATGGGGAAGGAGCAGTTATGGACCAGGGCCATGCCGAAGCCCCGCAGGACCCCGAAGAGATAGAGGAGGGGCGGGAAGGACTGGAGCCCGTTTGCCAGTTCTCTTCCGCTGGGCCGCACCAGGCACATGACCAGAAGGCCCAGCACGGTAATGGTCAGGCCGCAGGAAACGGTCCGCTTTCTGCCGATCCGGTCCGCGACGGATCCGGCAATGGCAAAGCCCGCCACACTGGCAACGCCGCTGATGATGGTCAGGATCATGGTGGCGCTGGAAGCGGAATTCAGATAATAGATGACGTAATTCCCGATATAGGTCCCCAGGGCGTTATCCGCCATGAACCAGAGGAATTCCGCGCCCAGGATCGCCAGAAGCATATTCCGGTTCGCCCGGCTCATGGGCCCCTCGGCCTCCACCGGGTCCGCGGTGGCAGCAAGCTGCTCACCCAGCTCAAGCTCCTGCTTCAGCTCCTCCGCCAGCCGGTTCTCCTTGATGGTGGCAAAGAGGATGAGGGCGGAGACGACCATCAGGACGGAGGCCGCAAGGAAGGGGATCTCGATGATCCAGACCTTTCTGGCCGCATCCGCTGCATTGATGTAATCCGAAAGCTTCAGGAATATCCCCAGGACCGTGGCAAAAGCGCCCCCCAGGTATCCCATGATATTGATGAGGCCGTTGGCTTTAGCCCGCAGCGGCTTCGGAGTGATATCCGGCATCAGGGCCACGGCAGGATTTCGGTACATCATCATGAACAGCAGCACCACGGCCATCATGGCCACCATGCCCGCCGCGTTGTTCCGGTGGAAAAACAGGGGGATGAAGGGGAAGGCCACGGCGGACACCAGCGTTCCCGCCAGGATGAAGGGCATACGCTTGCCGATGGGGGTCCTGGTGCGGTCCGACAGGCTGCCGAATATGGGCAGGAGGATCAGGGCGGCCAGATTATCGCAGGCCATGATGATCCCGACGATCCACTGCACATTCAGGATCTTGTCCGGGTCTCCGCTCTTCAGCTCCGCAGAGGACAGCTCATACATCCTTCTGGCGAAGATATCCGTGAGAAAGGTGGGACACCAGGAATCGTATACCTGCCACAGCAGCAGGATCCCGAAGAAGGCAAAGCCGATGAGCATCGTTCGCCTGATGTTCAGTTTAAGACCGCTTACCGGTTTTGGGGTACCGGACATGACGCATCCTCCTCAGCCTGGTTGATCAGCCGCGCTGTCCCCATGAAGGTACCACAAATTGCCGCCGGGGGCAAGTCCGGCGGCGGAATTCGTCTGAGGCGCTTACCCTTTTTTTGACCGAGCATTTTTTCTTTCCTTCCCCGTTGACAAATTCCGCCCTCCTATGCTAGTATACCGGCGATAGATTTAAACGGTACCGTGATGCCGATAAGATATCGTCCTGGAGGGAGAATTGTGTGGTTCGGTACCTTGCCGGTGTCCCCGGCGGGGTGTTTTTTTGTGTCTGAACGCGGCAAACCGCGCAAAGATAGATTATTAACGCGGAGGGAAAAGCATGAATCTGATCTACAACATCAAAGACAAGCCCAAATTCAGCGAAATCATCCTCTTTGCCCTGCAGCAGCTTCTGGCCATCATGGCCGCCACCATCGCGGTTCCCAGCGTCGTCAACCAGGCCTGCGGCACCGCGCTCACCGCCTCCGCCGCCCTCTTCGGCGCGGGCTGCGGCACCTTCATCTACCTGCTGTTCACCAAGTCCTCCAGTCCTGTGTTCCTGGGCAGCTCCTTCGCGTTCATCGGCTCCATGATCTCCGCCTTCGCCGGCGCCGCCTCCATGGCCATCGGCTACTGGGGCCTGATCATCGGCGCCGCCATGGCCGGCATCGTGTATGTGATCCTGGCCATCGTCATCAAGTTCTGCGGCGTGAAATGGATCGATAAACTCATGCCTCCCGTCATCATCGGGCCCACCGTGGCCATCATCGGTCTGAGCCTCTCCGCCAACGCCGTCAGCCAGGTCCTCCCCACCGAAACCTCCTATGTCTCCCTGATCTGCGGCCTCTTCACCCTGGCGGTAACCATGCTGGCCGCCACCTACGGCAAGCGCGGCATCAAGCTGATCCCCTTCATCATCGGCATCCTCGCCGGGTACATCCTGGCCTCCATCTTTGCCATCATCGGCAACAGCGCCCATATCCCCGAGCTGGTGGTCATCGACTACAGCGCCTTCAAGGACTGCGGCGTTTTCGCCCTTCCGGATTTCACCTTCCTGCTGGGCGGCGACCTCTCCCAGATGAACGGCTCCTACTTCCTGACCCTGTTCAGCGCCTATGTGCCTGTGGCCTTCGTGGTCTTCGCGGAGCACCTGGCTGACCACAAGAACCTCTCCACCATCGTGGGCGTGGATCTGCTGGAGGAGCCCGGCCTGACCCGCACCCTGCTGGGCGACGGCATCGGCTCCATGGTCGGCGCCTTCTTCGGCGGCTGCGCCAACACCACCTATGGCGAATCCATCGCCTGTGTGGCCATCACCCGGAACGCCTCCACCGTCTCCATCTGGGGCGCTGCCGTGGCCTGCATCATCTTCTCCCTGATCGCCCCCCTGGTGGCCTTCCTGGAAACCATCCCCGCCTGCGTTATGGGCGGCGTGTGCATTGCCCTGTACGGCTTCATCGCCGTATCCGGCTTCAAGATGCTGCAGAAAGTGGATCTGAACCAGAACCGGAACCTCTTTGTCGCCTCCATCATCTTCATCACCGGCGTAGGCGGCATGGTGGTCAGCTTCGGCGCCGTGCAGATCCGCACCGTGGCCTGCGCCCTGATCCTGGGCATCCTCACAAACCTGATGCTCTCCAAGGAAAAGGCGGAGGGCTGACCCATCCGCGCATGACGCAAAGCTTGCCCGCCCGGGGCCATCTGGCTCCGGGCGGGCGTTTTTTCATTGCTGCTCTGCGGCGATCCTGGCCGCCTCATACCATTCCATGACCAGGTCCCCGATCTTCTCCCCCGGGGAATCCAGCATCCGGACGGTATAGTAATGCCGGGTATTGCCGGGATAGGCGATATCCGAACGATAGAGCATCATGTCGGAGCCCGCCCAGAAACACATCGCATGATCCCGGTTGGGGTTAGTCAGGATGATGGGGTCGCCTTCCGGGATCTGAATACTGCGCGCGGTCTCCGAAGCGGTCTCCCAAACCAGGCGGGAGCCGAAGGCCTCCGCCTCCGGGAAACCGGTCAGCTTATACGCCGCTCCCTCCCCGATGCGGATCCGGGAGGAGGACCTGCTGCTGTACCAGATCCCGGCAAACCAGGAGGCGGCGGCAGAGCTGTGCGCAGGATACTGCTCCCGGAGCGGGGTGCTCCAGCGCAGAGCCTGTCGGATCTCCCGGACCCAGCGATTCACCAGCTTGCGCCGCTCCCACCTGGCGCTCATATCCTCCGTCTCCGGAGAGGTGAGCATATTGCTCTCAACGGTATACCTCCGCATGAGGTAATAATATCCCAGCGCATCCCGGGCCAGGATCTCACTGCCGTCCCCGGAGCGTCTCAGGTATTTTGCCGCGGTGGTTTCGTCCATGCGTTCGATGGTCAGCAGCAGGCCATAGTCCCTTTTGGAGCCGGGAAACAGTTCCCGGACGGCATCCCGGGTCTCCCGCTCATAGATCCGGAACAGGGTTTCCTCCGTCTCCCCGGTGAGGGCGGGGAGCTCCACCAGAAGCAGATCTGCCACCTCGGCGGGGGCGGAGAGGATCACATTCCCGTTCCGATACAGCCGCTCGCCCGCCGCCCCGGCCCGCAGGGAACCAAAGGCGCATACGGTCATCCCCAGCACCAGGGCTCCCGCCAGCAGGCGGCGCAGCCCTCCCCTCCTCCGAAAGGTCATGATGGAGTAGACCCGCTCCCGCAGGACCCCCGCTCCCAGGCCGGGATATGGCGTCAGGATGCTCTGCCTGCCGGTATCCAGCAGCATATGGGCGAAGCTGGTCCTTTGCTCGCTCCCCAGGCGGAGAAGCACGGCTTCATCGCAGCTCAGCTCCAGGTCGCGCCCCAGGAGCATGGACATGAGCCATACCGCCGGATCGAACCAGTGGACAGCCAGCAGCAGGTTCATGAGCAGCTTCCAGGCCGCGTCCAAATGAAGGACATGGACGAATTCATGCTCCAGGGTCAGATGGGTCCGGGGATCGGCCCAATCCGGCTCCTCCGGCAGAAGGATCACCGGCCGCAGGATCCCGTAGGTCATCGGCCCGGAGAGCCCGGGCAGGACGCGCAGCCCCAGCGGGCGGTGAAGCCGATGGGCCAAGAGCCATTCCTCCGCGCCTCCGCTCTCCAGGGGAACGGCGAAGCGAAGGCGGCGCAGCTGGAGCAGATACAGGCCCAGGACCGCCATGCTCATGAAGCCCGCTCCCGTCAGCCAGATCAGACCGACCAGGGCCAGGGGACGAATGCGGGTCTCAGCTGAAGGCCCATCCTCCCCCTCCTCCCCTCCGGCGGGGTCAAGCGCCCGAAGCTCCCCGGCTTCCCGCTCCCCCGGCTCCGCCGGACCTCTCCGCTCCGTCTCCTCCAGCAGCGGCGCAGTCTGCAGTGCGGGGGGAAGCGGCACGGACAGGGAATAGACCGCGGGCAGAGGGAACGACAATGCGAGCAGAACGGGGACCCAAAGCAGGCGCAGCATGCCCTTGGGGAGGGATCGCAGCAGGAGCAGCCGCAGGAGCGCCGCAATCAGGATGAGCACCGCCCCATGCAGGCTCATCTGCAGCAGCTTCAGCGTCAGCGTGCCCATCTCACTCCTCGGTCTTCAGCTTCCGGATCAGCCTTTCCAGCTCATCCAGCTCAGCGGGGGTCAGCTTCCGGTTGTCCGTCAGGGCGGCAAAAAGCTTGGGGACGGAACGCTCAAAGACCCGGTTCAGGAAGGATTCCGTCTCCTCCTTCACACAGGCCGCCTCCTCCGCGATGGGATAATAGCGGTAGCAATGGGCCCGCTTCTCCACGCCGATGGCTCCCTTCTCCAGCAGGCGCACCACCATGGCCCGGACCATATTGGCGGTCCAGCCCGTCTCCTCCTTCAGCATCGCCGTAAGGTCCTTGATCTCCAGAGGCGTTTTTTTCCAAAGGCAGCGCAGCACAAGCCATTCCGAATCGGATATGTTCCACGTCTTTTTCACCGCAGCTCCTCCTTGTCCCATAGCATTCGATATTTACGATCCCATGGTACCCCATTTCCCCCGGCCTGTCAACAGGGAAAAGCCGGGGAGCAGGTCCCCCCGCTCCCCGGCGCACACCCGGCTCACTTCATCAGCTGCTTCCCGTCGCTGTAGGCCCGGCCCACCACCTCGCCGATCACCCGATAGGCGTGGGAGGCGGGATCGAAGACGATGGGCTTGAGCTTATCCACATCGACCCGGCCATCGGTGAGGATGGATTCATCCGCCTGCTGGCTCACGATCTCCCCGATCATCCTGCCGCTCTCCGGATCCCAGCTGGTCATGCGGCATTCCAGGGTCAGGGGGTATTCCTCGATGATGGGGGCGTTCACCCGGCTGCTGGGGTGGGTATGGCACCCCGCCTTTTCGATCTTGTTCACCCGGTGGCCGGTCTCGATGCCGAAATAATCCGAGATCAGCGCCGTATCCCGTGTGCCGAAGGCGACGGTAAAGGCTCCGGTCTTCAGAATATTCTCCGTGGTCTTGTGCTCCCCCAGGATCAGGGTGATCTCCGTCCAGTCCGACTGCACGCCCCAGGCGGCGTTCATGGCGTTGGGCACGCCGTTTTCGTCATAACTGCCGATGATGAAAACGCCCTCCGGCAGGATCACAGCATTCTTTGCGGTCAGTTCCATGGCTTTCCCTCCTCACGGTATTTTCGGAACCAGCATACACGCTTTTCCTGCGGTTCGCAAGGCCGTTGCGGGGCGAAAGCCTCTATCCTCTCCTGCCGGGCCAGCCGCTTCAGCGTCTCTCCGATCCGGTCTGCGGCCTCCGGCTCCAGGGCAGAGAGATCCGCTTCCCACCGGCCTGCCCCTGCTGCCAGGCTGCGGGCCACAACCGAAAGCCACTTCTGTTCATCCGTGAGGGTTTTCGGGCTTTTCCGCAGCGTTTCCTTTGGCAAGCCCACCAGTTCTGCGGCCCGCAGGGCTGCGGCCCTATCCTTTGCCGCGCAGCGGATATTCTCCCATACCGTGGCAAAAGGCAGCCATACCGGAGCTGCCGGGAGGATCGCCAGGGTAGCCGGATCCGCATCCGTGGCCTCCGGATCTGACGGAAGAACCCCCAGATCCCGGATGGTACCAGGGACCGGGATTTGTTCCGCCCCGGTCGATTTGCTTTTCGGTCGGTCTCTCATCCGCCCGCGATTCCTTGACGCCTGTCTTGCTGCGGTCGGCAGCTCCTTCATGGCGGCAGCGGCAATGCTCCCGGCATCCCGGGATACTTCCGTTGCCGGGGCATAGCGCACAATGTTGTATGCTTCCGCTAAATCCCGGATCGGCTCGCTCCCGTACGCAGCGCCCACCTCGGTGGGGGTCATGGCCGGGTTCAGCTTCACCCCTGCCGGACTGCGGACCAGCTCCCGGTAAACATAGCGGATACGCATCCGGTCGTCCGGCAGGTCCTCCAGCCTGATCCGTTTCCTTCGTGCTTTGCGGACACGGGTGATCACGTTTTCTTTTACCTGGGTTGTCAGCGACTTCCAGGGGCGTGTTTTTTCCACTTCGTCCACATAGGGTACGTCCTGCCCGCTTTCCCGGAACAGGCGTTTCAGCCGTTCCCCCAGCTTCCGCAGACTGAACCCTGTCTTTCCCCCTTTGCGCCACAGGTACAGCAGGGCAGCAATCAACAGGATGGCGGCAATGATCCAGCCATACCTCAGTACCGGGGGGATGCCCTCCTCGGGCAAGTCCTCCTCCGGTTCCGGCTCCGGCGTAGGACTAGGGGAAGGGCTTGGAGTGGGAGAAGGGGTCTCGGCCGGCGGCTGGTCAGCTTTTTCCCGCAGCTTCGCCGCCATATCGCTCGTCAAGTCCTTCGTTCTGGATACCGCACTTTCCCAAAGCCAGTCGGCGCCATCCTGCAAAAACGGAACGGCAGCCAAGCCCAGGGAAAGACCCAGAAACAGGATGATGAGCAGCCAGTTTTTCCAACGGAGCCCTCTGGGATAGGGCATGGGGGTTTCTCCCGGTGCGTTATGCAGTCCCGTTTCCATTCCCTCCCGGTGCATATCCAGCAGCCAGATCACCATGACCAGCACCGCGCAGAGTCCCGGGAAAGCCGCACTTCTTCCCCGCCAGCTCAGGATCCCGCAGGTCAGCAGGGAGAGGCCTGCCGCTGGGAGGCCCAGGGCGGAAGGCCAGGCTTCCTTTCGGCTCCATCCCAGGAGAAACAGCAAAACGGCGTCCATCACCAGGAGCCCTGCTTTGACGGAAAGCGCCGGAGGTACGCCTGAAATCAGTGCTTGCAGGCAGACGGACCCCGCACAAGCGGGGGGAAGCAGCAGCCACCCGCGTTTCTTTCCGGGAAAGACGCACCCCGCCCCATAGCACGCCAGCAGAGGCAGGAAATCCATGAGCGCCGGTCTTTCTCCCAGTCCGATCCCCTCCGCCAGGAACTCATGGAGGATGACCGCCAACATCATACACAGGCACAAACGGAGGACCCACAGCAGGATGCGCCTCATTGCTTTCCAGCCTTTCTCTGTGACCGAACCGCCAGGTCATGGATATCCTGCCTCAGGCGCAGCAGGACGAACAGGACCATTCCACCGCTCAGGGCAAGGCAAATCACCCCCGGGGTCAGAGCCATAGCGCCTATAGGCAGCCCCTGTTCGGAAACCTGCATGAATGCAGACCACTTCTCCCGAAACCAGGCCGCTTCCGTGCCCAGGTACAGGAACGCCCCCGCCGTCCCTGCTGCCGCAGCCGACCAAAGGAGGACGAGGGACGGGATCATCGTCCGGGCGGCCAGCCTTCTTTTCGGGACGCCCGCCAACCGCAGGACGGTGCATTTGCGCCTCTCCGTCAGGAGCAGGCCTGCGAACAGCAGGACAAGCAAGACGGCTCCGGACAGAATGAAGGGCAGGGTCCGGGCGCGCAGCCGCGTTTCCTCTGCAGAGATACCAGCCGCGATAGCCGGCCAGCCCCGGTCGTCCATCACGCACCGCAAGCCGATCCCGGCGGCGATCTCCTGCATCCACCCCAGCTTGCGCTCCAGGGCATCTCCCCCCTCGGGCAGCAGAGTCAGCTCCGCGGGAGTATAGCGGGCGCTGCTGCGATAGATCGTTTCCGGCAATGCGGATAGGGGGACGAAGACCGTACTCTCCGAATAGGCATAGGCAAATTCATCCGCTGTCCAGTTTCCGTTATCTGCATCCGCGAAGGTCCCGATGATTTCAAAGGCTTCCTCCGCCCAGCGCCTGGGGTACTGGGTGGTTGTATAGGCCAAAGCGCCGATGGGGGCGAATTGGGAGCACAGCTTGTCTCCCACCCGAAAGAGAAGGCTGTCTCCCAATGCAAGGTCGTTTTCCCGCAGAAAGCGCTCGCTGACTACGCAGACCTGTCTACCAGCGTCTGTTTCTTCGATCAGTCTGCCTTGGATGCAGCAGAGTTCCCCCTGCATGACCCGCCAGATCCAGCGCATATCCTCCGTGAACACCAGGTCAAACCCGTGCAGGTTGTCCTCCGCCATGCTCACCACGTCTTCCGGCTTTGTGCCGCCCTTGGGAACCAGCTCTTTATCCACCCGATACAGCCATATTCCGTTCTCCTGCCAGGTCCGAAGGGAGAATTCCATCCGATCTCCCACAGACAAGGTTTCCACCAGATCCTCCGAAAGCCATGCGGAAATGCTTTTCTGCAGGGCTTCCGCTTTGCCGCCCAGAAATACACAGTCGGTGAGCTGCAAGGAATCATCGTTTATGGATTGTACGACAGCCTCTACGACAAGGCGATCCGCATAGTCATAGTATCCCTCCGGGGGCGGCAGACGGCAGTATTCCGCCGACACCCCCAGGGTCATGTAGCGTGGATGAATCGGATAGGCGGTGTTGTGCTTATTCAGCTTTTCATATTCGTCGTCCGTCAGCACGGGGATCAGGGACCTGCGAGGG
>JBGUZS010000077.1:0-7679 GCA_045223835.1 Oscillospiraceae bacterium | reverse complement strand
GCCGTTCAGCACAGCCGTGACCTGCTCCACGCTCAGGGTATTCTGCTCAATTGCCAGGGTACCCTGGATCGTGCGGATGCGATTCGTACGCCGCAGGATCGGGCTGGATGACAGTTTTCCCGCAGAAAGGCGGCCGACCATCTCGGCAATCTCCGCCGCGTCCGTCAGGATCGCCTGTGTAATTTCAAAAGGAGGGTTTTTCATGACACACCCCGCAGTCCATAATTCGACCATATTATACCACTTCATCAATCAATATTCAACGGATGATGGAAGATTTGTGATTTTCGTTTTTGACGGATGATGAATAAGGTCAAGCGTTATTATTCACCATATCGGCACAATAGATCGGGGCCCCCGCACGATCCGGGCGAAGCGGATCGCGTGGGGAAAGGAGGAGCAGCGGAATGAGCGCGGGACGCCCTTTGACGCGAAGCAAAAAAGTCGTCGCAAGCGATATGCAGCTTGCGACGACTTGGTGCCGGTGGCGGGGGTCGAACCCGCACGGGTGATTAGCCCAACGGATTTTGAGTCCGTCACGTCTGCCAATTCCATCACACCGGCAGATACATGGGAAGTATACCCCAGGGACCCGCGGATTGCAAGGGGGAAGCGGATAAAAAACCTCCCCCGGGAGACCGGGGGAGGGAAGAACAGACGCGGAAGCGGGTCAGGCGGGGACGCGCAGGGTCTGGCCCACATAGATCATGCGGGGGTTCTTCACCAGGTCGGCGTTCAGCTGGAACAGCTCGCCCCAGCGGTAGCCGCTGCCCAGGTAAGCCTTGGCGATGCTCCACAGGGTATCCCCGGGCTTCACGGTATAGGTCTTAAAGCCGGAGGCTTCGGGCTCGGCGGGCTTCTCCGGCTCGGCGGGCTTGACGGGATCGCCGGTCACGGTGATCACGCACAGGGGGGCGGTGATGACCAGATCCTCAGCCGTCGCGGTCACCAGGTAAGTGCCGGCCTCAGCAAAGCAGATGGAAACCTTGCCGTCCTTGTCGGTGGTGCCCAGCTGAGTGCCGTCCGCCAGCTTCACGGCGGCGCTGGCCAGGGCCACGGGGGCGGCGACCCAGTTCTCGTCGAACTCGTCATGGGTCAGGGTGAGGGTAATGGCCTCGCCGGTGGCCGCGGCGGCGGTGCGCACATCGAAGCGGGCGTAGCTGTCGCTCCAGTCGGGCCCATAGAGGACCAGGTCCACATAGTCCCCGTCCTGGGCGGCGATGTTCCAGGACTGATCCATGGGCATGACGCCGTTGAGATACCAGCCGCCGACGCCGTCATATTTGCCCCAGATTTTGGACATGCTGAGGCCCCAGTCGCCCTCGGTCACTTCCCAGCCCTCGGCCCCCTCGGGGCAGTAGGCTGCATGGGCGGCGATGATGGCGTCCTCCAGGGTGGAGCCGGCGGGGACGGTGACCGCCAGCTGGGCGGCGGGCTTGCCGTCCTTGGTCTCGGCCAAGGCACCCTGGTCGCTGACGCTCACGCAGACGGTGATATCCGGCAGGGTTACGGTGATCTCGCAGGCAGGCGCGGTGATTGCCATTGCCTCCACGTCGGCGGTGATCAGGTAAGTACCGGCCTCGCCAAAGGTGAGGGTGACCTTGCCGTCCTTGTCGGTGGTGCCCAGGGCGGTGCCGTCCGGCAGCTTGACAACGGCTCCAGCCAGGGCTTCGGGGGCGGCGACGAAGTTCTCGTCGAACACGTCATGGGTCAGGGTGAGGGTGAGGGCCTTGCCGGCCTTCGCCTCGGCGGTGCGCTTGTCGAACTGGGCGTAGCTGTCGCTCCAGTCCTCGCGGTAGAGGACCAGGTCCACATAGTCCCCGTTCTGGGCGGTGATGTTCCAGGACTGATCCATGGGCATGACGCCGTTGAGGTACCAGCCGCCGACGCCGTCATATTTGCCCCAGATTTTGGACATGCCGAGGCCCCAGTCGCCCTCGGTCACTTCCCAGCCCTCGGCCCCCTCGGGGCAGTAGGCCGCGTGGGCGGCGATGATGGCGTCCTCGAGGGTGGAGCCGGCGGGGACGGTGACCGCCAGCCGGGCGGCGGGTTTGCCGTCCTTGGTCTCGGCCAGGACGCCCTGGTCGCTGACGCTCACATAGACGGTGACGTCGTCTTCCGCCGCCAGAACGGGCATGAGTCCCACCAGCATGGTGAGGGCCAGCAGGATGCAGAAGATGCGAAGCAGATTCTTTTTCATACTCTTTCCTCCTTGTTCTATCCTGAACCCGCCCGGGAGCGGGATTCATTCCTCCTAGGCTTATCGGAGCTCCGCCAGCTCCAGAAGCCGCCAGAACATCTGGGCGATCTCTCCCCGGGTCATCTTCGCCCTGGGCTCAAGGCTTCCGCTCCGGGAGACCACGCCGTTTTTCAGGCACCAGGCCAGGGTCGGCGCGGCCCAGGACTGGACCTTGCTCCGGTCCCCGTAGGCGGACAGGAGCTTGTCCGCTTCGGCGGCGCCCATATCGGTATCCAGCCCGCAGAGCCGGGCGGCCCGGCAGACCATGGCCGCGGCCTCCTGCAGGTCGATATTCGCCTCCGGGTCGAAGCGGCCGTCATCCCGGCCGTTGACGATCTTATACCGCACCGCCGTGGCCACCGCGGCGTTGTAACAAGCCTTGGGGGGGACGTCCGAGTAAATTGCCGTTCCGCTGACGGGGATGCCCAGTGCGGTGACGGCAGTCTTGGCGAACTGGGCCCGGGTCATGGGATCATCGGGCTTGAAGGTGCCGTCCGTAAAGCCGTTGAGGATATCCCGGGCGGCCAGACCCAGGACGGCTTCGCTGCAGGCCTTTCCCTTTACGTCCGGGAAGGAGACGCCGTCCTTCACCACGGGCATGACCTTCACCGCCGGATCCCTTCCCGGGGCAGTCTCGGCGCTGAGCTTCAGGGGGTCGGTGATCCGATAGGGGGAGGGCTGGCCCGCGTTATGCCGCTGCACCGCCGTGAGGGCGAGGAGGCTTTGGGAGGTGGCGAGCAGGGCGCCGGTATCGCTCCCCAGAACATGGAGGAAGCGGCCGTCCGCCTGCCGGAAGCGCAGGATTGCGTCCACCAGGCCGCCCCCCTCCTTCACGAAGCGCTCGTCCTCCGGACCCAGGCCCAGGGCGCACAGGGCCAGGAGCATCATGGCGGGGCTTTCGCTGCAGGCCTCGTCGGCATAGTTGCCCATGCTCCCGTCCTCCTGCTGCCGGTCGGACATGCAGCTCAGGGCCTTGTCCACCGCGGAGCGCACCGCCGCCTGGTCCTGGTAGGCGGACAGGGCCTGGAGGACCATGGCGGTGATATCCGTATCCGAAGGTCCCGGGTCGCCCCCCTTGCCGGACAGGGTCCAGCCTCCGTCCGCCAACTGCCGGGAGAGGATCTCGTTCACATACATCTGCCGGTCGGCAACGGTTTTCGCCGCGGGGTCCGGCAGAACGTCATACCCGCCGCTGTCCAGGGCGATGAGGGCCCAGGTGGGGCCGTTGATCCCCTGATTGCAGACCTTCTCAAAGTTGGAGAGGGGACGGAGCAGCTCCTCCGGGGGCTGCTGCCCCAGTGCGGTAAAGGTCAGCACCGCCGTGGCATACTTTGAATAGTATCGGGATTTCAAGGCGCCGCCGTTGGCGCTCAGCTCATCCCGGATAGAATCGAGATAGCTGCGGTACCAGCTCTCCTCCGCCGGATAACCGCACCGGGCCATGCTGAATACGGTCCAGAAATAGTCCCCGGCGCCGGGATCGGACACTGTGCCTAAAATCCATTTGGCGGCCCCGTTGACCGCACTCTTGAGGTCGGCGCTGCCGCTCCCCGCCCCCAGGGCAGGGGAGGCGAGGCCCAGACAAAGGGTAAGGACCAGGACCAGGCAAAGGGCGCGCATCAGGTTTTTCATCGTTACTCCTCCCCCGGGATCAGAATTCATGCTTGGGGGGCCGTCCCATGAGCCGTTCCAGACAGCGTTCTGCCGGGAATCCCCCATAGAGCATATCGTATACGCAGGAGCAGATGGGCATGAATACCCCCAGCCGCTCCGAAAGGGTACGGACGCTTTCCGCGGCGAAATAGCCCTCCACCACCGCGCCTACCCGGTTCAGGGCCTCCCGGACCTCCACCCCCTGGCCCAGGAGAAGCCCGGCCTTCCGGTTGCGGGAATGGCGGGAGGTGCAGGTGACGATCAGGTCCCCCACCCCGGCCAGACCGGCGCAGGTCCATGCGCTGCCTCCAGCCCGGAGGACCAGTTCCCCCGCCTCCCGCACGGCCCGGGTGATGAGCAGGGCCCGGGAATTATCCCCGTAGCCCAAGCCGTCGGCCACGCCGCAGCCCAGGGCGATGACGTTTTTCACCGCGCCGCAGAGCTCCACCCCGGTGGGATCCTGGCTGGTGTACACCCGGAAATCCCCGGTGGTGAAGGCCTCCTGGACCCGGGCGGCGGCTTCCTCCTCCTCGCAGGCGGCCACGCAGCCCGTGGGCATCCGCAGGGCCACCTCCTCCGCATGGGAGGGACCGCTGAGAGCCGTAAGGGGGAAGCCCTCCCCCAGCTCCGAGCGGATCACCTGGGTCATGCGCAGGCAGGTTTCCGGTTCCACCCCCTTGGCGGCGGAGACCAGCAGGGTCCCGGGACGGAGGGCGGAGCGAACCAGCCGGGCGGTTTCCCGCACCGCATAGGAGGGAACGGCGATCACGACCAGCTCCGCTTCGGCCAGGGGGTCCAGAGACGCGCTGACCCTCAGCCCCCGGGGCAGGGAGACGCCGGGCAGACGGGGATTCGTCCGCTTGCGCTCCATCCTCGCGGCCTTCTCCGGATCCCGGTTCCACAGGGTGACCCGGTGCCCGGCGCGGCACAGGAGCAGGGACAGCGCCGTACCCCAGGCGCCGCTGCCCAGGACGACGGCGTTCATCCCGCCTGCCGCTGGGCTTTGATCTCCTTCAGCGCCTGAGCCAGCTGGTCCGGGCAGGAGGTGGGCTTGAAGCCGCAGCGGATGCCGTCCACCAGACCGATGACCTCGTCGATGGGCCGGTTTTCCGCCAGCCGGGCCACGCCCTGGACGTTCCCCGGGCAGCCGCCCACGTACTGGACGTGGGTGACGGTTTCCCCTTCCACATCGATGATGATCTGACGGGAGCAAGTCCCCTTGGTGTTATAGGTATACTGCATGAGAGCCTCCAATCAGCCGTCCTGCTCAGGACCGCACAATTCTTAATAACATGAAATTATACCATTTCTTCCGGGTTCTGACAAGACCGGCAGAGGCATAGAATAGGAGGAAAGTGTTGACAAAGGAGGGATCGCCATGGGGAGCCGATTCTGGAGGCTGGCGGCCTGCGCCCTGGCCCTGGGGCTGGCGCTCTACGGCCTTTGGGGCCTGGGGGTGCTCAGCGCCCTGGCCGCCCGGCTGGAGCCCGCGGCGACTCCGGAGCCGGAGCCGTTCTCTGCGCCCGCCCCGGAGGCGACGGCGGAACCTGAGCCGGAGCCATCTCCCCCGGCGGCGATCCCGCCGGAGCCGGAACCCGTTCCCCCGGAGACGGCGGCGCCGGTATTCGCCCGGTCAGAGCTTCCCCGGGTGGACGACCGGACCCCGGGCCACGACCTGGCCGCCCTCTTTGCGGAGGGCTGGAGCCTGACCCTGCCGGATACGGGCCCCCAGGTGCTCATTCTGCACAGCCACAGCACGGAGGCCTACACCCCCCAGGGAGAGGATCAGTATGAGGCCAGCGATCCGGGCCGCACCCTGGATAAGGGGCAGAACGTGATCCGGGTGGGGGACGAGCTGGCGGCGGTGCTGGAAGAGGCGGGCTTCACCGTTCTCCATGACCGGGAGCTGTACGACTGGCCCAGCTACAACGGGGCCTATTCCCGGTCCCGGGCGGCGGCAGAGAAGTGGCTGGAGGAGCAGCCGGGGATCCGGGTGGTGATCGATCTGCACCGGGACGCCCTGAACGGGAAGAAGACCGTGTACAAGCTCCCGGAGGGGACCTGCGCCCAGGTGATGCTGGTGCTTACCACCGGGGACAGCGGCCTGTATCACCCCAACTGGCGGGAGAACGTGAAGCTGGGCCTGGAGCTCCAGGCGGAGATGGAAGCCCGGGAGCCGGGGCTCAGCCGGCCCATGCTCCTGTCTCCCGCCCGGTATAACGAGCAGCTCAACCCCGGCTATCTGCTGCTGGAGGTGGGGTCGGATGCCAACACCCTGGGGGAGGCCCTGGAGGCGGTGCGGCGCTTTGGAACCTGCGCCGCGGCGGTTTTGGGGCGGCATTTGACAAATCCGCCGGGATACGCTAGTATGGGCTCGTAAAGCCGTTTCGGCTGCCGCCCCCGGATCGGGGACGGATTCTTCCCGAAAAGGAGGATGAGCATGAACGATACGTTTGATCCCACCGTCGGCCCCGGCCCCGATGAGCAGGCTGCCGCTCCCGCGGATCCCGTGAATACGGGGGAGATCCCGGCGGAGCCCGCCCCTCAGTACGCCGCGGCGGAACCCGCCCCGGCGGAGACCGTTGTTCCCCCGGCGAATCAGGAACCCGTTCCGGAGGCTCCCGCCCCGGACTATGCGCCTCCCGCCGCTCCGACTTATCCGCCCCGGCAGCCGGCGCAGCAGCCTTATCCGGCCCAGCCGGTTTACCCGCCCCAGCAGCCCGCCCGGGCCGCCTCCCCCTATGAAACGGCGCCTCAGGCGGAGCCCCAGGAGCCTCGTCCCGGCCGGAAGAGCCCCTATGCCCCCATGAGCGGGATCGGCATGGCGGTGCAGCTTTTCCTGATGAATATCCCCGTCATCGGCCTGGTCCTCAGCATCCTCTGGGCCTGCGGCGTCTGCCGGAAGATCGCCCGGCGGAGCCTGGCCAGGGCCCACCTGATCCTGCTGGTCATCGGGATCCTGCTTCTGGTGGCGGCGGCCATCGTCCTTCGCTTCTGCTTTACGGAGGAGATCACCCGCCTGTTTGAACAGGCTTTCCCCGGCTATACTATTAAGTGGGGCTGATGCCCCGGTAAAACCGTCTTCTCCCGTGCCCCTTCGGGCGCGGGAGATTTTTTGTCCCCTTCCGCCGGCTTTCTTTGCCTGTTTGGGGGTATTGTCCGGCTGATGCGGAAACAAAAATTGGGTATTGCAATTACATTGTAACGCAATTATAATACAGAAAAAGGAGGAGATGACCAAATGCCGAATACAGCCAATCTCAGCGTACGCATCGACCCGGAGCTGAAGGCCCAGGCCGAGAGCCTGTTCAGCGATCTGGGGATGAGCCTGACCACCGCCATCACCGTGTTTTTCCGCCAAGCGGTGCGGGAGAACCGGATCCCCTTTGAGATCCGGCGGGACCGCCCCACCCGGGAAACGGCGGCGGCCATGCAGGAGGCTCTGCGCATATCCCGGGATCCCGATATCCAGGGCTATAAGGATCCGAAAGAACTGCTCCGGGATCTGAACGACTGAGCATGCAGTACGTTGTCAAGACAACGCCCCAATTCAAGCGGGATTACCGGCAGGCCAAGCGGGCGGGCCGAGACATGCGGCCTCTGGACGAAGTGATCCTGGCCCTGGCGGCGGGGGAACCTCTGCCCGGAGAAACCCGGGACCGTGCCCTCGCCGGGGAATGGTCCGGGTATCGGGAGTGCGTGGTAAAGCCGGGCTGGGTGCTGGTCTACCATATCCGGGAGGAGGCGCTGGTGCTCACCCTGATCCGCACCGGCGCCCGGGCGGAGC
>JBGUZS010000076.1:0-17076 GCA_045223835.1 Oscillospiraceae bacterium | reverse complement strand
GCTGGATCAGAAGTACTACCGCACCCACTCCGGCTATGCCGGCGGTCTCCATGAGACCAAGTACCGCGACCTGATGGCCAAGCGCCCCGAGTTCGCCTTTGAGCTGGCTGTTAAGGGTATGCTGGGCAAAAACAAGCTGCGCGCCCCGCAGCTGAAGCGTCTGAAGATCTATGCCGGCAGCGAGCATAAGCATGCGGCGCAGAAACCCGAGATCTGGGCGTAAGGAGGAAAGCAGATGTATACCAGCAAGAAGACTTATCTCTATGGGACCGGCCGCCGGAAGTCCTCCGTGGCCCGCGTTCACCTCTTCCCCAACGGCACCGGCGCCATCACCATCAATGGCCGGGATATCGATGATTACTTCGGTCTGGAGACCCTGAAGCTGCTGGTCCGCCAGCCTCTCACCACTCTGGATCTTCTGGGCAAGGTCGACATTGAGGCCACCGTCAGCGGCGGCGGCGTCACCGGTCAGGCCGGCGCCATCCGTCACGGCGTTGCCCGCGCCCTGCTTCAGCTGGATGAGAATTACCGGGCTCAGCTCAAGGCTGCCGGTTACCTCACCCGCGACCCGCGCATGAAGGAGCGCAAAAAGTACGGCCTCAAGGCTGCACGTCGTGCTCCGCAGTTCAGCAAGCGCTGAGCGAAGCCTCAAAATCACGAAGAGCCCTGGAATCGTCACGGTTTCAGGGTTCTTTCTTTTTCTGTACCCACGAGACGAAATAGGATATACTCGCAGTATGCGCAAGGGAAAAAGCCGATTGAGCGGATAGAAGCGAAGGAGAAATGATCGCAGTTTATCTGTAAACAAAGGCTGTACGTATTTTATGATCCTGCGCAGCAAAAACGGCGCGCTGGAACGTCTAATCAACAGAACATCATTCGAACCCAGTCATAAAGGATGTGGTAACGGATGGATTGGAAGGAATATGCCGAACGTGCCGAGGCGATCAAGCCGCGGCTTTACCGAACGGCGGTACTATATCTGGGAAGCGAATCCGCCGCCGAGGAGGCGTTGGACGAAGCGCTGTACAAGGGGCTGCTCGCCTGCCGAAAGCTCCGCCGGGAGGAATATTTCAGCACCTGGCTTACACGGATCCTGCTGAACGTTTGTGCCGACGAGAAGAAACGCCGCCGGAGATTTCTGGACCCCGAGGAGCTGCCGGAAACCGCAGCCGAAGCCTACGACTCCCTTCCCCTTCGGGAAGCGGTGCGAAAACTGCCGGAAGAGCTGAAAAGCATCGTGATCCTGCGCTACTTTTCGGGTTATACGCTCCGCGAGACGGCCGAAATCATGGGTATTCCCCTGGGGACGGCGGCTACCCGCCAAAAAAGAGCCCTGGCGCTTTTACGCCTGGAATTCGGAGAGGAGGAGACGAAATGAACCGGAACGCGGAATATGAGCAGCTCATGCAGAGCCTGGCTTCTCTTCCGATCCCCGAGGGCGGGGTGAACAGGGCCCTGCGGCGCCGGCGCAGTAACCGCTTCCTGCTTCGCCCGCTGGCAGGTATCGCTGCGGCATTCGCCCTGTTTATCTTCCTGGTCAACGTCAGCGCAACGGTGGCCTATGCATGCTCCTGTGTGCCGGGTCTGCGGGAGCTGGCTTCTGCGGTGACCTTTTCCCGTTCCCTCTCCGATGCGGTGGAGAACGAGTATGTGCAGGCTATGGACCTCGTTGAGTCAAACGGAGAGATCACGGTAAGGGTGGAGTATCTGATCGTAGATCAGAAGAACGTAACGGTGTTTTTCCGCTGCCTGTCGGAAAAATACCCGCTGCTGGAGGTTGAGCCCGAGGTGTTCGCGGCGGAGGACGAGGCCTCCCCGCCCTGCGCTATGGGGCTCGGCGGGGCTGTGCCAACCGGGGAACTGCGCAGCCTTTCTATCAGCTATTTTGAGGAAGACGTCCCCTCCTCCCTGCACCTGCATCTGAAGCTGCTGAATTCGGAGATCGGGGGAACGAAGTCGGAACCGGCGCCGGGGAAAACCCGGGAAGACGAGCCGCAGACGGAGCCCCGGTATATCGCGGCATTTGACTTCCTTTTGCAATTTGATCCCTATTTCACAGCGCAGGGGAAGCACTTTGAAGCGAAGAAGCGCATCGTTCTGGAGGATCAGGCCCTGTATATCACCGGAATCGACGTTTACCCCAGCTACCTGAGCTTCAGCGTACAGGGGGACGCGGCAAATACCGCCTGGCTCAAAAGTCTCAGCTTCTATCTGGTGACAGATCGGGGAGAGCGGTTCAATCCCGTATCCAATGGCATCACCGCCACGGGGACTGCCGATACCCCGGAGATGATCACCTACCGCGCAGACAGCGCATTTTTCTATGAAGCCGGGGCAATCACGCTTTATGTGACCGGCGCCGAGTGGCTCGACAAGGCCAAGGAAACCGTCCGCATCGATCTGAAGAATGCAGAAGCGGACGATATGCCGGAGGGCGCGGCCCTCGTTTCCGCCGAACACGAGGACGGACGCTGGATTATCACGGTATTGCGGGACGACCGGGTCTCACAAGTCTTTATGCCCGATTATTACGACGCGGAGGGAACGCATTATCTCCTTCGCAGCTGGACTACGGGCGCTTCGATGCTGGATGGGCGGGAAGCTCCGGAGGGATACACTTATGAAAGATACCCGCTGGACGATTATCCCTACGACGAGGTCTGGTTCGTGCCGCGCTATACCCATAGCTGGTCGGCGGATACTCCGGTTTCGGCGGTAATCCCGCTGAATTGAGATCGATGTGCACATTCATGAGTCCCCCCGCCGAAAGGCGGGGGGATAACTATCTCAGCCAACAGGTGTCTTTGGGCTCTTGTTACTCTTTAGCCGGAACTTCGACGAAGCCCGCTGCGATGCGTCCCCGCAGGATGGCATAAAGCAGAAAGCGGCGGCCATCCAGAAAGACGGTCTCATCGGTCTCGGGAAAGCAAAGGAGAAATCGCTTATCCCCGGTCTCTGCAGCCTTCAGGGACAGGGTAGCCGGGGGTGTGGCGGGAGCCTCCGCGGCATATTCCGCTGTCGGCGCTTCGCCGGAGGAAAACGGGTTGGATACGACAGGCTCCGGGGAAGGGCTGAGGGTCAGCATACCTTCCTTGAAGCACGCCGTAAGCACATAGCCGGAGGCAAAACAGAGATCGGTCTCCCAGCCCTCCAGGGCGGCCGGAAGCGCGGATGCATCCGCCGTCTCCTTTCTCGCATCCAGCGCCTTCAGGCTTTCGTCGGGCAGCTCTTCCACCAAGAGGATCCGCCCCGCAGCGTCCGCCAGGAACAGGTCGTCGTCGCATTTGACGGAGAGCTCATCGCCGAAAAGGATTGTCGATCCATCCGGGAAAACTGCGGATCTGCCCTTGAGCTCTTCGGTAAACGGGAGCCCAAAAAGGGTATACTCCCCATCGTTTGAAACATAGTCCAAAAATGTCTTGCCCATCATCGGTCCCCTTTTCTTTTCTCCCGCGCCGTTTCAGCGGATATATAGGGTACTTTTCTTCGAAAGCACCTCGCCGGCATCGTGGAAGACGCCGAAGGCGCCCAACGTGTTGTTCCCGTTTCCGCCCTCGCTGTTGGAGCCGAAGGAACGGCCGACATCATGCATTTCGTCCAAATCCATCAGGACCAGGATGCTGTTGCCATGGCCGGTTTGCCTGGCTTTTACCGTTTCCAGCAGACCTACGAGGTAGATCCGGTCCCGAATCTTGATCGGGGCAAAATAGTCCTCGTACACATCCTGATCGGAGGGTTTCCGCCGGCTTGGATTCCGCAGCTCCGGCCGGCCTCTCAACGCCCTGGCCATGCCGCGCGCAGAAAAGGAAACACGGTAGTAATGCTCCGTGGCGTAAACATGGGCAATATCAAAGTAGCCGTAATTCCAGCTGATGGACGTTCCCACAAGATCCGTGGTATATCCATGGCGGATGGTGGGCACGGTGCCGTCTTCCCGCATGATTCCGCCAAAAACATAATCCATGGAGGGCATCCCCGGGATCTTCGGGTTCACATAGAGGTATGCACGGGCCATCGTGACGAGATCCTGCACCAGATCCAGCACCAGGGTATAACCCACTCTCGGACGGAGTGCGGGGTCTTCAAAATTGACGAAGTAGCATCGATCCGCGATCTTCAGGCATTCGTAGGCATAGTCCTTTTCCTCCCCTTCCGTTCCAAAGGAGAGGGTCCTTCGGTCCTTAAAGACCAGGATGCGGTCATATCCATCATCGAAAACCAGCGTGAACCGCCCGCCGGTCAGCTCAAAGACAAGGGGAGGACGGAATACGGACAGCATTCCCGTAAACTGATTTGGCTTCATCAAATCACCTCCGGTGCTTGTATGTTTGATTCGATTATACAGGCGTCGGGATAAGCTGTCAATTTGCTTCGAGGATTCCGCAGCCAGAGGCAAGGGATTGACAACATGGGATCATGGCAAATTACCTCTTGACACACAATACTATGTGTTGTATAGTACTATGTGAAAGGAGGGTTTCGAATGCTGGACGCCCAAACGAAACGAGGGGTCTTGGAGATTTGTATCCTGGCTGCTTTGCGGCGGGGGGACTCCTATGGGTATGAACTGATCCGGACGCTGTCAGCCTGTGTCACCGTCTCCGAATCCACCCTGTATCCGATTCTGCGGCGGCTGGAGAGCGGGGGCAGCCTCTCCGTTTATTCCATTGAACACAATTCCCGGCTTAGAAAAATGTATCACCTCACCCCACAGGGAGAGGCGCAGATCGCGGACTTTCTGGAGAGCTGGCAGGAGATGCAGAAGATGTACGATTTCATTCGGGGGGAAGAAGCATGAACAAGCAGGAGTTTTTATCTGCCTTTCGGCGGGCGATGGACGCCCTCGGGGTAAGCGATCAGGCCGCGCACTATGCGTTTTTTGAAGAGTTGTTTGACGATATGGCGGAGGAAGGGGTAAGCGAAGCGGAGATCAGCGCTCGACTGGGCAATCCCTGGGAGCTGGCCGCTTCCCTGCTCCGGGAGGAGCTGGGAGGCGGAGAAGCGAAGCGCCAGGAGCACCGGGACCCGTCTCCGGAGCTCAAGCCGCAGTCCGCAGGTCGGGATCAATCCCGACCGGTTTCTGACGGTGAGAAGCAATTCTCGGAGGAACAGAGTGCGGACCGAAAAGGCGCAGCCAGATCCTCCTGGACAGATAAGCTGAACCGGCTTCTGAACACCGCGGGCATTCGGCTCGTGATCAACGGGGAAGCCTTTGGGAATACCGATACCTATGATACGATCGTTCCCGCAAGCGGGATCCAGGAATTGGAGATCCATTGGCTGGCCGGAGAACTGGAGATCAGCGCAGAGGAACGCGGGGACATCCTTTTGGCGGAGAGCCGGGGCGAATCCGCCTCCCCCATGAGAACGGAGGTCCGGGGCAGCTGTCTTTGCGTCTTTTATGCTCAGGATGGTTCCTTCCGCGGGACCAAGGATCTGTCGGTTGCTTTGCCCTCCGATCTGGCGGGCAGCCTGCGCCGCATTACCGTTCAGACGCTTTCCGCTGATGTTTCTCTGGAGAGAATTGCCGCCGGCGAACTGCAGGTGAAGACCGCCTCCGGTGAGCAGAATATCTGTGCGACCGCGGACAGGGCCGTCCTCACCTCCGCCAGCGGCAATCTGGAGCTCAGGCTGAATGCCAAGGAAATCATCGCCTCCACGGCGTCCGGGGATATGGACCTAGAAGTGCAGGGTGCGGAGCTCGCGAAGCTCTCCAGTGCCTCCGGTGATATGGATTGCCGCGGTTCCGTTCGGCAGCTCTCCCTGAACAGCGCCAGCGGGGACGCGGAATTCTCCGGAGACGCCCTGCGTATTCAGGCCAAAACCGCTTCCGGAGACTGTTGGCTGGATCTGGACCGGGCCCCCGATGAGCTGAATATCACCTCGGTATCCGGGGATGTTGAGGTGACCCTCCCCCACAGCGCCGCCTGCAATCTGCAGCTCAACAGCCGCTACGGAGACGTGAGCTTCTCCGGGATCCGAACCGATGTGCCGGATGCGCCCGTCTATCGAGTCCAGACCATTTCCGGCGACATCGACATACATGATTGAAAGGAGAATCCGGGGAAATGAATGAATTTGACTGGGCAAGGCGTCGGATGATGAGTCAGCTCCCCGCTCTTCCCGACTGGACCTCAAAAAGCATGGAATACAGCCTGCCCCGGCTGAAGCTTTGGTCCACCAGTCGGCGCAGCAAGACCCATTTCGCACACAAGTACAATTCAAGATGACGCAAACAGGGACAGCCGCCTCATTCCGAGACGGCTGTCCGCATTCTTCTGTTTCTCAATGGATCGTTACATGCAGCCCATATTCGGACATGATGTTTTTGAGCTTCTCCATATATTCATCGCTGGGTGGGGTGGCTTCTGCCACCGGCTTATCGCTGATCCGAAGGTACTTCATAACGCCCAGGTTGTGGTAGGGCAGGAGCTGAACGGAGACCACCGCATCCCCAAGGGATTTGCAGAACTCAGCTGTCTTGCGGATATTTGGCTCATCATGGTTGAACATGGGGATCACGGGGATACGGACCTGGAGCTTCGCGCCGGCGGCAGCCAGACGCTTCGCATTATCCAGGATCGGCTCGTTGGGCACGCCGATCACCGCTTTATGCTTATCGCTGTCCATGTGCTTCAGGTCGTACAGGAAGAGATCCACATAGGGCAGAACCTTCTCCACCGTCGACCAGGAGGCGTAGCCCGTCGTATCCAGTGCAGTATGGATGCCTTCTGCCTTCAGCCGCTTCAGCACAGCCAGGGTGAACTCAGGCTGGCTCAGGGCTTCCCCGCCGGAGATGGTCACGCCGCCGCCGGAGGTCTCATAGAAGGCTTTGTCCTGCAGGAGCCGCCTGACCAGCTCATCCACCGTATAATCCTTGCCGCACATGTACAGGGCGGCAGGATAGCATACGTCCGCGCACTTGCCGCAATTGTCGCAGAGATCCCGCTTCACGTGGATCATCTGGATCTTGTCCCCCTTCACGGGATCATCCCGGACCTCTCCCAGCTCGACGGCTCCCTTGGGGCAGGCCTTGATGCACCGGGACTGACAGAGCTCGGTACCCTGGCAGCGCAGGCCGATCCAGCTGAGCTGGGGATAAAACTCCTGGGACTCCGGGCTGTGGCACCAGGGGCAGCGCAGCGGGCACCCCTTCAGGAAGGCGGTGGTCCGCACGCCGGGGCCATCCTGCACGGAAAAGCCTTGGATATCATAAAGTCTTCCGGTCAGTTTATTCTCGTCCATATATTTTTCAGAGCCCCATTTCCGTCCGTCTGATCAGATCATCCTGACTGGCCTTGAATACTTCCACAAAATACGCGGAGAAGCCTGCGACCCGGACCACCAGATCCTTGTAGTTCTCCGGATGGGTCTGGGCGTCCCGAAGGGTATCGCTGGAGACAATATTCAGCTGCAGCTCCATGCCGCCGCCATTGAAGAAGGTCTGCATCACGCTTCTGAGCTTCAGGGTACCCCCCTCCCCCTTCAGCGCAGTGGGATGGAATTTCATATTGCAGAGGGTACCGTTGGCATATTCGGTCTGATCGAAATTCAGGATGGAGTTGATGGTGGAGACAGGGCCGTTCTTGTCCATGCCCTGAACGGGAGAAATACCGTCGGAAAGGGGATCGCCGGTCTTGCGGCCGTCGGGAGAGGCCCAGGTCATGGCGCCGAAGAGGACGTTGGCGGTGACGGGGTAGCAGCCCGCGCAGAAATGATTGCCCCGGGGACCGGTGGCGCTGTTGATGGCGTCCGCGTAGGTCGAGCAGGTGAAGTTCATATACTTGTCCGCCTCGGGATCCGCATTGCCGAAACGGGGCACCCGGCCGTTGATGATCTGCCGGAGCTCCTCATAGCCCTCCCAGTTGTTCATCACCGCGTCATACAGCTGGCGGGTGGTGGCGAGCTTTTCCTTGAAGCAGACGTAGTCGATCACATTCAGCGCGTCCGCCACGTTGCCCACCGCGATGCAGGAGTTGCCGGTGGAGTTATACTTGGCGCCGCCGCACTGCACGTCCTTGCCGTTCTCCATGCAGCCCTCCATAGTGGCGGAGAGCATGGGCAGGTTCATATGGAAGGAGCTCATGGACTCCCAGGCGTTGACGCAGGTGGCCTGCCATTTGCAGAAGAAGTCCACTTGGGCCTTGTATGCCGCCAGAAGCTGATCCATGCTGGTCATATCATAGAGATAGCCGGTAGCGGGGCCGGTGCGGCGCGGTTCCGGAGCGCCGGGGAAGCGGAAGGGATTCTTCCCGTCGTTCATAGCCATGAGCAGGCAATTCAGCAGGTTCATGTAGGACTCGGTGCCCGTTCCGCCGGGCTCCGCCCACTCGGTGCCGCAGGCGAGCGGCTCCACGCAGCCCACCACGCAGTAATTCCTGGCGTCCTCCAGGGAAATGCCCCGCTTCATCAGGGCCGGGATGATGACGTCGTCGTTCTCAAAGCTGGGTACGCCGCCGGCGATCCGCGTGGTGGCAATGGCAGCCTCCCAGAGCTCCGCCGGGGTACCCTGGTGGATGCGGAGAGCCTGGGGAGGATCATGGAGAACAAGGCGCCCTGCGGACTGGAGCATCATATAGGTGACCTTGTTCGTGGCGTCGGTTCCGTCCTTGTTTACGCCGCCCATGGTCATCAGCTGACCGCTGGTATAGCCGGGGGCGGACTTGGTCGCCCCTTCGGACCAGAACTTGTTGCATTCCGCGACCTTCAGGTAGAACAGGTCCATCAGTTCCTGGGCATATTCCTCGGTGATGGTCCCCTCCGCAAGGTCCTTATCCAAATAATCCCCGAGATACTGGTCCACGCGGCCATAGCTGGTGCCGTGCTGCTGTCCGTCCATGCACAGGGCCAGCTGATAGAGGTAGACGCACTGCAGCGCATCATGGAAATTGCGGCAGGGGTTTTCCATGATCCAGTTCAGGCAGTCCGCCATCTCCAGGAGCTCCTTCTTCCGTTCGGGACGAGTCTCCAGCTCGGCCTGGCGGGCTGCCTCGGCGGCATACCGCTTGGCCCAGATGATGATCCCTTCGGATACGATGGCAACAGCCCGGTAGAAATTGTACTTATAGATGCTGTCCCCGAATATGCCCCGCTCCTCCAGCTCCTTCATATGCTCCCGGGCTTCCTTGGCAATGGCGCCAAAGCCCTTCCGGGTAGCCGTCCAGAAATTCGCGCAGAAATGGCCAACGGGCGACTGGCAGTTGTTTTTCGGGCCGAAAAAGATGACCATGTTGCCCGTGATGTCCTTCAGGCCCTCGGGCATATACTCATCGGTTATGGCGCTCATGCTGTTCTTATCCCAGAAATCGCCGGTCTCCAGCAGATACTTTTCGTCCTCGGGGTCAATGTCATACGGGTCCACGCTGCGGTTGGGGATGTTTCCGGCCCGCAGCTCCTGCATGAACCAGTTGAAGGAGGTCTCGGGATACAGGGCGCAGCACCGGTAGGAGGCGCCCTGCCAGCCTACGATGACCTCATCCTCGTTGATGAGCACAGGCATTTTCTCAAACAGCAGGCGCAGGGTCCTGGCCCGCTTAAGGATTCCGGTAAGGCCCGGGTTTTCCATATAGAACTCCGTCACCAGCCGGTAACGGTTGATGTCGATCCTGGGCTTGGTGGTACGGTACTTCTCCCGGATCGCTGCGACACGCATGGGAATCGGTTTCAACTGATACATCGTATTGCTCCTTTCCACCGCGCCGGAGCTCCGGCGCAGGACGGTTATCTATCTGCGGGTCTCCTCCGCATAATATCCTAAACTATCTGTATTATATTATATCATGACGCCGGAATTGTCAAACCCTTTCCGCCGCCGACGGCAGCGGCGTCCGGCGGTCTGCGGCAGCGGGGAATGGGCCGCTCCCCCGCTTTATCCCCCGCGCAGGCAAAAAACCGTGGAAGGCGGCGGATGATTATGCTATACTGGAGCAAATCAACTGAACGGGAGGCTTTTCGGATATGTCCTATTTCGATTCCATCCCCGCGCCGGTTTTCCGCTATTACCGGCCCGATGAAATGATCCTCGGCAAACCGATGAGGGAGCATCTTCCCTTTGCCATGGCCTGGTGGCATAACCTGGGCGCCGCCGGTACGGATATGTTCGGCACCGCCACAGCCGATAAAAGCTTCGGAGCAAGACCCGGCACCATGGAGCACGCCATGGTAAAGACCGATGCCGGCTTCGAATTCATGCAGAAGCTGGGCATCCGCTACTTCTGCTTCCATGACCTGGATCTGGTGCCGGAAGCTGAAGATCTGGCGGAGACCAACGCCAGGCTGGACAAGATCGCGGAATACATCCTGCAGAAGGAGCAGGAGACGGGGATCCGCTGCCTCTGGGGAACGGCGAATCTGTTCAACAATCCCCGGTATATGTGTGGCGCCGGCAGCTCCAATTCTCCGGAGGTGTTCTGCTTTGCCGCAGCCCAGGTGAAGAAGGCTCTGGATCTGACCGTAAAATTCGGCGGAAGAGGATATGTGTTCTGGGGCGGCCGGGAAGGCTATGAGACTCTGCTGAACACCAAAATGGGACTGGAGCAGGAGAATATCGCGAAGCTCATGCATCTGGCTGTGGATTACGGCCGCAGCATCGGCTTCACCGGGGATTTTTATATCGAGCCCAAGCCCAAGGAGCCCATGAAGCACCAGTATGATTTTGACGCTGCCACTGCCATCGGCTTCCTGCGTCAGTACGGGCTGGACAAGGATTTCAAGCTGAATATCGAGGCGAACCACGCCACCCTGGCGGGTCATACCTTCCAGCATGAGCTGCGGGTCTGTCGGGTGAACGGGATGCTGGGCAGCATCGATGCGAACCAGGGTGATCTGCTCCTGGGTTGGGATACGGATGAATTCCCCTTCGATATCTATGAGACGACCTTTGCCATGTACGAGGTCCTGAAGGCCGGCGGCCTCACCGGCGGCTTCAACTTCGACGCCAAGAACCGCCGTCCCTCCAACACCATGGCGGATATGGTCAATGCCTATGCCCTGGGAATGGACAGCTTCGCCCTTGGCCTGAGGAAGGCTGCCGCCCTGATCGAGGACGGCAGGCTGGACCGTTTCCTGGAGGAGCGATACGCGGGCTGGACCGCCGGGCTGGGCGCGGATATCCGGAACGGCAAATACAAGCTCAGCGACCTGGCGGCCCTGGCAGAGAAGCAGGGCAAGCCCTCAGCCCTTCCCTCCGGCGGACAGGAGGCGCTGCAGCGGATCGTGAACGAGATCCTCTTCGGCTGAGATTTGTTATTTCATATGGAGCAGGGACCGGCAGCCGATCATGCTGCCGGTCCCATTTCTTTTTCCTCAGTCCCCTCTTGGATCCTCTGCCACGCCCTTCGCAGCATCCAGCAGATACCGGCGGACAGGGGCCAGAGCCCCGGTCATCTCCTTCACCCGGTCCGCAAGCTCATCGAAGCTGCCCAGCTCACCGTCCTCCAGGTCATAGAGACATGTCCAGTTTCGCATTCGGACCCACTCAGCCGCGGGATGCTCGGCGGAGAACCCCCGGGGCATGGTTTTCAGCCGGTTTCCGGTCAGAGCCAGATGATTCCGGCGGAGGAGCTCGGTCAGCTCCTCCCAGTTCCGCTGGATGTATTCCCGCACGTGATTGGTACCGGCGGTGGATTCGCACCAAAGCCCGGTTCCGAAGCAGCTGATTCCGGGTGCGATTACCAGAAAGTACCCGATGGGCCGCCAGGAGCGCCGGTCCCGGGAAAGGTATGCCCGAAAGGAGGGCTGGTAGGGCGGCCCGTTTTTGTGGACGCGCATGTCCCTCGGAATGCGATACATCCAATCCTTTGGGTCCATGTACAGGATATCCTGAGCCAGATCCGGATCTCCCTCCGCCACAGCAAAGCGCAGCAGGCCAAGAAGAGTGCGGAAATCATCCTTCGCCAGTTCATACTCCTTATGGTTTGCATGGAACCATTCCCGGTCGTTATGGGCATCCAGTTCGCCGCAGTAGCGCAGCATCCGCCTGCAATCCATGGCAGCCGCCCCCTCTCTCTCGTCCTCAGAGAGTATATCACAGGCTGGCCGTCTGTTCAAGGCGCAGGGCCGCGTTCCAGCGCGGCCTCGGCTTGTGACAGGAGCTTCTCCGGATCCGCCCCATGACTCCGACAGATCCGCTTCATCCTCCGGAGGCAGTCCGGATCCCGGGTCAGCCGGTTCATGCCGAAATCGCAGGTCAGGGTGGCCAGAAATCCGCAGTCTTCCAGGATTCCCTCCAGCTCGTCGCTGTAAAATCCATAGGGATAGGCAAATGTGCTGGCTGCGGATCCGGTCCTTCGGTAGAGCTCCTCCTGCAGCCGATCCACGTCGCCGCGGATCCTTCCCTCATATTCCGAATCGTTCTCGCCCCATCTGCGTCTGCAGCCCTGCTCATCCCTGCTCTCCCGGTGCAGATCGTAGCTGTGATTCTGGAGCTCAACATACCCGGATGCGCGCATTTCCAACAGCTCATCCCAGCTCGCATGCACATAGGGTCCGCTCTGCTCCGGGAAAAGGCTGAACTCATCTACGCTCCTGCCGATCACGCTGATCACCGCCTTCGCCCCGTATTGCTGCAGCAGGGGGAACAGCCGGCGATAACTGCTCTCATAACCATCGTCAAATGTGAGAAGGATCGGTTTTTCCGGAAGGGCCTTTCCGGTATAGACATAAGCCAGCACATCTTCCATAAATACCGTCGTATACCCGGCCTGCCGAAGCCAGCGCAGATCGCTTTCCATCTCCTCCGGCAGAATAGCATCCTTTCCCGGGTTATCGTATCTTACCTCGTGATACATGAGCACCGGCAGCAGGACTTCCTCGCTCCTTTCCCGCCATAGTCCTGCGTCGGCGTTCAGCATCAGAACCATGGCCAGTACGGCGCTCAAAACCCGCATCGCTCCTCATTCTCCCCTCACATGCTCTTTTTGATCTGCCCGATGGCGTTCTTCTCCAGCCGGGAGACCTGAGCCTGGCTGATCCCGATCTCTGCCGAAACCTCCATCTGCGTTTTGCCCTCGCAGTAGCGCAGAGCCAGGATATGCCGTTCCCTGCTGCTGAGGCGCTTCACCGCCTCATTCAGGGCGATCTGCTCCAACCAGTTTTCATCGGTGTTCCTGTTGTCGGAGATCTGATCCATCACATAAACCGCATCTCCCGCGGCATTGTAGATCGGCTCATACAGGCTCAGGGGTTCGGAGATGGCATCCATGGAGATCACCACATCCTCCCGCCTTATTCCCAGCAGCGCTGCGATCTCCTCAGCGGTCGGTTCCGACTGCTTCTGTCCCAGGAGCTGTTCTCTTGCCTGGAGCACCCGGTAAGCGGTATCCCGGAGGCTGCGGCTGACCCGGATCGGGCTGTTATCCCGGAGGTAACGCCTGATCTCCCCGATGATCATGGGAACGCCGTAGGTTGAAAAACGCACATTCTGATTCACATCAAAGTTGTCAATCGCCTTGATCAGGCCCACGCAGCCCACCTGGAACAGATCATCCAGGTTTTCGCTGCGTTGGCTGTACCTGCCGGAAAAACGCTGAATCACGGAGAGGACCAGACGCAGATTTCCCTCGATCAGCTTTTCCCTCGCCTTTTTGTCGCCGGTATGGGCCAGCCGCAGCAGGCGATCCGTCTCCTCCGGCTTCAGCGTTTTCAGCTGAGCGGTGTTGATCCCACAGATCTCGACCTTTCCGATCATGCTGACATCCTCCCGCGGAGATATCCGCAGAGGCTAGTATTGCCGCTGACGTCTGATTTTATGAGCTGGATGGGACAAGGCGCAGGACCGGGAATTGACTTTTTTCTTCTGCCATTTTATGATGAAGCATCCCGGGAAACCGATGATCTGGAGAATGCCGATGAGCGGAAATGATTTGCTTTGGGCCCATGGGGAGCCCAAGGGTGGTCTGGATATCTCTCTGGCCGCCGAAGACCTGGAACTGAATCGGCTGTGCATGCTGCTATTCCCCGCTTTGGGAACGGAGGGAGCCCTGCCCTTTGCCGACTCTCTGCTGACTGACGACGGGGAGACGATCCGGATGCGACAGGACGCCATCCGGGAGCTGTTGGCTCATCCGGCCCTTGCCGATCGCCTGGAAAGGCTGCTGCAGGCCTTAAACGGAATAGAAACCGCCTACCGGGGACTTCTGGATAACCCCGTCGGCCTGCGGGTGACCCGAATGGACGCTGCAATGGACAGCGTGAAAAAGGCGGTGATCCGCTTGGAGCGGAACATCTCCCAGCAGGCTGCCGACATCCGGGAGGAGAACGCTGCGGATAACCGCTATGCCCAGCTTCTCCGCTATACCCTGTTCCGCAGGCAGCTCGCCGCCCGGTATGCGGAGGAGCTGACCTGCCTTCGGGATGAACTGAAGCGGGATCCCTGCAGCAGCAAGCCTCTGCGGGAGCTTGCGCGATGGGCGGAGGACTGCGCCGCCCGGGACAATATTGAACAGACGTTGGAGGTCCTCCGGCGCCTGGACGCGGAATGGAAGGGCATCGGGGCATTTGCCATCGATGTCTGTCTGGACAGCCGCCGGATCGTCGTCGGCCTGGAGGTGGCGGAGATCCGGCCGGAGCCCTATGCCCAGCGGGGAATGCTGGAAGGGGCAGGGGCATCCGCCCCCAGGGACGGGATCACCTCCCTGATGAGTTTTCCCCAGAACGGATCCGGCACGCTGTTTCAGGAATACCTTCTCTCCCAGGTGGGGTATGAGGCGCGGGGTCAGCTGACAAAGCTCCGGGATGCGCTGGCAAAGCTTCCGCTGAGCGGTGTGGAGGAGCTGCTCAGCTTCCGGGAAGCGCTGCGGTTTTATACCGGCGCCGCCGCCTTCTGCCGCAAACTGCGGGACAGGGGCAGCGCGCTCGCCGCACCCTCGATTTCGGAAGAGACGACCTTTTGTTTCCGGGCTGCCCGGCTTCCCGAGCAGACCTGTACGGGCGTTCTGCCGGTGCCCAACGATCTGACTCTGGATCCGGGCGGCAGCATTCTGATGACCGGGCCGAACAGTTCGGGAAAGACCTGCTGCCTGATCATGGCCGGACAGCTGCTTTTCCTGGGGCAGCTGGGCTGTCTGATCCCGGCGGAGGACGGGACGTTTTCTCCCCGTGACCGGCTGCTGACGCTATTTGCCGCCGGAGAGAGCAAGACCGGTGAGGACAGCCGCATGGGCATGGAGGTCCAGCGCATCCGCCTCCTCCGCTCGCTCATGACCCCGAGAAGCCTTCTTCTCCTGAACGAGCCCATGACCAGCACCAGCGCAGCAGAGGGGGCGCAGATCTGCGTGGATCTTTTGACCGATCTGGCAAAGCAGGGGGTTCCCGCCATCCTGGTCACCCATTTCAACCATATCTGGCCGGATCTTAAGGCGGCCTTCGCCGCCCAGGGGCTTTCGGAGCGGCTGCACAGTCTGGTCATGACGGCCCTGGAGACCCCGGCCGGCATACAGTACTTATACAAATTGGAAGAAGCGCCGCCTCCGCCTTCCAGCCATGCCAGAGCGGTTGTGGCCGAAAAGGGGCTGCGGCTGGAGAATATGCTCTCCGGTCTGCATACCAGAGGGCTGGATGTTCGCCCGGAGGATCCCGGCTGGGAGCAGATCCGCCGCGGCATACTTTGAGGGGAGGCGCAGGATATGGCTTGTCTGCTTTACCCATCGGGAACAACGCCGACATCGGCTTCCTTTCCCCCGCAGACCATGGAGGACCTGCAGCTGGACCGGCTGGCTGAGGCCATGTCGATCTCCGAGTACTATCGAATCGGCGCAGAGGAGCTCTGCGCATGGTTTACGGAGGACCCCGAGGTCATCCGCTGGCGTCAGGCGGTGATCCGGGATATTCTGGAGCTGCCCGGATTGGAGGAGACCCTGGGCCGTCTTCTGGATAGTCTGGACGGCTGGGAGGGCCGCAGCGGGCGCCGCGGCGCGGACAGCTTCGCCGTGGGCTTTTCCCTGGAGGATTTCAGCTGGCTGGAGGGTTATCTGCGCAAGGTGGACGCCGCATGGACGGAGCTGAACCGGTTTCCGGCAGCAAGCGGGGGCATGCGCGCCTTGGTCGGGCTGCTGGACGGACTGCGCAACTCCCCGCGATATCGGGACGCCGCAGCCGATTTCGAGGCGCTCTGCTCAGGTCACGCCGCTCCGGCCCGCATGCGGATCGGCTATAATCTGGATAAGGAGCTGAAGCCCTCCCGGCTGAAGCTCCTGCGCATGGAACCGCCTCCGGAGAAGGCGGCCAAAGGGAAAGGCGCCCAGAGGCGACAGATCATGCTCAACCAGAGGGCGATCGAAATGGACGCCATGCTCCTGCAACGGCTCAGCGCGCAGGCCGCCCAGGATATCGGCAGTTTTGTGATCCGTGAAACCGCGGCCTTGCGGGGACTGCAGCGGGAGCTGGTCTTCTGTCTTTCCGCAGCCGGACTTGCCCGCAGCTGGCAGGCCGCCGGACTGCCGGTGACCTTCCCCGCCATTCGCCCGGCTTCCGAAAAAGCGTTTTCCGCCCGGGAGCTGTTCGATCCCCTGCTCCTGATCTCCGGCAAGGAAAAGGTGGTATGCAACGATGCGGAGCTGCGCACCGGGGGCGAGCTGGTTTTTCTCACCGGCGCCAATCAGGGGGGAAAGACCGTATTTCTGCTGAGCCTGGGCCTGTGCCAATGGCTGGCCCAGCTGGGTTTTCCCGTCCCTGCCCGGGAGGCAGCCATAAGCCCGGTAAAGAATATTCTTACGATCTTTGCTCCCAACGGTCAGGAGTATGGCAGAAAGGGCCTGCTGGCGGAGGAGGCCGGGCGTATCGCGGAGGCGATTTCCAAGCTCACGGGAGAGAGCATGCTTCTCTTCAATGAGCCCCTTACCAGCACCGGACCGGAGGAGACAAAATCCATCTCCGCTGAGGTGGCCTCTGTCTGCATGGCGGCGGGCGCACGGGGCATATGGGTCACACATGTATACGAACTGGCCGGGAACCGCCATGCTCTGGAAGCCGCCGTTCCCTGGGGCAGCCGTGCCGGCTCCATGCGGGTGATCCTGGAGGATGAGGAAGGCTCCCCTCGCTTCACCTACCGGGTGGAGCGGGGAGAGCCTCTGGGGA
>JBGUZS010000075.1:0-22154 GCA_045223835.1 Oscillospiraceae bacterium | reverse complement strand
GAGCGTCTGCAAGCTTTCGCGGCTCCCTCGCAAACCGCGGAAGCAAAGCCCGCGAGATTTGCGACGACGCAGGCGCGCAGCGGCGATATAATCCTTCTCAAATCGGAGCCCAGCGTAGCGGGTCCGATTTGAAGCGTGTCGGCTTTGTCGACACGCTCACCTGCCGGAAGCCGGCAGGTCCGACGCCCGTATGCCCTTACTTTACCCGCTCATAAGCGCCCTGATAGATCTCAAGATACTCGTTCAGGCCGATCTCCTCCAGCCCCTGCACATAGGCATCCCATTCCGTCAGGGGCTTGGAGCCGTCCACAAACGCCAGATAGTTTTCGGAAATATAGGTTCCCAGCTCGGCGCCCAGGGTAGAGGAGGCGGAGCGTTCGTCGTCCGTCAGCTTCAGGCTTCTGGGGAGGAGGAAGGCGCCGTCGAATCCCGCCTTCTTGTAGGACGCGAAGAGATCATAGGTTTCAATGATGCGGTCGCCGCCGTCATACCAGTAATGCTGATAGTTCTTATCCAGGCCGGGATCCGTCATACTGTTCAGCGCGTACAGCAGAATATGCATGGAATACACATAGAGCGGATTGCTGCGCACAAAATCGCTGACCCGCTTTTCGCCCTTTTCGTTGTACTCAAAGGCATACCCCTCAACGCCCATGGTGCAGAAATCGGAGCCCTCCTCGGAGTAACGCCAGTCGATCCAGGTGAGCGCCAGCGGGATATTCTTGCATTTTGCGCTGATGGCTGCGGAGCCGTAGTACAGGCGGCTGTCATTGGTCCCCACATGGAGGATCTGCCCCTCGTACAGGACCGGGTCCGGCATGGGGAGCATCTGCGCCCCGGGCGTATCCAGGATGATCTCCTGCTCGATGCCGGTGCTGGTGGACTGCACGGAGTAGCCGATCTGGTCGCCGACCCAGCGGTCCATGTACCCCGCCGCAGTCATGGTATCGAAGCTCATCCACATGGGATCGAATATCCCGTCCATAAACCAGCGGTTGATCTCCGTCATCAGCTCCTTATCCCGATAGGTCGTGTTGGCGCCGAAGACCTTCCCGTTTTCATCCGCCAGCATCATCATGCTGGAGCCGGTATAGCAATAGGTATCGAAGCAGTTCCAATGAAAACCGCCGGATTCCAGGGTGGTGAACAGGATGCAGGGATAGGTCGCGGTGGGGATCTGGGTCTTGAACGCCATCAGGCCATCGTAAATGCCCTGCCAGGTTTTGAACATATCCGGGTCCAGGTCCAGCTGATCGACCCAGTCGCCGCGGACGAAAACACCGTTCTGCACATAGGCCCGGTCCCGGAGGCAGTAGAAGCAGCCGATCAGGTCATCCTGCAGATAAACGGAATTCTGCAGGCCCTCGTCCTCGGGACTCCTGTTCACCTCATAGAGGTAATTGGGGATATACTCCCGCCAGTCGTACAGGTTGACAAAGTAGTTTTCCTCTGTGATCCCCTTGCGGAAATCGCCGCTGTAGAAGTAGTTCGCCTGGCTCATGATGTCCGGGAGCTCGTCGGCGGCCAGCATGACGGAGAAGTTATCCGACCGGGTGGCGGAGCTGACGACATTATAGGCGATGTGGACGCCGGTGACCTTCTCCAATTCGATGGGATAGGGGCTTTCCGCATACTCCGTCTCCAGCCATTGGGGGGTGTACAGCGTCGTCCAGCAGGAGAGCTCCTCGTCCGTGGTGGTCAGGGGCAGCTCGTATGTGTACTTCTCCAGCGGCATCCCGTCGGCGTCCGTCCTGTAGTTGCCCTTGGCAAAGTGATAGGGGGAATCCGGATCGGGTTCGGGGGTGGCTGTCGGGGCCTCCGTAACCACCGGAGCTTTGGTCGCCGGAGCCTGGGAAGGCGGCGCTACGGTTATTTCCGGCCCGGCGGTGTTTCCCGGATTTCCCGTCGGACCGCTGCAGCCGGCGAACATGGCGGCAAGGAACAGCGCCGCACAGATCAACGCAATCGCTCTTTTCATACTGACCCTCCTTACAAATATTTTAATTTATTATTTCATTTATTTTTCATTTTGTCAAGTTTTTGAGTTCCATATCCCGGTTGTGCCCCCAGCCCGGCTATGGTATAATGCCCCTGCAGGCTTCTTTCCGCGCAGGCCGCGGGGAAGCGCGAAAAAAAGGCAGAAAAAGGAGCGGTGCCCGATGCTGGAGCCGGGAAGCAAAGCCCCCGCCATTTCCCTGGCGGATCAGGACGGCAGGATCGTCAGCCTGGAGGATTTTCCGGGAAAGAAGATCATTCTCTATTTTTATCCCAGGGACAATACCCCGGGCTGCACCCGTCAGGCCCAGGCCTTCGCCGCCCTGAACGGGGAATTTACCGCGAAGAACGCCGTGGTCATCGGCGTCAGCAGGGACAGTGTCGCCTCCCACCGGAAATTTGCGGATAAGTACGCCCTGCCCTTCCCCCTTCTCTCCGATCCGGATCGGAAGGCCATTGAGGCCTACGGCGTCTGGCAGGAGAAGAAGAGCTACGGGAAGACGACCATGGGCGTGGTGCGAAGCACCTATGTGATCGACGAAAGCGGAACCATCGCGAAGGTCCAGACCAAGGTGAAGCCGGATACCAATGCGGCCGAGCTCCTGGCCTGGCTGGGCTGAGCCATGGACCAGGCAGAGCTGGCGTTGTACGCCCGGAAGACCTACGGCACGGAGCCGGAGCGCCTCTTTCCCGAAACGCCGGAGACCTATATCCTCCGGCATCGGGAAAACCGAAAGTGGTACGCCGTGGTGATGCGCGTTCCCCGGAGCAAGCTGGGCCTGTCCGGAGACGAGGCGGTCTTCCTGCTGGATGTGAAATGCGGCCCCCTGCTCAGCGGCTCCTATCTGGGCAAGCCCGGGGTGGTCCCCGCCTGGCACATGAACAAGACCCATTGGCTGGGGGTGCTCCTGGATGGTTCGGCGGAGGAGGAAACGGTGCGGGAGCTGCTGGACATCAGCTATCGCCTCACCGCGGGAAGCAGAAAGGAGCGGGGCGGAAAATGAGCGCATCAGACCTTATTCTGTATCCGGCGGAAAGGGAACGGGAGACCGCGCCGGTCTTCATCCTGCCCGGGGAGGAGGAGCCGGGCCGGATCCGGGACTGTCTCCGGGAACTGACGGATTCTCCCTTTGCCCTGGCCGCCTTCCCGGTATCGGATTGGGACCGGGAGCTCTCCCCCTGGCCCGGGAAGGCGGTGTTCAAGGGCGGGGAGGATTTCGGCGGCGGCGGAAACGCCACCCTGGAACGGGTGGAGAAGGCGCTTCTTCCCAAGGCGCGGGCAGCCCTCGGGGCTTCGGCGGCGCCGGTATATCTGGCGGGGTATTCCCTGGCGGGGCTGCTGGCGGCGTATGCCCTGTTCCGGCTCCCCTGGCTGACAGGGGCGGTGTGCTGCTCCGGGTCCCTATGGTTCCCGGGCTTTTCGGAATATGCGGAGGCCCATCTCCTTGCCGGCCGCCCGGAGCGGGTGTACCTCTCTCTGGGGGATAAGGAGAAAAAAAGCCGGAATCCGGTATTGAGCCGGGTAGAGGACTGTACCCTGGCCTTCCGGGATCTGCTTCTGGCCCGGGGGACGGACTGCGCCTTTGTGTCGAATCCCGGGAACCATTTTCAGGAGCCGGACAGACGCATGGCCCTGGGCATCGCCTGGTGCCTGGAGCGGAATTAGGGGAGGGCGCATGCTGCTGGAGCTGGATTTTTCCATCCTGTACTGGATACAGGCTCATCTCCGCTGTCCGTTTCTGGACCGGACCATGCCGGCCCTCTCCCGCCTGGGCGATTATGGGTTTATCTGGATCCTTGCCGCCCTGGTCCTGCTCCTGCTGAAGCGGCATCGGCGGTGCGGGATCACCCTGGCAACCGGACTGATCTGCAGCCTCCTGATCGGCAATCTGCTGCTGAAGCCTCTGGCCGCCCGACCCCGGCCCTGCTGGCTGGATGAGACCGTTGTCCTGCTGACGGCGCTGCCCCGGGATTACTCCTTTCCCTCGGGCCATAGTCTCTCCGGCTTTATCGCCGCGGCGATCCTGCTGCGGTATGACCGGCGCATGGGCGTTCCCGCTCTGATCCTGGCGAGCCTCATCGCCTTCTCCCGGCTGTATCTCTTCCTCCATTTTCCCACGGACGTGCTGGCGGGGGTCCTTCTTGGCCTGGGCGTCGGCCTGGGCTTAAGTCTTCTGGCAGAACGGCATCTGCATCGGAAGGAGGAATGGGTATGATCGTCCTGCGCCATGGAGATCCCGGGGATCTGGAGGCGGTTTCCGCCCTGGAGGCTCTGTGCTTTCCTCCGGCGGAGGCGGCGGATCGGGCAACCCTGGCGGGCAGACTGGCGGTGTACCCGGAGCACTTTCTCCTGCTCTGGGAGGAGGGGAAGCTCCTGGCCTTTCTGGATGGCTTCTGCACCCCGGAGCCGGACCTGCGGGATGAGATGTACGCCGACCCCTCCCTCCACCGGGAGGACGGGGCCTGGCAGATGATCTTCGGGGTGGACACCCATCCGGACCATCGCCGCCGGGGCTATGCCACCCGGCTGCTGGAGCGGCTGATCCGGGAGGCCCGGGAGGCGGGACGGCTGGGGCTGGTGCTCACCTGCAAGGAGGCGCTGCTCCCCTTTTACGCCCGTCTGGGCTTCCGGGACGAGGGGGTAACGGAGAAATCCGTCCACGGCGGAACGCGCTGGCATCAGATGCGTCTGCGTTTCCGGGAAGGCGCCGGAGAGCGTCAATAGAAGGAAAAAGAGAGGTCCCGTTCCCCCGGGTCCCCTCTTTTTTGCGTTTTTTCTGATCCCGAGGCAATATCCGGCGGGAAAACGGTACTGCTCCAGTGAAGGACCAGGCATAAGGAAAGGAGGCGGGCCATGGAGGACGCGGGTATCGTCGCCCTGTATTGGGCGCGAAACGAGCAGGCCATCCAGGAGACCAGGGAGAAATACGGCGGCTACTGCTACGGCATCGCCGTGAACCTGCTGGGCAGTCCGGAGGACGCGGAGGAGACCGTCAGCGACACCTGGCAAGCCGCATGGAACGCCATGCCCCCGGAGCGGCCCGTTAGCCTCCGGGCCTGGCTGGGACGGGTGGTGCGGAACCTCTCCCTCAGCCGGTGGAACCGGGAGCATCGGAAGAAGCGGGATCCCGGCATGACGGCGCTGCTCAGCGAGCTGGAGGACTGTCTCCCCTCCCCCGTTACGGTGGAGGGGACCCTGGAGGCCAGGGAGCTGGGCCGGGCGCTGGATGCCTGGCTGGGGAAGCTGAGTCCGGAGGACCGGCGGCTCTTCCTGCGCCGGTATTGGTACGGCATGCCCCTGCAGGACCTGGCAAAGGAACGGGGCCTCAGTCCCGCCCGCCTGGCCCAGAAAATGCTGCGGCTGCGCCGAAGCCTGAGGACCGCCCTGGAAAAGGAGGGGATCAGCCTGTGAACGAGGAAAGAACGCTGGTTTTGTATGACGCCGTCACGGCGGTGCGGGAGGAGTATATCGAAGAAGCCGCCCGGCCTCTCCGCCGCCCCGCCCTGAGAAGGCTCAGCCTGGCGGCCGCCTGCCTCTGTTTCCTGGTCGGAGGCTGGTTCCTCCTTCAGTCCCTGGGGGTGTATATCGCCCTTCCCTTCCCCATCGGCGGCTCCGGCACCGGCAGCAGAGGCGGCCAGAACCTGGCCGCATACCACTTCTATGCCGGCCCGGTGCTTCCCCTCACCGCAGAAGAGGAGGGGCTGATGGCGGACCGCCGGGTGGATTTCGACTTTTCTCTTTTCGATCCGGACCGGGGGGATGCCGGGGAGTACGCCGACCCGCTGCGCCGGCAGTCCTGCCTGGTGACGGACAGCTACCGGCTCACCGCCGGAGAGGCCGGGACCCGCACCCTGTATTACCCCTTCATCTCCACCCTCACGGACTCGGCGGACCTGCTCCCCGGGATCACGGTGAACGGGGAGGCGGCGGAGACGGAGCTGCTCATCGGCCCCGGCAGCCCTTCCTTCTTCTCCTGGGCGGATGCGGAGGCCCAGGTGGGGACGGATCCTCTGGACCGCGCCCTAGCGCCTCTGCCCAGGCCGGAGGAGAAGGTCACGGTGTACGCCCTCTCCGACCTCCATGGGGAGAGGGGGGAGTCGGCCGGGTATCCCACGGTTGCCTTTGAATACACGCTGGATATGAGCAGCTCCGCCGTGGTCACCTACGGCTTCAACGGCGGGAGCAACGACCTGCAGAACAGCGCGGGCACCCGGATTGTGGCCGTAGAAGCCGGACGGAGGCACACGGCATACCTCCTGGTTCTGGGGGAGGATCTGGAGACCTGGTCCATCCGGGGCTATGCCGACGGGCGCTGCGAGACCCCCATGGAGAGCGCCGGCGCCACGGTGACCCGGTATGAGAGCACCTTCGGGGAAATGCTGACCCTCTTCTGGGGAAGCTATCGCAGGCCCTTCCTTGAGGATAAGCTGGCGGGCCGGGTGAGTACGGAAACCCTCGTCGGCCTGACCTTTCAGCTCCTGCTGGAGCGGTCTGCCGACCTCCGCAGCGCCGTCCGGACCCTGGTCTGGGACCTGGAGGGCGCCTTCGACCAGGTCCTCGGACAGACCCGGGTGACGTATCTCCGCTTCACCGCGCACATCCCGGCCGGGGAACCCGGGGAGGTGGAGATCCGGCTGGTGAAACTCCCCAGCTTCGACCATGGCGGCCGGGACCGGTACCGGCAGGGTTTCGACCTGGCCGGAAAGTTGGGGAGCCGGATCCGCTGCACCGGACTGACGGCAAGCATCACCGGGGGGGAGTATATCCGCATCCTGCGTCAGGACTTCGGCTTTGAAACGGAAAAGGGCGCGCTGAAGACGACCGAGGTCGTCCTGGACCCGGCGGGAGAGCACTGGTTCATGGATGTGTGCGCGGCGCCGAAGGGAAAATAGGCGCACGGCAGAACGAGGAGCACCGTTACCGGCGCTCCTCGTCGTTTTTCTCTTGATCCATCCCGGCAGTCAGCGTACAGCCGGGACAGTTTTTTCCTCCGCTGCAACCGCTGCAATTCCCCGAGCCGCAGGAACAGCCTCCCCGGTTCTTCCGGAGACGCAGGATCCCTCGGACCAGGACGACGGCCAGCAGAACAATGATCAGGATATCCCAGATATTCATGCTCCTATACTCCCAGCAAAATGAGGACGCCTCGGACCACCAGAGTCGCCAGCCAGGCAAAGACGCACTGCCATACCACCACCCCCAGGGACCAGCGCCGCCCCAGCTCCCGCCGGATGGCGGCCACCGCCGCCACGCAGGGGGTATACAGCAGGGAGAACACCAGCATACAGGCGGCGCTGAGGGCGGTCATGGCCCCCTCCACGCTGCCGCCGAAGAGCAGCTCCATGGTGGAAACCACGCTCTCCTTGGCGGTGAAGCCGCAGATCAGAGAGGTGCAGATGCGCCAGTCCCCCAGGCCCAGGGGCTTCATCAGGGGGGTGAGCACCCCTGCGATCATGGCCAGGATGCTTTTCTGGGAATCCTGCACCAGGTCGAAGCGGGGATCAAAGCTGTTCAGGAACCAGATGATCACCGTGGCGATCAGGATGACGGTGAAGGCCCGCCGGATGAAATCCCCCGCCTTCTCCCACAGGAGGCGCAGCACGTTTTTCGCCCCGGGAAGCCGGTAGTTGGGCAGCTCCATCACGAAGGGCACGGCTTCCCCCCGGAAGAGGGTCCCCTTATACAGGAATGCCGCCAGCACGCCCAGGAGGATGGCCAGGAAGTACAGCCCCACCATGATGAGCCCTCCCCGGCCGGGGAAGAAGGCGCTGACAAAGAAGCCATAGATGGGCACCTTGGCGGAGCAGCTCATGAAGGGGGTGAGGAGGATGGTCATCTTCCGGTCCCGCTCGCTGGGGAGGGTGCGGGTGGACATGACCGCGGGCACGGTGCAGCCGAAGCCGATGAGCAGGGGGACGATGCTCCGGCCGGAGAGGCCGATGCGCCGCAGGAGCTTATCCATCACGAAGGCCACCCGGGCGATATAGCCGCTGTCCTCCAGCAGAGAAAGGAAGAAGAACAGGGTCACGATGATGGGCAGGAAGCTGAGAACGCTGCCTACCCCGGTGAAGATCCCGTCGATGATGAGACCGTGGAGGGCCTCGTTGACGTGACCGGCGGTCAGGAGACGATCCGTCGCCGCCGCCAGCGCGCCGATCCCCAGATCCATCAGCTCCTGGAGCCTGGCCCCGATGACGTTGAAGGTGAGCCAGAATACCAGGGCCATGATGAGGACAAAGGTGGGGATGGCGGTATATTTCCCCGTGAGGATCCGGTCTATCCGCTCGCTGCGGACCTTTTCCCGGGACTGTCTGGGCTTGATCACGGTCTCCCGGCAGGTCTCCCCGATGAAGCGGAAGCGCATATCCGCAATGGCGGCGCTCCGGTCCAGACCCCGCTCCGCCTCCATCTGGAGGATGATGTGTTCCATCATGTCCCGCTCGTTCTCGTCCAGCTCCAGCTGCTGCAGGATGAGAGAATCCCCTTCGATCACCTTGGAGGCGGCGAAGCGCACGGGCAGCCCCGCCCGGCGGGCATGGTCCTCGATGAGATGCCCGATGCCGTGGAGGCAGCGGTGCACCGCGCCCCCGTTATCGTCCTCCCCGCAGAAGTCCTGGCGCAGGGGCTTCTCCTGATAATGGGCGATGTGGATGGCATGGTCCACCAGCTCATCCACGCCGGAATTCTTCGCGGCGGAAATGGCCACCACCGGCACCCCCAGGAGCTGCTCCATGCGGTTGATATCGATGCTGCCCCCGTTTGCGGCCACCTCGTCCATCATATTCAGGGCCACAACCATGGGCACGTCCATCTCCAGGAGCTGCATGGTCAGGTACAGGTTCCGCTCGATATTGGTGGCGTCCAGGATATTGATGATGGCCCTGGGCTTCTCCCGGATGACGAAGTTCCGGGAGACGATCTCCTCGCTGCTGTAGGGGGACATGGAATAGATCCCGGGCAGGTCCGTCACCAGGGTATCCGGATGGCCCTTGATCTGCCCATCCTTCCGATCCACCGTCACCCCGGGGAAGTTGCCCACATGCTGGTTAGCCCCGGTAAGCTGGTTGAACAGGGTGGTCTTGCCGCAGTTCTGATTCCCCACCAGGGCGAAGGTGAGCAGCGTCCCCTCCGGCAGAGGATCCCCGCTGCCCTTGGGGTGGAACTCGCCGCCCTCCCCCAGGCCGGGGTGGGCGGTGCTCTCCCGCCGCTCCCAGGGCTCCGGCTCCTGCCCTTCCCCCTGGACGGGCTCCACCGTGATCCGCTCCGCATCCGCCAGACGCAGGGTGAGGGAATAGCCGTGGATCATCAGCTCCATGGGATCTCCCATGGGCGCATACTTGACCACCATGACTTCCGCCCCCGGGAGCACGCCCATATCCAAAAAATGCTGCCGCAGAGCGCCCTCCCCGCCGATGGCGGAGACGACGGCGCGTTTTCCGATTTCCAGATCCCGTAAGGTCATAGCTTCTCTTCCCCGTTCGGTTTACAGATCAAGATAGGCGGCCAGCAGGTCGTGGGTGGCCTTGAGTCCCTCCAGATGGGTGCGCTCATAGCCATGGCTGTTGGCGGTACCGGGGCCGATGGCCCCGTGGCGCACATCGTAGCCCGCGGTGATCACCGGGTCGCAGTCCGTGCCGTAATGGGGGGTAAAGACATCCATCACAAAGGGGATCCCCGCCCGGATCGCCGCCCCCCGGAGCTCGTTGGTCAGTCCCCAGTGATAGGGGAAGCGGGAATCCTTGGCGAAGACGGAGACCTTCCGCTCGTCGGAATTCTGGTCCGGCCCGGTGGGGGCGATGTCGATGGCGATCATATCCTCCACGTCCCGGGGCAGCACCACGGCGCCGTGGCCGATCTCCTCATACATGGCGAAATAGGCGTACACCCTCCGCCCCAGGCCTTTCCCGCTCTCCCTTATCCCCTTCATGAGGGCGAGGAGCAGGGCTGCGCAGGCCTTGTCATCGATGAAACGGCTCTTGATATACCCTCCGGAGACGGTCATGCGGGGGTCGAGAGCGATGATATCCCCCGTATCCACCCCCAGGGCTTTCGTCTCCTCCGCGGAACCGGTGTCCGCATCCAGCACCACGCATACGTTGGTGCGGAAGTCCGGCAGCGCGCTGCGCAGCTCCTCCTCCGTCACATGGATGGAGTTGGGGGTCCGGCAGACGGTTCCGGTGTACACCGTCCCATCCCGGGTGTACACCCGGACGTTTTCCGTCACGCAGTAGAAGGGGTACAAGCCCCCCACGGGGCAGACGTTCAGGGTGCCGTCCCGGTTCACATGGCGCACCATGAGACCGATATCATCCAGATGGGCGGTGAGACAGAGGGCGTTCCCCTCGCCCCCCAGGTCCGCGATGACGCCGCCCTTCCGCACCGCGGTGCAGGGATAACCCAGCTCCTCCAGGATTGTGCACAGGAGCTTCTGGATCTCCTCATACTGGCCGGTGGTGCTGTCCACCGCCAGCAGACGCCGGAAGGTATCCAGGCAGTACGCCTCGTCAAAAGGGATCATGGCACGCACTCCTTTGTAAGCATATGCTAATTTAAGGGTATTTTACACCCCTTGCAGAGGTCCTGCAAGGGGCAATATGCAAAGGGGGGGCATGGGGGCTCAGATCTTGCTCATGAGGCCGTTCAGCACCTGCTCGATGAGGAACAGGGCCCCCTGCGCCCCCAGGTGGGTCTTGGGGATCAGGTCTGTATAGCCCATACCCGGCATCCGGGCCTCAATGCCGCAGAAGCGCTTGTTTTTCAGCATCAGCTCCGCGATGACGTTGGCGTCGGAGAACACCAGCTCCGCCTCCTCCGCCTCCGCCGGCTCCATAGCCAGGTAATCCCGAAGGAAGGCGGTATAGGCCTTGTCCGCGCTGGGGCCGATATCCACATGGAACTTCACCCCCCGGGGCCTGCCGTAGCTCTGCTCGATATCCCGGATCTTGTACCAGGCCAGTGCCCTGGCCCTGCGGCTCTCCTCCAGGGCGGGGGCGGGATCCGTCCCCAGGCGGCGGCACAGCTCCTCCAGCAGCGCCTCCGTCGCCCGGAAGCCTACAGGGAGGGTCGGGCTGACGAGGAAGGGCATTCCCCAGGTCTCCTCCAGATACCTGGCGCAGTCCAGCCCCAGCTCCGGGTAGACCACCAGATTCAGGTCTGCCTCCGGCAGCCTTTCCAGCTCCTCCAGGGAGCAGTCCGCGCAGAGGATGGCGTTCACCCCGATCCCGCAGAGCTTCAGGAGACGCTTCAGCTCCAGGATATCCCCCTCCTGATACCGCTGCCAGAGGTTGAAGCCCAGGAGGTTCACCCGCTTCTCCCCGGATCCCTTCCCGCTGCGGCGTAGGCGCAGCCCCTTCCGCAGCAGCTCCAGGGCGGCATAGGAGGCCCCCTCCTCGAAGGAGGCGGACCAGCCCGGGGACTCCAGCAGCAGGACCCTGTCCCCCAGTATGCCCCGGGCGGGCTCCAGCAGGGCGTCCCCGATGAGGGAGGCACCGGGAGAATCCACGATGGCCAGGAGGTCAAGGGCTACATGATCCCGGATATACGCCAGGGCCTCCAGCACCTTGTCCTTCGTCCCATAGACGTAATCCCGGCCGTCCAGCCAGGTGCAGGGGACCCGTTCCTGGCGGAAAAACCAGTTGTTCAGCGTGTTGTAGTCCACCGGCCGGGCCTCTCTCCCCTCCTCCTCCGGCAGACGGAGCAGGGGACGGATGGTGAGGAAGCGGGAGGTGGTGCTGTGGTAGAAACGGCACCCCATGGGGCCGTTCAGCAGCACCACGGCGTTCCGGATCCCCTCCACGGTGAAAATGGCGCCCGTGGTGCAGTCAGGCATAATACTTTTCAAACCAGATCCGGTCATGCTCCCACTCCCCCTCTCTTTCGTCCTTGTTCAGCTGGGCCCAGCGGCGGAGGACCGTCAGTCCTGAGCCGAAGCCGATGGGCTGGGTCATGGGCAGGGTATCCGTCACATACTCTCCCCTGTCTGCCCGGGCGGTATAGTTCCCCAGGACCATATCGGGCCGGAGCTCCCGGATGCGCTGCTCCACGATTTCCCCGCCGGTGATCTCCTGGATGACGGCGTTCCGCTCCTGCCGGTCCGTAATCCGCAGCTCCCGGCGCAGGTAGTTCAGCACCCCGATCCACACGAATTCCATGCCGCAGTCCTCCGCCGCATCCAGAAGCCAGTCCAGATTGGCGTTGATGGTGGTCATGAGCACCCGTTTCCCCTGCAGCAGCGGGCGCAGGGTCTCGATCTCCCGCCGGTAGTCCGCCTCCTCCCGGGCGACGAGGGCCTCCGCCTCCGGACGGCAACGGAAGAAATCCCCCAGCTCCAGGAGAAAATCCCGGGTGGCGCGAAACCCGATGGGCAGGCAGCCGGGACGGAAGCGGCAGCCGTATTCCGCCTCCAGCCAGGCCTTCAGCTCCAGGTTATCCTGGCTGTCCGTGGCCAGCAGGTTCAGGGGCGCGCTCAGGAGGTCCCTCAGCTCCTGTGCCGTGCAGTCCCCCAGGAAGCGGCAGCCGATGGAGATCCCCATGCCTCCCAGGAGGCGCCGCAGGGTCTGGCAGTCCACCTCCGTATTGTTGCTCACCCCCACCTCGCCGATGAGGTTTACGGTCCTGGGCCGGGGCGGCGCATCCCGCCGCACCAGCTTTTCCGCCAGGGTGTGGAGGCAGAGGCGGATCCCCTCCATATAATCCCCGCCGATCACCCCGTCCGCCGGGACGGCGATGACCGGAGTCTCCGGGGTGGAAAGGCGTTCCAGGCTCAGCAGATCATCCCCGATGATCCCGCTGACGCAGGAGCTGATCACGATCACCGCCCCGGGCTTCCGCTCCAGGGCCCGCTCCACCTGGGCCCGGAGCTTTTCCACGCCGCCGAATACCGCCTCGGCATGGCCGATCTCCGTGGTCTCAAAGCCGGGGCTGATGGCGGAGGGCATGAGGATGCCCCGGTTGAACAGGTTCCGCCGCCCGGGAGAGCTGATATTCTGCCAGGTATAGAAGGCGCAGGACCGGGGGGAATGGGCGATCACCACGGCGTCCGTCAGGTGCACCGCCGTGGTGGCGGCGCCGTTGAAGGCGCAGCCGTACAGGGGCATCCGGGGCTCAGCCGCCTTCGGCGGCGGGAGGGCGGCCGGTTTTTCCGCCGTCGTTTCCTCCGGCGGCTCCGGCATGCGCGCCGGGACTGCGGCGCTGCCGCCCCGGAGCACCGCCTCCTCCAGCATTTCGTCCTCCAGAGGCCGGGCTTCATACAGGGTCAGGCCGCCGCGGATCTTTTCCGCCAGGCCGGCAAACACAGCCTTTTCCTCCCCGTAGCCCTCCAGGGCCAAAAGGGGCTTCCCCGCCTCCTCCCCCCGGGCAAAGGCCTCGCTCCGGGGCACCCGGGCCACGATGGGCAGCCCCGTCGCCCGGGCGAAGCGCTCCACCCGCTCCGTCTCCCCATCCAGGTTCCGCGCGTTGAAAATGATCCCCGCCGCCCGGCGGCATTCTCCGCCGTCAAAATTCCGGATGCCCCGCAGGATGTTGTTGGCGGCGTACAGCGCCATGAACTCCCCGCTGGTCACCAGGAACACCGCGTCCGCATACTCCCGGCGGATGGGTACGGCGAAGCCGCCGCAGACCACGTCCCCCAGCACATCGTAGATCAGAATATCATAGTCGGCCTTGGCCCGGTGCCGCTCCAGAAACTCAAAGGCGGTGATGATGCCCCGGCCGGCGCAGCCCACCCCGGGCTTCGGTCCCCCCGCCTCCACGCAGCCGATCCCGCCCCAGCCCTTATGCAGCACGGCATCCAGCCTTTCCTCCTCCTTGGGCACGGTGCGCAGATAGTCCAGCACCGTGGGGAGGCTGCCGCCCCCCAGGAGCAGACGGGTGGAATCATGCTTGGGATCGCAGCCTACCTGCAGCACCCGGCTGCCCGCCGCCGCCAGGGCGGCGGAAAGGTTCGCGCTGACGGTGGATTTCCCGATGCCTCCCTTTCCGTACAGGGCCAGCTCCAGTCGTTTTTGCTCCATTTCCGGCCTCCTCTCATTTCATGAGGAAATTCTATGCCCTTTTCCCCGTTCTGCGCAATACCCCGTATTGTATATTTTTCCGTTTTCGCTTATAATAGAGGAACTTTGGAGGGCATATCCATGAAGAAAAAGAAAAAGGGCCTGCGGATCGCCGCCCTTGCGGTCCTGGTCCTCCTGCTCCTGGCGGGGCTGGGGCCGAATGCGGTCATGCTCCTGCATGCCCGCAGCCGCATCCTGGCTCCGGAGGATCCGGAGCTGGCCGGTCGGGACTGCATCCTGGTCCTGGGCGCCGGGCTTCTGCCGGACGGCAGCCCCAGCCTCATGCTCCGGGAGCGGATCGATATGGGCGTACGGCTGTACGAGGCCGGCGCCGCGCCCAGGCTCCTCATGAGCGGGGACCACGGCCGGGAGAACTATGACGAGGTGAACGCCATGAAGGATGCGGCCCTGGATGCCGGGGTCCCTTCGGAGGACGTGTTCATGGACCATGCGGGCTTCAGCACATATGACAGCCTCTACCGGTCCAAGGCGATCTTCGGGGCGGAAAGGGTCGTCGTCGTCACCCAGGCCTATCATCTCCCCCGGGCGCTGTATATCGCCTCCCGGCTGGGGCTGGAGGCGGTGGGCGTTCCCTGCGATACCCGCCGGTATGCGGGTCAGCTGTACCGGGATATCCGGGAGATCCTGGCCCGGGATAAGGACTTCTTCCAATGCATCTTCCTGCCGCAGCCAACCTATCTGGGGGAGGCCGTTCCCCTCAGCGGCAGCGGAGACGCCACCAACGACCGAGCATAACCCCAAACCGAGCTTAACTCCATATTTAACCCCCATATTAAAATGAAAGGCGTGGATGTATGAGAACCAAAAAGTTAGTTTGCAACCTTCTTGCCCTGGCCGCCGCAGCGGCTCTGATCATCCTGACCATCCTCACCCCCGGCCAGGCGCCGGAGGACTACAGCCCCGGGGTATACGCCACGGCGCTGGCCCTTCTTCCCCCGGTGATCGCCATCGCCCTTGCCCTCATCACCAAGGAGGTATACAGCTCCCTCTTCGTGGGCGTGGTGGTGGGCGCTCTTCTCTATGCCGGCGGGAACGGGGAGCTGGCCCTGAACACCCTGCTCTTCCATGAGAGCGGCGGGCTGGTCTCCGGCATCGCCGATACATCCCATGCCTGTATTCTCGTCTTCGTCACCCTCCTGGGCACCCTGGTGGTGCTGATGAACCGGTCCGGCGGGGCGGCGGCCTTCGGCCGCTGGGCCCAGAAGCGCATCAAGACCCGCCTGGGGGCCCAGCTGCTCACCATCCTCATGGGTCTGCTGATCTTCGTGGATGACGGCTTCAACTGCATGACCGTGGGCAGCGTCATGCGGCCCATCACCGACGGGCACCAGGTCTCCCGGGCCAAGCTGGCCTACCTGCTGGATTCCACCGCCGCCCCGGTATGCATCATCGCCCCCATCTCCTGCTGGGCTGCCGCCGTGAGCTACGCAGTGCCGGAGGGGATGGAGATCAACGGTTTCCATATGTTCATCCGCACCATTCCCTATAACCTCTACGCCCTGGCCACCCTGGTGATGCTCCTGCTCCTGGTGCTGCTGAAGCTGGACTTCGGCCCCATGCGCCTCCACGAGGCCAACGCCCGGAAGGGGGACCTGTTCACCGCCGGGGACCAGCCCTATGAGGAGCCGGAGGATGCGGAGCCGGGCAAGGGCCGGATCTCCGACCTGGTGATCCCCGTGGTGGTGCTGATCCTCACCTGCCTGCTGGGGATGGTGTACACCGGGGGTCTCTTCTCCGGTGCCAGCCTCATCGACGCCTTTGCGGATGCGGACTCCGCCCGGGGCCTGGTGATGGGAAGCCTGATCACCGTCATCATCACCTTCTGGCTGTACATGAACCGGGGCGTGATCCGCTTCAAGGACTTCATGGGCTGCTTCGCCGCGGGCTTCCGCTCCATGTGCGCCCCCATGATCATCCTCATCCTCTCCTGGAACCTGTCCGGGGTCACCGGCCTTCTGGGGGCGGCGGATTTCATCCATGGGCTCATGGCCTCCTCCGCCGAGGCGGTGCAGATGCTGATCCCCGCCATCGCCTTTATCGTCTCCGTCTTCCTGGCCTTCTCCACGGGCACCAGCTGGGGCACCTTCACCATCCTGATCCCCATCGTCTGCGCCGTGTTCCCCGGGGAGTCGGAAATGCTGGTGATCTCCATCGCCGCCTGCCTGGCCGGCGCGGTATGCGGAGACCACTGCTCCCCCATTTCGGATACCACCATCATGTCCTCCGCCGGAGCCAAGTCCAACCACATCAACCATGTGACCACCCAGCTGCCCTATGCCCTGACCGCCGCGGCGGTGTGCGTGCCGGGGTATATCCTGGCCGGGATCATCGGCTCCCGCGCGGGCAGCGCCGTCGCCGCCCTGGCCACCCCCGTGACCCTGGTGCTCCTGCTGGCGGTGCTGCTGGTCATCCGGCGGCGGGAAGGCCGGAAGGGGGAGGAATAAATGGACAATGTTTTTGATCTGATCCGGACCCGGCGCAGCGTGCGGACCTATGACGGGGCCCCGCTGAAGCCGGAGCACCGGGCGGCCCTTGCCGCCTATATGGCAGCGATCCCCACCCCCTGGGGGATCGCCCCGGAATTCCGCCTGCTGGAGGCGGCGGAGCATGGGCTGAAGAGCCCCGTAGTCGCGGGGGAGAGCCTGTATTTCGCTGCCAAGCTGCCCCGGCAGGCCCATGCCGAGGAGGCCTACGGCTACGCCTTCGAAAAGCTGGTGCTGTACGCCTGGTCCCTGGGCGTCGGCACCGTGTGGCTAGGGGGCACCCTGAACCGGGAGGCCTTCCAGGAGGCCATGGACCTGGGACCCGGGGAGATCATGCCCTGCGCCAGCCCCCTGGGCTATCCGGCCAAAAAGCTCTCCCTGCGGGAGAGCTTTATGCGCAAGGGGGTGGGGGCGGATACCCGCCTGCCCTTCGGGGAGCTGTTCCGCTCCGGAGATTTCCGGCATCCTCTGACCCCGGAGGCCGCCGGAAAGCTGGCCCGGCCCCTGGAGGCGGTGCGCCTCGCCCCCTCGGCGGTGAACAAGCAGCCCTGGCGGGCGGTGATCACGGAGGACGCCGCGCATTTCTACGTGAAGCGCAATAAGGGCTTCACCGGGGACGCCACCGGCGACCTGCAGAAGATCGACCTGGGCATCGCCCTCTGCCATTTCCTGCTGACCGCGGAGGCGGAGGGGCTGAAGCCGGTCCTCGCCCTGGCGGATCCCGGCCTGGAGACGGAGACGGATACGGAATACCTCGCCTCCTGCAGGATGGAGCAGTGAGCCGCAGCTATCTGATCCTGGGGGCCGGGGGCGTCGGCGGAGCGCTTGGCGCCCATCTTGTCCGGGGCGGGCTGGAGGTCTCCTTCCTCGCCCGGGGAAGGCAGCGGGAGGCGCTGGCCCATGAGGGCCTCCGGGTGGAAAAGCCCGGGGATACCTTCTCCACCGGGCCTCTGCTGACCTGGGGCGCGGAGACCTATCCCGGCACGCCCGACGTGGTTTTTCTCTGCGTGAAGGGGTATTCCCTGGAAGAAACGGTCCCATTCCTCCGGCGCATTGCCGGGAAGGATATGGTGATCATCCCCATCCTGAACCTGCCGGATGCGGGAGCCCGGCTCCGGGAGCGGCTCAAGGCCCCGCTGGTAACGGACGGCTGCATCTATATTGCCTCCGAGCTGGCCTCCCCCGGCCATATCCTCATGCGGGGGGATATCCTCCGGGTGTTTTTCGGCCTGCCGGGGGGAGAGACCTCCCCCGTCCTGGAGGGGATCCGGGTGGACCTGGCCGCCTGCGGCGTGGAGGCCAACCTCTCCCGGGATATCCGACGGGACTGCCTGACCAAGTTCTCCTATGTTTCCCCCCAGGGGGCCTGCGGCCTGTATTACGGCGTCAGCGCCGGGGCCATGCAGAGGCCCGGGGAGATCCGGGACTGCTTCGCCGCCCTGGTGGAGGAGATCGTCCTTCTGGCCCGGGCGCAGGGGGTTGCGCTGGACCCGGATCTTCCGGCCCGGAACCTGGCCATCCTGGATGCCCTGGACCCGGATATGACCACCTCCCTCCAGCGGGATATCCTCCGGGGCGGCGCCTCAGAGCTGGAGGGGCTCATCCTGGATATCCCCCGTCTGGGGGCGAAGTGCGGCGTGACCCTCCCGATTTATGAAAAAATCGCAGCGGCGCTGCGAAAAAAGGACTGAAGCAAGTTGACGAAGGAAGAACGGCTGCTCCGGGCAGCCGACCGGCGGGACCTGACCCAGGGCCCCATTGCAAAAAAGATTATTCTCTTCTCCCTCCCCATCATCCTGGGGAACCTGTTCCAGCAGCTGTACAACGTGGTGGACAGCGTGGTGGTGGGGAACTTCGCCCGGGACGGCACCCACTGCCTCGCGGCGGTGAACGCCAGCTTCGCCATCATGCTGGTGTTCAACGCCCTGTACATGGGGGTGAGCATGGGGGCCAATATCGTCATCTCCCAGTACCGGGGGGCGAAGGATACGAAGATGCTGGAAAAGGCCATGACCACCACCTTCCTCCTGAGCATGCTGGCGGGCGTCTTCATCACCGTCGCCGGCACCCTCTGCGCCCGGCCTCTGCTGCTGCTCCTGGGCACTCCGGCGGATATCCTGGAGGACGCCACCCTGTATATCCGCATCATCTTCCTGGGCACCTGCGGCAACGTGCTGTACAACAACATGAACGGCATGGTCCAGGGGCTGGGGGACGCGAAATGGCCCATGTACGCCCTCATCGTCTCCAGTCTCACCAATATCGCCCTGGATCTGCTCTTCGTCTGCGTCTTCCATTGGGACGTGGCGGGGGTGGCCTTCGCCACCATCCTGGCCCATATCCTCAGCGGCTGCCTCATGCTCTGGCGGCAGTCCACCGGGGTCTACGGGGCGAAGATCGATTTCCGGCGTCTGCGGATGGACGGCGTCCTCACGAAGCAGATCCTCCGCCTGGGCCTTCCCTCCGCTCTCCAGAGCATGTGCTTCGCCGGGGGCTGCCTCATCACCCAGAGCTTTTCCTTCCGCTTCGGCACCGAGTTCATCGCCGCCAATTCCATGCTCATGAAGATCGACGGCTTTGTCCTCCTGCCCATGATGGGCTTTTCCACCGCCGTCACCACCTATGTGGGCCAGAACGTGGGGGCCGGGGACCTGGACCGGACCAACAAGGGGGTCCGCGCCACCCTGCTCATGACCTGCGGCGTCACCCTGGTCCTCTCGGTGATCCTGTATTTCTTCTGCCCCGCCATCACCCTGATCTTCGGGGCCAACGAAACCTCCCGGCGCATGGCGGCGGAGGGCATCCGCTTCGTCTGCTTCTTCTATTTCTTCTATGGGGTCCAGAATATCCTGGCCGGGACCCTGCGGGGCGCCGGCGCCGCCCTGGGCGCCTCCCTCTGCGTCATCGGCTCCACCATCCTGAAAATCCCCCTCACCTGGGCCATCACCGCCTATCCCCTGGACAAGGCCCTGGACGCCGCCCTGGCGGCGGGACAGTATGTCAGCCGGGAGGCGGCGGCAGCCGCCGGGGTGGGCATGGAGCACTATATCGGCGTGTTCCAGGCCTGGGGCGTCAGCATGCTCATGGGCATGCTCATCATCCTTCCGGTGTTCTTCTTCTCCCACTGGCGGGAGAAGGGCATCACGGAGCAGGCGAAGGCAATTCGACCTTGACCCGCTTCGCTGGGCTCAAGGTCGAGATAGTCGCGCTGCGCTCCCCGCACTCGCCTCGCTCGCACAGTACGCTCCGCGAGAAGTATTTTCGGGCAGAAATGAATTCCGCCCGAAAATGATTTCCTGTATTCGCGGCTTCCGCGCCGCGAACTCTGCGAGGCTGTATGTGCTAGTTTTCAGCTGTGCGATCGGTCACCTTGAACTCCACCCAGAATTTCTCGTTGATATACAGGCGGTAAAGACCCGGCCCCAGTCTGGAAAAGAGGGTAGCTTGCAGGGTCGTCTCCCCCGCCTCCGCCTCAAGCTCTTGGCCGTCGGCATAAACGCGGCACACGGTTCTCCACTCCCCGTCCATGTGCTTTTTGCAGACGAGCGATTGCAGCTGGAAGGTTTTTTCCCAGCCCACTGTAAGCTCGACAGATCCGGGATACGGGGGATACTCCGCCTGACCCATGGCAAAGCGCACCGTTCCCCAATCCTTTTCCCACTCCGGCTCATGGGGGCAGGGGTGGGATTCCTTCTGGTTGAAGGGGCTTTCCATCCAGTCCAGCACCACCCCCTCCGGCAGGACGCCGGAGGCTTCCAGCGCCGGGATATCCGCTCCATGGCACAGCACCACCAGGCATTCCCTGCCGCCCTCCAGCAGATCGATCCCCCAGCTGTCCTCCCACACGTCCATGTCCGGGTGCTGCTCCCGGTATCTCTGAAACAGGCCGCGAATCTCCCTCTGCAGATTTTGGAGATAAGCCCGCCGCTGCAGGTCGTAGGCGCTTTGCTTTTTGGTCCGGGCACTCACCACCCAGGTCCGTTCCTCCCCGGATGCCGTCTCCGCCAGGAGGCGCCAGGCGGGCTGGAATACGCCCTCCTCATGCCCGGGGATGAGCACGTAGTCCATGCGGGTGAGACGCAGTCCTTCCTCCTCCCCCTCCATCAGGGGGAGGAATTTTTCGATCTGTTCCATGGGGGAAACGGTCTCTCCGGAATCGTAGGACTCCAGACAGCTCCCCGGGTACTGTCCCTCCAGCAGCAGGATACCCAAGCTTTCGTCGGAAACGTACCAGACTGCCGTCTCCTCCAGCTCCCCCCAAGGGGAGACCACAGGCCAGGCATTTATGCCGACCTCCGGCGTGACCGTACGCAGAGAGATCAGGACCAGGCGCAGGTCCCCCGCATCCTCCGGGGCGAAACGGAAGTCCGCCAGTTCCGTGTATCGGGGATCCTCATCCTCCAGTCTTTCCAGGGCCGCCTCCAGTCTTTCGTTGAGAATACCGATATCCGGGATAAAACAGCGGCTGTTCAGCCCGGGATACAGGTCTCCGATCCCGGCGTCGAGCTCTGTCCAGAAGCCGCCCAGAGTCCACCCCGCTTCCTCCAGGGAGGGGATCTTCCGAGGGTCCAAGGTCTCCGGCCCCCGCAGGGGCAGCGCCAGCTGCAGCGCCATGGACAGAAGGGAGTCGTTTACCACCCGAACCTTGTCCCCCAGGCTGAGGGTCAGGGTCCCGGCTCGCCAGACCGCTGCGGCCGCGTCGTACTCCGCTTCCTCCCCCAGAAGCCGCTGTGCCAGTCCCTCGTCCGACAGGCTCCGGTCCTCTGTCAAGCGCCAATGATGGCTCACGGCTGGCCAATGGACGACATGGGCCAGGTCGCTCTCCACCTTCTCCGGCATCCCCGCCAGCAGCAGAGCGGCCTCCGGCCAGTTCCGGCAGATCAGATACTCCGGGTCCATCGGCTCCGGGTCCATCGGCTCTTCCTCCGCCCGGACGGCAAACTCCGCCCAGTCCTTCTCATGGGGCAGATACACGCGGTAGAGCCCCTCCCCCAGCCGGGGATAGAGAAACTGCACCGGCATGACCCAGGTCACGGAAGCATGGGGCTCGAGTACCCAGGCTGACCCTATGCTGCCGCCCGCTAACCGAACATTGTGCCACAGCCCCTCCACCGCCTTCTGCAGGCAGATCTCATTGTAGCTCAGGTAATCCTCCGTCTCGTTTGTCAAGGTGAACCGGATGTATTCCGCTCCCACCGGCCAATCCGCACGGTCCATGGTGATCCGCATGCCCCGCTCCGAGAGATGGTCGCTTTCCGGTTCCCGGGGAACAGGCAGATCCTCCCGGACAAAGGTGTTTCCGCTGATCACACTGCTGAACTCCACCAGATCCGGAAAGTAATCCGCCTCCGCGAAATCTGCCGCCTCCAGCCCCGTCAGATTCATATGGATCCCCTGTGCATCGGTGGTCCAGCCGGTGACCTGCACATCCGCCCCGGGGTGGGACATGCGGTAGAGTTCCAGGTAAGTTCCCACATGCCGCTGCACATAGTCCTTGTCCCGGGTCTGCAGAAAGGCCAGGGCCCGCTCCAGGGGATCGTCGGGCTCCGGCTCCGGGGCGGGCTCCGGCGTCGGGGTCGGCGCCGGTGTGGGCTTCGGGGTGGA